>JBOHTC010000023.1:0-31138 GCA_050733495.1 Gemmatimonadaceae bacterium | reverse complement strand
GAAACGAAGCGGGAAACGGGACTCGAACCCGCGACCCCAACCTTGGCAAGGTTGTGCTCTACCAACTGAGCTATTCCCGCATCTGGTGACAAACCTATTGGCGCAAAACGACGCTAACAAGCGGCACTCACCCGGTGCAATCGGAGTCTTACTCTCAAGTTGACAAAACCTCACGCGAATTGATAACGTCACCGGCCAGCGGACGCCCACTACTCAGACGACCGCCCCACGCGCACCTTCACATCGTGCCAAGCCGAATGCACTTCCGCCCCTCCAGCATTTACGCGCTGGCGCTCGCGTCAATATCAACCTTCTCCAGTGCGCTGCCTGCCCAGCGGGTGCTCGGCGTGGGCGACGATGCCTCGGTACTTCCCCGCGGAATGTTTCGCCTGCAAGTCGGTGGGGACTGGACATCGTTCAACGAGCGCTACGGGAGTGGCACACCTGGGCGGGCCAATGGATCGCTCGAGCCACTCGGAATCGACTTCACGCTCGACACAGTTGGCGTGAAACAGTTTCCGAGCCTCAATGGCCTGCAGTCCACTGTCCAGCAGATCATCGGAGACCCGAACTGGTTTGCGACTTTGGGTAACGCCCAGCTGAATCTTCGGGACAGGGTCAATTCAATTCCGCTGGTCCTCGAAGCGGGACTTACGAGCAGGATTTCAATCGCAGTACAGGTCCCGTACGTGACTACCCAGACCGGGGCGTTCTTCTCCTTCAACACTGCCGGAATCGAAGGAAACCTTGGCTTCAATCCCGCGTTGGCGAACACCGCGGCTGCGGCTCAGAACACGGCGATGTTCTCCCAGTTCACTGCGTCGGCAGACGCTCTGGATCAGGACCTGAGGAATTGCGCGGCAAATCCGGGAGGAGCGGGCTGTTCACAACTCAATGCGCAACGGGCCACCGCGCAGTCGCTCGTCGACAATTCGAGATCTTTTGCCGGCGGAGTCAACGGGATTTACGCGACCTCGGCGTTCGTGCCGATCGCCGGCACGGACGCGCAGCTTGCGATCGAAGCCCGCGTGGCGGCTTTCAAGGCGCTGTATGCGCAGTTCGCTGGCTTGGGGGTCCCACAGATCAGCGCCAGCGGTCCATTCGCATCGCAGAACCGGCTGACGGCACTCGACGCCCAGACGATTTTGTCCGACACGACATTCGGATTCGTCGCCGCCCCGCTCGCGACGACGGGGCACTCGCACTTCGGTGACGTCGACATCGGCGGCAAGATTTCCGTGTTCGATTCGTTTCACGGAAACACTCGTGCGCGGATGTCGCCACATGGCTTGAATTTCCGTACGTCCATCGGCGGGGTTTACCGCTTTCCGACCAGCCAGATCGAATCGCCCGACAACTTCATCGACATTGGAACCGGCCGCGGCGCCAAAGCGGTTGAAGGGCGATGGTTCAGCGATCTCCTAATCGGCAGCAAGTTCTGGCAATCCTTCGTTCTTCGCGTCAACAAGCCGTTCGCCGATGACCAGGAGATGCGCATCACCGACCTCCCAAACGAGGAGCTAGCGCCGCGTTATCGGCGCCAGATGGTGCACCGGGCGCTCGGAACGACGATGGAGTTCGAAACCAGCCCACGCCTGGTCGTAAACAATTTCTTTTCCATCTCCGGCCAATACGTCTATAGTCATAAAGCAGAAGATCACTACACCGGCACTTTCACGATCCCGGCCGCGGTGACGGGTTTCTCGGACCTCACCATTGATGCATCGACGCTCGGTCTCGAGACGGAGACCCGTGAGCACCGCGCTGGCGGCGGCATCACGTACTCGAATCTTTACGCGGTGGACCAGGGCACGGCCCAGTTTCCTTTCGAAGTGACGTACCTTCACTGGCAGACCATAAAGGGCTCCGGCGGGAATCAGCCGAAGTTCTTTACCGATCAAATAGTGCTGCGGCTCTACACCAGGATTTTCGGAGGCCGGTAGCCGCAAACGCCAGTTATGCCGGCGCGGCGCTTCCGCTCTGTAACAGCTCCTTTGCATGCGCGCGACTCACTTTGCTTTCGGGGTCGCCCCCCAGCATTCGCGCTATCTCATTCACTCTGCTCGTTCCGTCGAGTACCGAGATGTCGGCTGTCGTCACTCCGCCCTTCGCGCCTTTTGCGACGACGATGTGGTGATGCGCACGGGCGGCGATCTGCGGAAGGTGTGAAATCGCGAAGACCTGGTGCTCGCGCGCGACTCGCCGCAGTGTGTCACCGACCTGGAGACCGACTCTCCCGCCGATACCAGCGTCGACCTCGTCGAAAATCAATGTTGGGATGCGATCGACGCGCGCGAGAATCGTTTTCAGCGCGAGCATGACGCGCGATAGCTCCCCGCCTGATGCGACCCGCGCGAGGGGACGCTCCTCGTGTCCGACGTTCAGAGCAACACGGAACTCGATGTCTTCCCCGCCCTCGGCCGTTGGCTCGTCGCGCGCAACGAGGGCCACCGAAAAATTTCCGTCGGGCATGCCGAGCTCGGGCAGCAACCCGTCTACTGCTCTCGACAGCTTCTTCGCCGCCGCCATCCTCATCTCGGAGAGCTTCTCGGCTTCAGCCAGAAGACGACGCCTCGTTTCCGTCTCTCGAGCATTCAGGTTTGCGAGATCGAATTGCGCCGTATCGATCAGATCCAACTCGGCCCGAGCGGAGCGACCCGTCTCGATGATATCATCGAGCGCCGGACCATATTTCTTGAGAAGCCCAAAAAGACGATCGCGGCGCTGGCGCACCTCTTCGAGCCGAGCCGGGTCCAGATCCACCGTTCCCGCATAATCCTCAATAGCTCTCGCAAGCTCCTGCAGCGAATAGAAGCCTGCATCAAAGAGCTCCTGCATCCGCGCCGCAGACGGGTCAATGCGCTCGATCGCCGTAAGCGGGCGTTGCGCGAGACCGAGTTGAGAGAGGATGCTTCCCTCGTCGCCGGCAAGAAGCTCGCTGAGGCCGGTCGCAAGTGTCCTGAGCTCGTCGGCGTTCTCCAGAACCCGCGCCTCGTCTTCGAGCCGAGTGTCTTCGCCGGGTGAGACGCGGGAATCTTCGATTTCCTTGGCGACGTGGCGCAGATAATCGGCGCGTTTCTCAGCCTCCGCGCGACGTGTCGTGAGAGTCGAAATGTCGCGACGAATCCCGGCGAGCTCTTCGTACGCCACGCGTACCAGAGTAGCCTGAGTCGACGCCCCGCCGAAGGCATCGAGGATCTCTCGCTGAGACTCCGCGTCGATGAGGGTCTGAGCATCGTGCTGACCGTGGAGATTCACAAGTTGGCGACCGATCTCCGCGAGCACCGTCGCAGTGACGGGCGCCCCGTTGATCCAGGCCCGTCCCCGCCCACTGGTTGCAATCTCGCGCTTGAGAACGAGAGTGTCGTCTTCGACCTCGATGCCGCGCGCGTCAGCGTCGGATGCGATGCCTTTTGCGCCGGAGATATCGAAGACACCCTCGACAGTCGCCTTCTCAGCGCCCGACCGAATGAGGTCGGCGCTCGCGCGCTCGCCGAGCAACAGACCCAGAGCGCCCACTATGATCGACTTCCCCGCTCCCGTCTCGCCCGATAGAACGTTGAAGCCTTCGGCGAGTGGAAGCGTCACGGATTCGATGATCGCAAAATTCCGGATTCGCAGCTCTGTCAGCATCAGCTTCTTTCGTCGCTGTCCGGCAGCCCGCCCCAGCCGAGCTTGACTCTCATGCGCTCGAAGAAGGTGGCGCCCGGAAAGCGGACGATGCGCACCGGATTGTCCGCCTTTCTCACTTTAAGCTTCTCGCCCTTTACGAAGCTCGTGCCAACCTGGCCATCCACAGTTACCATGAGCTCGGTCGGAGTCTCCGGTGCTTCAACCGTCACTTCTGCGTCGGCTGGAATCACCATCGGCCGGATCGCGAGAGTATGGGGCGAGATCGGTGTTATCACGATCGACTCAAGCGTCGGGACAACCACTGGGCCGCCAGCCGAAAGACTGTATGCCGTCGATCCGGTAGGAGTGGAGATGACGATTCCGTCGGCGGCGTAGGTGCCGATGCTCTCGTCGTCGACAAAGACATTGAGACGCACGACTCTGGCGAATCCACCCTTGTGCAGAACGAAATCATTGAGGGCGCGCCATTGGTTGCGGCACTGACCGTCCTGATCCATTGCTCTCGCACTCAATGCCATTCGTGGCTGAGCGACGTAGTCGCCACTCGCGAGATTTCGCACCGCATCTTCGACGTCTTCGCTATGACAGCTCGTGAGAAACCCAAGCCTTCCGAGATTCACTCCCAGAATCGGAATGTCGTGACCGTCGAGAAAGCGCGCGCCGCGCAGAAGGGTACCATCGCCACCCAGAGTCACGAGCGCGTCGATTTGCTCCGGATTCTCGAGCCGCGATCCCTTGCCCGCTACTTCGTGGAGACCCTGCTCCAGAAAAGGCTCAATCCCCAGAGTCGGAGCAAGGCGGAAGAACGTAGCGAGGATCTCCGCCAGATCCTCATAACCTTGATGCCCGATGACACCAAGCCGCATCAGACGGCACGAAGGTGGGTGCCCCGCAAACTCTCCGTGCCGAACGCGGCGGTGACGCGCTTCGCGATTCCACGCGGATCGAGGCCGAGGCGCGCCAACTGCTTTGTGCGCGGCGCCTGATCGATGAAATCGTCGGGCACACCATGCGCCACCACCTTCACCGACGGGTCTATCTCGGCGATTACGGCGGTCATGTGCGAGCCGAATCCGTTCACAACCGCCCCTTCCTCGACAACGAGAATGTTGTGATGATCGCGTATCACCTCGGAGAGCGCGCGTTCGTCGTGTGGCTTGAGATACCGACAGTTCACCACGGTCACGCTAATGCCGGCTTCCGCGAGAATCTCCGCGGCGGCGAGCGAAGGAAGCACCATGGTCCCGACGGAGAGTATGGCGATCGCCTGATCCGCATCGCGCTGAGGGTTCGTGGCGCGACGCAGGATCTCCCAGCTTCCATGCGCTACACCTGCGATGCCCGAGGTCGCGGGCACCACGTCCGGAGTAGCATCACGAGGGTAGCGAAGACAAAACGGACCTTCCGCGTAGTCGAGCCCGCTCCGCAGCAGCGCTACCATCTCGCTTCCGTTCATTGGCGCCGTGACCACCATTCCGGGAACGGCCAGCATGTAGGCAATGTCGTACAATCCCATGTGGGTGGGCCCATCCTCTCCCACCAGGCCTGCGCGATCCATCGCGAAGATCACGGGCAGGTGCTGGATCGCAACATCGTGGATGACGTTGTCGTACGCGCGTTGAAGAAACGTGGAATAGATCGCGCAAACGGGACGAATCCCCTCAGTTGCGAGACCGGCAGCAAACGTGACTGCGTGCCCTTCTGCAATGCCGACGTCGAAGAAACGCTCAGGAAAGGTCTTCGCGAACGCAGTCGTTCCCGTCCCGCTCGGCATTGCCCCCGTTATCGCGACGACCTTTGGATTTTCTTTCGCGAGATCCACGAGTGCCTGCCCGAATACCGCGGTGTAGGCGCTGTTGGAAGATGAGACCTTTCTGAGCTTCCCTGTCGAGGGATCGTGTCCGGGCGGGAGAGCGTGCCACTTCTCGACGTGCTCGCCGGCGGGAAATCCCTTTCCCTTCTGAGTAATGCAGTGAATCAGCCGTGGACCGCTGAGGTCTTTGACGGCTGCGAACGTATCCATCAGTGCATCGATGTCATGGCCGTCGATCGGCCCGAAATAGCGGAAGCCGAGCTCTTCGAACAGTACGCCCGGAGTGAGAAAGGATTTCATACTCTCTTCCCACTTTCTCACGAGCGTGGCCACTCCGGACAAGGGGCCCGGGGCGGCGTCGACGACTGACCCGATCGCTGACCTGACGCGGTTATAGAGAGGGTTGCGCTGAATCGACGTGAGGTACTTCGACATCGCCCCGACGTTTGGAGCGATCGACATCTCGTTGTCGTTGAGGACTACGATGAAATCGCGCTCCGAGGCTCCCGCGTTGTTCAATCCCTCGTAGGCGAGGCCGCACGTCAGCGCGCCATCGCCTACGATCGAGACGACCTTGAATTGCTGTCCGTTCAAGTCGCGCGCGACGGCCATTCCGTAGCCGGCAGAGATGGCGGTGCCAGCGTGTCCGGCGCCGAAGGCATCATAGTCGCTTTCGGCGCGCTTCAAAAATCCGGACAGCCCGGTTTCCTGACGGAGGGTCTCGATTCGCTCGCGTCTTCCAGTAAGAAGCTTGTGCGGATAGCCCTGGTGTCCGACGTCCCATACGATTTTGTCGGCGGGGGCGTCGAAAATTGCGTGGAGTGCGACCGTCAGCTCAACTACGCCCAAGCCAGCGCCAATGTGGCCGCCCGTTCGCGAACACACTTCGATCAGACGCGTCCGCATCTCTTCGGCCACCGCGCGCAGCTCGTCGCGCGTCATCGGCTTGAGGTCCACCGGCGAATCGATTCGATCGAGAATGGACATACTTGGCGTTGAATTCAGGAGGTCCGTGCTATCATGAAATTAGCGACTTGGGATAGCTCGTGCGTGAGGATATCCCGCTGCCGGAGCGCATC
Source organism: Gemmatimonadaceae bacterium (assembly GCA_050733495.1). Taxonomy (GTDB): domain Bacteria; phylum Gemmatimonadota; class Gemmatimonadetes; order Gemmatimonadales; family Gemmatimonadaceae; genus UBA4720. The sequence continues at coordinate 24,613 of JBOHTC010000023.1, read as the reverse complement.
CTGGGCGTCCGCGATGAGACTCCGCGCACGGTCCCTGGCTCCCTCTACTCCAAGCAAAGCGGGATATGTGCTTTTTGCGAGGACGGCATCCCGTCCTGCCGTTTTGCCGAGCACTGCCGTCGTCGATGTGACGTCCAGTACGTCGTCCATGATCTGGAAGGCGAGGCCCACGGCGCGTCCGTACATCCGCAATGCATCCATCGTCTCGTCGGGGGCGCCCGCTGCGAGAGCGCCGGCCTCCAGTGAGGCAATCATCAACGCTCCTGTCTTCGACTCGTGAATCCGCTCCCTTTCTTCGAGCGAAAGCGCCAGCCCCTCGCCAGACAGATCACGGGCCTGGCCGCCGATCATTCCAGAGACGCCAGCCGCGACAAGCATGCGATGCTGAATCTCGGCTCTCGCCTTCGAGGGTAATTGCATCGCTCGCGTTGCGTCCCTCAGCACCAGCGCAGCGATCGGAAGCAGTGCGACACCGGCAAGAATAGCGGTGCGAGAGCCATAGACTTTGTGTACCGTCGCACGCCCCCTGCGCACGTCGTCATCGTCCATGCACGGGAGATCGTCGTGAACCAGAGAGTAGGTGTGAATCAGCTCGGGGACACACGAAAGAGCCACTGCGTCGCCAGCCCCGCCCGCAGCGCGATACGCGTATAGCAAAAGCAGCGGCCGGATTCTCTTCCCCGGACTCTCCAGCGCATACCGTATCGCGTCGGCGATACCGGTTGGGAGCGTCACGAGACGATCGCCGCAAATCTCATCGAGCTTCAGCTCGATGGCCCGGCGGTCCGCATCGAAGGGGGACGACGATTCCCTAGAGATCTATCTCCCTCAACTCGAACTGCCCGCCCGCTTTCTCGATGAGCATCTGCACCTTCGTCTCGGCCCGACCGAGCTCCGCCGACGCCACGCGAAGGAGCTCCACACCCTCCTCGAATAGCGCGAGGGACGCGTCCAATCCGGCTTGCTCGCCCTCGAGGGCGGCGAGGATCTCGTCCAGGCGGCGAAGACTCCCTTCGAAATTCCGCTGCGGCGTTGGGTGAGCTGGCATGATCCTGACAATATCGTCGCGCGCTTGAGCATGGCGCAAACTCTTCGTTGGGTTGCCGGCTCGGGGCCCGAGCGCGCGCGTGTCAGCCCACCGGCCGGACTTGACCAATCGGCGAACTTGTAATAGTCTTAAATCCGGATGAACGGATTGATCACTTGACCCCGACCGCCCTCTTCGGGCAGATGACCGCACTCGCCGATCCAACGAGGAGCAGGCTTCTGCTCGCCCTCGAACGGAACGAGCTCACTGTCAATGAGCTGCGCTCGATCATGCAGCTGCCCCAATCCACCATCAGTCGGCACCTCAAAGTCTTGAGCGCCGAGGGGTGGGTTGAAGCTCGCGCCGCGGGCACCAGCCGCCATTACCGCATTGCATCCAAATCTCTCGACGCGTCGAGCCGGCGCCTCTGGCAGGTAGTACGCGAGGACATCGTGCACTCCTCGGCCGCGGAACACGACGCTCGCCGCACACAGGCCGTGCTCGCGGAACGCAGCACGCGGTCGCAGCAATTTTTTTCGACGTCCGCAGGCCACTGGGACAGAATGCGACTCGAGCTTTTCGGTCGCCGCGCGGACGTGGCCCTCCTCGGCTTGCTCGACGAAAACTGGACCGTTGCGGATCTTGGCTGCGGAACCGGTGCGATTACACAGTCGATCGCGCCGTTCGTCGGGCAAGTCGTCGCGGTCGATGAGTCGAATGCGATGTTGTCCGCAGCGCGAAAACGACTGCACGGCTTGGACAACGTCGATATCAGAAATGGACGGCTGGAGTCCGTTCCGCTCGGAGACGGTGAAGTGGATGTAGCGCTGCTATTTCTGGTCCTTCACTACGTGGCGGAGCCTGCGCGCGTGATCGGCGAAGCGGTACGCGTTCTCAAGGCCGGAGGCCGTCTCCTGGTGCTCGACATGATGCCGCACGACCGCCAGGACTTGCGGCAAACTATGGGTCACGTCTGGCAAGGCTTTGACAGCGCGACGCTGGGCGGGTGGATGAAGGACGCGGGATTGGAGAGCTATCGATACAATCCATTGCCGCCCGATCCTGACGCAAAAGGACCAATGCTCTTCACCGCGATGGGAAAACGAGCAGCCCTGTCGACCCGCATCGGGTCTCGAAAGAAATCGGATGCGGTTAGCCTCATGAAGACCGCCTGACCAACACCAACGAACACTCGAATGGAGCGCACAGTGGCAACAATCGCAGAACCGATGAACGCATTCACCGCAGCCGCGGAGCGCGGACGCGAGCCCTACAAGGTCAAGGACATTTCGCTGGCTGAATTCGGCCGCAACGAAATTCGCCTCGCTGAGCACGAGATGCCCGGTCTCATGGCCTTGCGCGCAGAGTACAGGGGAAAACAGCCCCTCGCTGGCGCGAAAATCATGGGCAGTCTTCATATGACGGTTCAGACAGCAGTGCTCATCGAGACTCTCACCGAGCTCGGCGCTGACGTACGTTGGGTTTCGTGCAACATTTTCTCGACGCAGGACCACGCAGCTGCGGCCGTGGTAGTCGGAAAAAACGGCACGATCGACAATCCGCAGGGAACGCCAGTGTTCGCCTGGAAAGGCGAATCGCTCGAGGAATATTGGTGGTGTACTGATCAGGCATTGGTCTGGCCGGATGGGTCCGGGCCGAACCTTCTGCTGGACGACGGAGGCGACGCGACATTGTTGGTCCACAAGGGCGTCGAATTCGAGAAGGCGAGCCGCGTTCCCGATTACAACGAAAAAAAGGATTCAGAGGAGTACGGCGTGATCCTGAATCTCTTGCGGCGCGAGCTCAAAAAGAATCCGCAGCGCTGGACGCGGATGTCAAAGGATCTCCGCGGCGTATCTGAAGAGACTACAACCGGCGTTCACCGTCTGTACCAGATGATGGAGGCGGGAACGCTCCTCTTCCCCGCGATCAACGTCAACGACTCGGTCACGAAGAGCAAGTTCGACAACCTCTATGGCTGCCGGCATTCGCTCACCGACGGAATCCTGCGCGCATCGGACGTAATGCTCGCCGGCAAGGTCGCGGTAATCTGCGGTTACGGCGATGTGGGCAAGGGCTGCGCTCAGGCGCTGAAAGGTCAGGGAGCGCGGGTAGTCATAACTGAGATCGATCCAATCTGCGCGCTGCAGGCCGCTATGGAAGGCTATCAGGTAACGACCCTCGACGATGTAGTTACGAGTGCCGACATCTTCATCACGGCCACCGGCAACAAGAACATCATCACCGCCGAACACATGGCGCGGATGAAAGACAAGGTGATCGTCGGCAATATCGGCCATTTCGACAACGAGATCGACATGGCCGGGCTCAAAAAGGTGAAAGGCATCAAACGGGTGCAGATCAAGCCGCAGTACGACGAGTACGTATTTCCCGACGGGCACAGCGTGATGATTCTCGCCGAAGGGCGCTTGCTCAACCTCGGCTGCGCGACTGGTCATCCGAGCTTCGTCATGTCCGCGAGCTTCACCAACCAGGTGATGGCGCAGATCGAGCTTCACAACAACTGCGACGCCTACGAGTGCAAGGTGTACACGCTACCAAAGAGACTCGATGAAAAAGTCGCGCGATTGCACCTCGACAAGCTCGGAGTCAAACTGACCAAGCTCACTCCGGACCAGGCAGAGTACCTGTCGGTGCCAATCGAGGGTCCCTACAAAGCGGAGCACTACCGCTACTAAAGGGCTACTTGCTCGCCTTGGCGGAATCCAGCGCGAAGAACGGTGAGTGAATCACGGGGCGGTTCTGGTCGTAGGACCGCTTCGTGATCAGCGCAACTGTGCTGTCGGCTCCGAGCCATCGATTGACAGCCGTCGAGTCGAGCAGCTTGTACCGACGCGCGAGCTCGGCACGGTACCATTTGGCGCCGAGCAGCGGCACGGTAACGATCGTTACGTCTCGCCGAGTGCCTTCGGCCTGTTGGAGGTACCAGAGCGGGTAAGTGTCATTGTCCCCTATAGCCAAAAACACTCCGGCTGGCGGGACTCGGGACAGCATCTCGCCGGACTCCACTCGCGCTTTCGCTTCGTCTGCGTTCGTGCGCCTGTCAACCGCTGCCCAGTTGAACAGCGCAGGAGCAAATGGAAGAATTATCGCGAGAGTGCTCATAGGCGGTCGCACAAGACGGGACAAGCGTATCGAGCCGAAGCCAGCCCAGAGCCCCCAGCACACGAAACCAAAGAAAAAGAAATAATCTCTTTCGCGCGCTTCATGGAGCGCGTTCGGGGGCAGATATCCCACGCCGAAGGAAGGACCTGCCTTTAGGTTGAGGTAGGCGACCACGCCCAGCGTTGAAACGAAGAACAGAAGTGCCATCGCGCGCCAACTTCTGCGGTCCATCGTGCGATGCGCGAAGAACCCGACGATGCCGAGCACTGCGTACACCACAGTCACTGGCGTCCTCCACAAGCTCGGTGGAGCATCTTGAGCCAGTCCCCTGGCGAACTGCCAGTCCGCGTACTCGAAAAGATTCCCAATCTGGAGATAGATCGGCGCCTGTCGCGGCCAAACGGGTGCAACTGCGTACTGACGTCTGAGGACGACGTCGATCAGAGCCCGCACGTTGGATGGATTCCCCTGATTGATTGGCGGATCGTGGCGCGCGCGAATCAGGAGAAATAACACGCACGTCATGCCGACCAACGCAACGAGGATCGAGGCCTTGAGCAGCCTGCTGAATGAATGCACTTCACGGCGGCCATCGACGTACCGCCTGCCAACTGGCACGGCGAAGTAGCCGTCGCGCGTGCTGAACACGAGAAGGATCGCGCTTGGAACCACCAGAAGCGCGGTAAGGTGAAGAGTCCAGGCGAGTCCGCTCAAGTACGCCGCGAGCAGAGCCCAGCGCATGTCTGATCGCTCGCCCGCTCGATCCGCTGCCCACAGTATTATGCACCCGAAGAGAAGCGCAGCGGCGTACACCTCTGTCTCGGTGGCGCTGAGCCATACGGTGGACATGAGTCCCGCCGCAATTCCGCCGGCAGTCGCGGCGAATCCGTCGCCCGTCCACTTCGCGAAGAGCTCGGCGAGGATGCCGCAGCCCAGCGCTGTGCACACGGCCGAGAATAGATTGATCGCCCGGGCGAACCCGAAAACTTCGGCGAACACCATGCTCCACACGCGTGCGAGCAGCACGTAAAGCGGAGTTCCCGGCGGGTGGGGAATCCCAAGGCCGTGGATGGCGGCGAGAAACTCGCCCGAGTCCCAGGGTGTGACGCCCGGCGCCAGGGTGAGCATGTAGACGAACAATAGGATCGCTGCCGTCGTCCAGCCCGGCGAAGGAAAGCGTCTTATCTGATGTGCCTCGGTCTGGAGTACCCAGTCAAAATTACTTCAGCGGCTCGCGAGTTGCCCAATCGTCCCGCTCGGAATTGCAGAGTCGTTCACACTTTGGAGGATTCTACGTACGCAATGAGTCACGCCTCGGCCGCGCTCGTCTTCAAGAAGCGATATCCGCAGTAGGCCTGTGGCCGCTGCTTTGAGCACGTTCGGGCGACGCCCGACAAGGTCCACCTGGATTTTTTGCCTTACTCTCATTCGGCAGTGGCCTAGCCGGCAAATATCTCTGATTCCTCGGGCGTGAGCGCCCAGGCGGCATCGAGCGCGAGGCGATTCGGACGAACATTGTGTACGCGAAAGATCCGAGCACCGGCGAAAAAAGCAACGACGTTGACGCCAACGGTGGCCATGTCGCGGTCCTCATTGGATACAGTCTGTGGCGAAAGCGTCGTTCCGTGCGAGGTCGTGCCGCTCGCGGATGTGAAGCGGATCAACTCCGCGATTACGCGCTTTCGTGACGCCCCGATGAACACTGGATAACCTTTGGCAACGATCCGCGCGAGCTCGACCAGAACAGCGAGCGAGTGTCCGGTCTTTTTGGAGAACCCGATCCCCGGATCGAGCGCAATCCTTCCAGGGTGGATGCCGGCGCGCTGTGCCGTTTGAATGCGCTCTTCGAGCTCCGCAAGGATTTCCCCAACGGGATCGCTGCCGTAGTTGGCATTATCATAGCTCGCCATTTCGCCAACCGTCCCTCGCGAATGCATGAGGACGACGCTGCAACCCGCCTCAGCGCACACACGCGGCATCTCGGCATCGAGCGACATGCCCGAAACGTCGTTCACTATGGACGCGCCCTCTGCGAGCGCGGCGCGCGCTGTCTCCGCCTTGACCGTGTCGATTGAGATTGCCACGTCATTCCACCTCGACCGAATAGCGCGAATTATCGGGAGGACTCGTTTCAACTCGTCGCGCGCACTCACGGGCTGAGCTCCAGGTCTCGTCGATTCGCCGCCCACGTCGATGACGTCCGCGCCCTCCGAAATCATTCGGTCCGCCTGCGCGATGGCGGCATCGGCAGAAAAGAAGTTACCCCCGTCACTGAAGCTGTCGGGGGTAACGTTGAGGATTCCGAAGATGGTTGGCCGCTGCGATTTCGACGGCCAGGAGAAACTCACGCCGGCGCTACCTCCGGACCTCCGAACAGAGGCGGCTTGGACGGCTTGGGGTGCATGACTGGCGTAGTGAGCGCCGGCGCTGATGGCGGCGGACTCACGGGACGCGGAGGAAGATTCTCGCCACGCGCGAGCGCGGCCACTTCGTCGCCGGTCAGCGTCTCTCGATCGAGCAGAGCTGCAGCTACTGTGTGCAGCAGCTCCATGTTCTCCTGAAGTACCTGTGTGGCTCTCGAGTATGCTTCCTTGATCACCCGTGACACCTCGGAGTCAACGAGCTGCGCGGTCCGTTCGGAAACTTCGCGCCGTGTCTGAAGCTCGCGTCCGAGGAAAAGCTCCTGCTCGTTGTCGCCGACAAGAATCGGTCCGATCTCGTCCGAGAGTCCCCACTGCGACACATATCGGCGCGCAAGACCGGTTGCCTGCTGAATGTCGCTCGCAGCGCCAGTTGTGACGCGATCGCGACCGAACACCAGCTCCTCGGCGACGCGGCCACCGTACGCCTTGACGAGATTCGCCTCCAGCTGCTCGCGCGTTACCGACACGCGGTCATCTTCTGGCAGAGTCCACGCAACGCCGAGAGTGCGGCCGCGGGGAACGATCGTGACTTTGTGGAGCGGGTCGTTGCCCTTGACCTTGATCGCGCAGATCGCGTGTCCACTCTCGTGGTACGCGGTGAGCTTGCGCTCCTCGTCCTTCATGACCATCGATTTCCGCTCGGCGCCCATCATCACCTTGTCCTTCGCGTCCTCGAGATCGGCCATGTAGACCTTTTCGTGGTTGCGACGGGCGGCGAGGAGCGCGCCTTCGTTCACGAGATTCGCGAGGTCGGCTCCGGCCATTCCTGGTGTTCCGCGCGCGAGTGTCGTGACATCGACGTCGTCAGCCATCGGCTTGTTCCGAATGTGAACGCGCAGGATGCCTTCGCGTCCGCGGAGATCCGGAGAATCGACGACGATTTGCCTGTCGAAGCGACCTGGGCGCATCAGCGCTGGATCCAGCACGTCAGGCCTATTCGTCGCGGCAATCAGGATCACGCCTTCGTTCGACTCGAAACCGTCCATCTCGACGAGCAGCTGATTGAGCGTTTGCTCGCGCTCGTCATGACCACCGCCGAGCCCTGCGCCGCGGTGTCTGCCGACGGCGTCGATCTCGTCGATGAAGATGATGCACGGCGCATGAGCCTTTCCCTGCTCGAATAGATCACGCACGCGGCTGGCGCCAACGCCAACGAACATCTCGACGAAGTCCGATCCGGACATCGAGAAGAACGGCCGCCCGGCTTCACCAGCGACTGCTCGTGCGAGCAAAGTCTTACCGGTACCCGGCGGTCCGACGAGCAATGCACCTTTCGGCAGACGTCCGCCGAGCTTGGTGAACTTCTGCGGATCCTTCAGAAACTCGATGATCTCCTGGAGCTCGACCTTCGCTTCGTCGGCTCCGGCGACGTCATCAAACGTCACCTTGGGTGTGTCGCCCGTGAGGAGTTTCGCCTTGGACTTGCCGAAGCTGAACGCCTTTGCCCCACCCGCTTGCATCGACCTGAACAGGAAGAACCAGATTCCGAAGATCAGGAGATACGGAAAGAGGCTGATCAGAATCGTCGTGAACGACGGGCGGGCATCCTCGGCCTGAATCTGCACTCCATGGTCGCGGAGGCGAGTTATTTCGTCGCTCGAGTTCTCGGTCGGCAACAGCGACTTGAACTTCTGAACGTAGTGACCCTTTACGGAAACTTTGTTCTTGAATTCCCCAGTTAGCAGACGGCCCGCCTGGATCGTCACTTTGTCGACGTTGTTTCGCTGGAGCTCCCCGTCGTACTGGCTGTAGGATATCTCGGGGGTTGCGTCGGACCCCTTCCCGGAAAACTGAATGATCGCGACAGGGACAAGTATCACAAAAACCCAGAACGAGAGCTGCTTCGAAAGCTTGCTCCAGTTCGTCGGCTTCTTAGGCGTTTTATTCGGCATTTGTATCGGCATTACTGCAAGCTCGCTATATACGGCAAGTGGCGGAAGTTCTCCGCGTGATCCAACCCATACCCAACCAGAAACTCGTTCGGAGCATCGAAACCGACGAACTTCGCATTGTGCTGCAAGCCTTCAGCGATTCGCTTGTGGAGCAGCGCACAAATCTCAAGTGATCGCGGCTCCCGCTCCTTCAGTATAGACATCAGACGATTGAGCGTCCTGCCGGAATCGATGATATCCTCCACCAGAAGGATGTTTTTCCCCTCCAGCTGTGTTTCCGGGTCATACACCAAGTTAACGGAGCCGCTCGAAACCATTCCCTCTCCGTAGCTGGAGGCCACCAGGAAATCGACCTGCAGGGGCCGCGCTATCTGACGCACAAGATCGCTGAGAAAGATGAAGCTTCCTTTGAGCAAACCAAGCACCAACAGCTCTCCATTTGGATAGGCTGCTGTGATCTCGCTGCCGAGCTCGCTGACTCGCCTCGCGATGGCCGCCTCATCAAAAGCGATTCGCTTTACGGCTCTTCCGGAAAGTCGCGGATCCAGCGCGCGTCGCGTCGGCGGTGCCGTGCTCGTCACGCGTTCAGCTCGGTTGCGCTTTCGCGAGGGCCCTCAGAGGTCCGCCAGCGGCGGAGCAACATATGGTCGCGCCGCATCAGGATCTCGATCCCCCCGGATAGCTGGATTGAACCGCCAGTGGCCCCCTTCATTGTAAACTCTGCGGCGCGGTGAGTTCCCCTCCGGTCCATGACCACGCTCGCGCGCGCGGCGATCGCCGGCCAGAGCACGCGCAAGCAATCAGCGTCGTAACCCTCGAGGCTCGAGCGGCTGATGCGCAGCCCCCCGCCATAAACGGTCTCTGAATCGACGTTGCTCGCGAGGTCTTCCAGAGAGCGCCGCCAATCCGCCGATTCGCGCGCCAACGTCAGAAGCTCGTCGCAAAAACCAGGGTTACGACGAAGGATCGAGGGAAGAATGTCCAGCCTTACTCTGTTGCGAAGGTGTTTTCGGTCGAAGTTCGTAGGGTCTTGCACGAACGGAACGCGGTGCCGCTCTGCGTAGTCAGCGAGAATCGCGCGATCGACATTGAGAAAAGGACGCACGATCTCGGACTCAGCATAGAGTCCTGCGAGACCTCGCGGCCCGGCATCCCGCAGGATGCGCATGAAGACGGTCTCGATCTGGTCATCGCGAGTGTGGGCTGTCACCACACTCGCACGACGCTTCTCGGCCACCTGCCGGAGAAACTCCCAGCGGCTGCGTCTCCACTCCTCTTCCCTTGTCCCAATCGTCGATGCGCGGCCCGTGACACAGAGAAAGCCACAACGAAACGAATATCGTGCGACGAGCGCGGCTGCTCTACCGGCAGCTCTCCCTGTGCCGTGATCGAAGGTCGCGACCATGACGTTTCGACGGGCACGTGGGCGGAGGCGAGAGGCGGCGGTGAGAAGGACCATCGAATCGAGGCCACCGGACACAGCAAGGACAGAGTGAGCAGAGCTTGCTAGCGCCTCACCGACCGCGCTCTCCACGCCTGACGCTTCAACCGCGGTGACTGTCATGATACTTTTAATTTACCCATTCTTCCCGGAGTTTCGCTTGGAAACGCACGGTCCGCTCGGCACGCTTTGGGTTTCGGTGGGGCTGATAAGCTTCTATATCGCCCTCATGTGGTTGAACTCACTGCTTGGAATGTTGCTGACACCCTTGCTCACGGGCGTTCCACTGAGTTGGCTCCTTGATTGGCGCAAGCGGCGCAAAGCTCGTTCGGCGTCAGCCTCAAGTACCGCGTCCGGTACTCTTGATTCAGAGGCGGAAAGCCGCGAAGTCTGAGGCAGTTACCACGGATACAGCGCCTGGTAATAGGCGCGGTTGCGCAGAATCGCGCGGACGTAATCCCTGGTCTCTACGAACGGGATTCGCTCCGTAAAAACCTCAGGGTCCGAAGCGCCTGTTTTCGTCGACCATTTTTCGACCCGCGATTCACCCGCGTTGTAGGCCGCGAGCGCCTTGACGACTTCCGGATATTTGTGGATGAGCGTCGTGAGATGAGCGGTCCCGAGTTTGATGTTGGTGGCGGCGTCATACAGCATGTCAGGATTCCAGGGTCCAATGCCCTTCGCGCTCGCGAGTGAGCGGCCAACGTCGGGCATCAGCTGCATGAGGCCCCGCGCACCGGCGGGCGACGTAGCCTGCGGATTGAAATTCGATTCCTGGCGTATCAGCGCCGCGACCAGTATCGGATCGAGTCCGTTCTCTCGTGAGCTCGAGATCAGGGTCTCACGCTCGAGCACCGGAAAGTAGAGCCGGTAATTGTCTGGCGTCGGGCCGCTGTCGTCGAGTGCGCGTTTCCCGAGTGCGATGGAGCGCGATGCCTGATCGCCCCCTGCCAGAACTGTCGCGGTCGGAACTACGAGTGCCGGATTGGATAAAGCGTCGTGAAAGAGCTTGTCATCCTCGAAGTCCGCCTCAACGTCCATTCCCAGGTCCTTGAGCGTAGTCACCCGCTGAGTTGCGCTGTCAATCGAGGGAACGCGCGGGTAACTGGCGGACGAACGGTTGGGTGCGACGAGGGTCGTGTCGAGGCGCTTGGCAGCAATGACAGCGTAGTAGCTCAGCGGATCCTCTTTCACCACCCATCGCCAGCGTGCCCGGCTCTTGGTCTTATCGCCGAGGAGAGAGTACGACCGTCCGGCCCAGTAGCCAGCGGCAAGGGCTTCAGTGCTGTTCGAATCGCGAGCGACGAGAGAATCGAACTCCGCCGCGGCTCCTCGCTTGTCGCCCTGGATATAAGAGATCATCCCTGCTCTGAAGCGCGCACTGGCCGCCTGCCTGCCGGTCCGAAATCTTTTGAGAAGCGTCAGCAAGGCATCTCGCGCATCCCGGTCGCGATTCTCGTCCGTGGCCAGATCGGCAAGCAGCAGCAGCGCTGACGCAGAACTTGTGTCCGTCGGGAACGCCGTAGTGATAGCACGAAGAGTCGCGCGACCCTCCGCTGTGTTTCCCATGGCGATTTGTGCGCGGGCTTGCTGATACTTCGCCGCGGCGGCGAGCTTCGGAGGAGCTCGCACCTTGTCGAATCGGGCGGCGGCGTCGGCGTAGCGCCTCAATCGGTAGAGCACCGATGCGTAAGAGAATGTGTCATCGACATCGCCGAGTCCGGCGCCGAGGGCCTTCGAGTAACCAGCCGCAGCACGATCTGGGAGTCCCGAGTTCGCCGCGGCACCCGCAATGGCGAGCTCTTCCGCGGGAGTTGTGTTCGTGAATACTTTGTCGAAGAGCGCGATCGCGTCGCGGGTGTTTGCGGAATTGTTGGAGGTCGAGATATATGAGACGAGCTGTTTGCGTGCAGCGGCTTTGGACGCTTCATCCGCCGGAGGTGAAATCCTGAGACGCAGTGCGTCGAGCTGGGATCCGAGCGCAGAATAAACCCTGATCGCTCCCGCAATATCGTGCGTCCGTTCACGCGCGATCGCATCGGTCCATTGGATGCGGTCTCTTGCCACCGGCGTGCGAACCTTCGCGAAGTATGACGCCCTCGCCGCGCTGTCCGAGGTGACTCCAGCTGCGCGCAAATAGAGCCAGTCGGATATTTGCGGCAGCTTCGTGGCCGCCTCCTCGTAGGCTGCGCGGGCCTGATCGAGGCTGTCCGCACGATCGAGCTCGCGGGCGTGAAGCACGAGGATGCGATCGTCGGGCAAGACCACGTGATGTGTGGTGTCCCCCGCGAGAACGGCGGTTGAATCCTTCCGTGTTGGCTGCGAATTCTGACAGGCGCTCGAAGAAACGACGAGAGCGAGAAGGGAAAGCAGTAGTGGAGCTATTGCCAATGTGCGTGGTCTCCGTCGTGCAGTTTGTCCACCTCTTTCGGGCCCCAGCTTCCGGCCGGGTACGTCGGCAGAGGCGTATCCGGGTGTTTGTCCCAGTAGTCCAGCACTGGATCGATGATCTCCCATGCCATTTCCACTTCATCGCTTCGTGTGAACAACGTGGGGTCGCCGATCATGCAATCGAGCAACAGCGTTTCGTACGCCGGGTGCGCCTCGTTTCCGAACGCCTCTGCGTACGTGAAATCCATGTCGACGGGAGTGATCTCGAGTCCTGGTGTGAGCTCGTGCATAGCGCCAGGCGTCTTGACCTGGAATCGGAGCGAGATGCCCTCGTCGGGCTGAACGCGTAGCGTCAACAGGCTCGGCGCCATCTCTTCGACGGCTTTCTGCCCGAAGAGCAGGAATGGCGGAGACTTAAACTGCACCGCAATCTCGGAGATTCGCTTTTCCATACGCTTTCCGGAGCGCAGATAGAATGGCACTCCCGTCCACCGCCAGTTGTCGATGGATACGCGCATCGCCGCGAAAGTAGCCGTGGTCGACTTAGGGGGAACGTCGGGCTCCTCGCGGTAACCCGGTACTGTCTTGCCATCGACTGTTCCGCCAGCATACTGCGCGCGAACCACCGCCGGCTCGCAGTGCTGAATCAGCGGACGAACAGAATGGAGCACCTTCACCTTCTCGTCGCGAACGGAATCGGCCGTGAAAGAGCTCGGCGGTTCCATCGCCGCGAGCGTGAGCAGCTGCAGCAGGTGGTTCTGGAACATGTCGCGAAGCACACCTGCTTCTTCGTAGTACTTTCCGCGTCCTTCGACTCCGACGGATTCAGCGGCGGTGATCTGGATATGGGCGACATAATTACGGTTCCAGAGGGGCTCGAATATCGAATTGGCAAACCGGAAGACGAGCAGATTCTGCACGCTCTCTTTGCCCAGATAGTGATCGATCCGATAGATCTGGTGCTCACCGAACTCGTCGAGGACGAGACGGTTAAGTGTGCGCGCGGATTCCAGATCGCGGCCGAATGGCTTCTCTATGACGACCCGATACCACGGACGCTCCTCGTACGCGTGCGTCCGACGCGCCAGATTGCTCGCGCAGAGGTGCTTGAGCGTCGTCTCGAATACGCTTGGTGGAATCGCGAGGTAAAAGAGTCGATTCCGCTCATTCTCTGCCGATCGGGACTCGATTTCCTGAAGCCGCTGACCGATGGCGCCGTAAGCGTCGTCGCGAGTGAAGTCACCGCTGGCGTAGAACGTCCGGTCGCAGAGCCACTGCCAGACTTTGTCGTCAACCTTGTGGATTTCGTCCGACTGGTCCATCGCCTTGCGCATTAGGGCGCGATACCCCTCATCGTCGTTTGGATCACGCGCCACAGCCAGGAGCGCAAAATTCTCTGGCAGGAGCTTCTGCTGCGCCAGATAATAGATCGCCGGAATGAGCTTTCGCTTGGTGAGATCGCCTGCACCGCCGAAGATGACCATCGTGCAGGGATCGGCCCTGTCGCGGCTTCCGCGTGGACGGGGAGCCCGCATCCGGGGGACAGCGCGAGGGGCCTTCATGACTTCTTTACCGCGTGGCCGCCAAATTCGTTTCGCAACGCCGCGATAACCTTGGCCGAGAAGGAGTCGGGCTGCCGAGATCGAAGCCGCGCGAGAAGAGAGAGGGTGATGACAGGCGCCGGAACATCCAGATCTATCGCTTCCTGAACGGTCCAGCGTCCCTCGCCCGAGTCCTCGACGTACCCGCGCAAGTCGCTCAGATCTTTATCCCGCTCGAAGGCCATTTCGGCCAGCTCGTTCAGCCACGAGCGAACAACGCTTCCATGGTTCCACACGGCCGCGATCTTGTGCAGGTCGAGCTTGAATTCCTTCGATGCGTGGAGAATCTCGTAGCCCTCGGCATACGCCTGCAGCGCGCCATACTCGATGCCGTTGTGGATCATCTTGACGTAGTGTCCTGAGCCGGGCGGTCCCATGTGGGCATAACCGTCAGTGGGTGCGAGCGTCTTGAAGATGGGCTCGCATAGCTTGAACGACTCGGGCGACGCGCCGATCATCAGACAGTAGCCATTCGCGAGCCCCCAGATTCCGCCGCTGGTCCCCGCGTCCACAAAGTGAATTCCCTTTGGTTGGAGTTCCTCCGCTCGACGCATCGAGTCGTGGAAATTCGAGTTGCCTCCATCGATGATCACGTCGCCCTTCGTGAGGCCGGGCAGCAGCGAGGCAATGGTATCGTCTACAGGCCGACCGGCCGGAACCATGATCCATACGATGCGCGCGGGCTTGAGCTTGGAGGTAATCTCGTTCGCGCTAGCTGCTCCTACGGCTCCCAGCGAGACAATTCGCTGCACGGCTTCCGCGCTCCGGTCATACACCACTACTTCGTGGCCACCTTTCATCAATCGTTCAGTCATGTTGCCGCCCATGCGGCCGAGACCAATCATCGCCAAGCGCATTGCTATGCTCCGGAGAGTTCGAGACCGAGGATGCGCCCCAGATCGGAGCGCAATTGTGAGGCTGATTGAAAAAGAACGACCTTCATTCCCAGATTGCGAGCCGGATTGAGATTTTGTTGTCGGTCGTCGATAAACAGTGACGCACTTGGATCGGCCTGGGCGATTCCCATGGCGCGCTCGTAGAATCGCTGAGTGGGCTTTCGGACTCCGAGCCAGCATGACGTCAGAAACGCCTCGAAGATCTCAGAGATGCCGAATGCACGAATGCGATACCTGTTCAACTCGTCGGACTCGTTGTTTAGGGTCATGAGCGTGTACCGTTGGTTCGCGGTGAGCTCGCGTGCGACTTCGATGACGTCCGGATGCGGAATACTCTGCGAATACATGAACTCGACGAACTCTTCGCGCGAGAAACTCCGCCGCTCGTAAAAGACCGCGCTGTCCAGATATTCCTCGATCGTGACGTGTCCTGCTTCCCATGCGCTCACAATCTCTTCGTGGCGGCACTGAAATTCCTTTGCATCGAGGCCGAAACGCTCGGTGGCCCTTGCCCGCTCTTCGCGGTCCCAGCCGTTGGTGCCCAGCACGCCACCAATGTCGAAGAAAATGTGCCTGATCTCGGTCAATTGATCAGCACCGCCCGGGCAGGAGCGCCATCACAACCCTCGATCCGGAGCGGCAGGCAAATCAGCTGGTACGCTCCGGGCTCAGGTATTGAGAGGTCCAGCCCCTCGAGGATCACGACCGATTTCTCGAGCAGGGTCCGGTGGGTCAGATGCTGGCCCGAATGAAATTGTTCGATCGATAGGTAGTCGATACCTACGAGCTCGATGCCATTGTCCACGAGATATTGCGCCCCGTCGGGTGCGAGGTATGTGTAATCCTTCGCGAAATCGGGCCGCGACAACCACGCTGAGTTCCTGGTGTGGAGGAGGATCCTCGTGTGTTCCCCAAGATCGTGCTTTCGCAGATCCGCGGCGCCGATTGCCCGCAAGTCGTCCGGAAACCGAATCAGGAGAGCCGGGCCGATCAATCTGTCGAGCGGAATCCTGTCGACGGTTTGCCCGTCGTCGAAGAAGTGGCGGGCCGCGTCGGCGTGAGTTCCCGTGTGCGACCCGAATCGAACGAATGAGACGTTGGCGCCGGCGCCACGCGCGACCGCCTGCTGCAGCGTGATTTCGATCTCGGGGTTGCCCGGGTACACGAGCCCGCCCGTCCGGATCGGTACCGAGATGTCGTAGATGCGGCTCACAGCCGGAAAGAAAGCAAACGTCGTGCGCGATTTAGGATGGCAGGCTCGTCGACTCGCTCGCGCTGAGTGTGAAACGCGGGATAGCGGCCTCGAACGAGGTTCCATCCTGCCGCAGAAGACCGTAGTGACCCTCCATCCAGCCTTCTCCCGACTTGAGGATGCAGAAGCTCTGGTATTCGTGGACGCCGCCCGGCATGATCGTCGGTTGCTCGCCGACGACTCCCTCTCCGATCACTTCGGTGTCCACGCCGTCACCGACGGAATCATGAATCAACCATCTGCGAGTGAGAAGCTGGGCGGCCATTTGCCCGACGTTTTCTATACGCACGAAATAAGCGAAAACGTAATGACTCTGCGAGGGCTCCGAGTGATCGCGAAGATAAACGGGTCGCACGGTCACACGAATTCCCTCCGTCTCTCTGTAGAAGAAGCTTCGCGCGGTCATGCCTGCAACTTAGTGACGGATGTGAGAAAGGGGGATCGGCTGAGCCGATCCCCCTTTCTCACTGCAGATCCGTTACAGATCCCTCTCGAAGCTCCGAGCTGTGCGTCGCTACCAGATCACCGGTCTCACCGAATCTGGCCGCACCATCGGATCCCCGGGTTTGCAACCGAATGCCGCCGCGAATTGCGGCAGATTGGAAAGCGGACCGTTCGTTCTCCACTCACCCGGCGAATGCGGATCTGTATTGATCCTCAGACGAGTTGCCTCCGGAGTCATGTTCCCTCTCCAGATTTGCGCCCATGCAAGGAAGAATCGCTGCTCGGGCGTGAAGCCATCGATGTTGGCCGGCCTTCCCTTCTGAGCGAGAGCCTTCTCCAGCGCGGCGTACGCGACCGACAGCCCGCCCAGGTCGGCAAGGTTTTCACCGAGCGTGAGCTTGCCATTCACGTGCAAGCTGTCGAGCACCGTGTACGAATCGTACTGCGTCGCTACGAGACCGGTGCCGTGCTTGAATTTTTCCAGATCGGCCGGCGACCACCAGTTCCGCAGATTCCCCTGCGCATCGAACTGCGCACCCTGATCGTCGAATCCGTGGGTCATCTCGTGGCCGATGACTGCTCCCATCCCGCCGTAGTTCACGGCATCGTCCGCGTTGGGATCGAAGAATGGCGGCTGCATAATTCCCGCCGGGAAAACGATCTCGTTCATCAGCGGGTTGTAGTAGGCGTTGACTGTGGACGGCGTCATGCCCCACTCGGTGCGGTCGACTGGGCGACCGATGCGCGAGATGTTTCGCCGCCGCTCGTATTGGCGCACCGCGAGAACGTTATTGATGAAGGGGCCGTTCTGGATGTTGAGCGTGGAGTAATCCCGCCACTTGTCGGGGTAGCCGATCTTATTGGTGAACGCGGCGAGCTTCGTGACCGCCTGCGCTTTCGTTGTATCGCTCATCCAGACAAGAGTCGAGATGCGATCGTGGAACACCGACTCGAGGTTGCGAACCATCTCCAGCGCGCGCTGCTTTGCCGCGGGAGTGAAGTACTGCGCCACGTATGCCTGACCGAGCGCGTCGCGAAGTCCGGAGTCGGTCGCGCGGGTGCAGCGCTTTTCGCGGGGCAGCAGCTCTTTCGCGCCGCTTAGAGTGCTTCCAAAGCGGAAATCCTCATTCACGAATGCCGAGCTCAGATTCGGCGCTGCGGCATCGATGACGTGCCAACGGAGGTAAGCCTTCCAGTCGTTGACAGAAGCAGAGGTCAGCAAGCTATCGACCGTCTTGAGGAATACCGGATTCTGGACATTGATAGTCGAGATGTCCGCTCGACCCTCGCCAGCGAAGAAGCTCGACCAGTTGAAGCCGGGCGCCACCTGCGCCAGCTCGGCCGAAGTCATCTTGTGGTAGTTCCCATTCGGGTCGCGAAGCTCCACGCGCGTCTTAGCCGGCTTCGCAAGGGCGGTCTCAATCGAAACTACTCTCTGCGCATCGGTCGCTGCCTGGGCTGCGCTCTCGCCCGCCAACGTGAACATTTTCGCCACGTGGTCCTGGTACTTTGACCGAATGTCGGCATAGCGCTGTGCGGGATTCAAATAGTAGTCGCGGTCAGGCAATGAAAGTCCGCCCTGACTTACTCCAGCAATTACCGCGGTGCTATTCTTTGCATCCTGCTGCGCGCCGAATCCGAAAACCGCCGGGACTCCCATCGACTGCAGTCGGGCAATTTCGCCCTCGAGCTGCGCGCGATTTGTTACCGCCGCAATTCGCGAGAGCTCTGCCTGAATTGGCTGCGCGCCGGCTCGTTCGGCCGCTGCGGAATCCATACAGGTGGAGTAATAAATCGAGAGCTTCCTCACATCCGCGTTCGCTTGCGGGTTTCCGTTCGCAACAGCGTTGCGCAGAATTGTCGTGAGGTTAGCCTGGTTGTTCTCTTGCAGCTCGTTGAAGCTGCCCCAGCTCGAATACGCCGCGGGAATCGGATGGGTCTTGACCCAGCCCCCGTTGGCAAATTCGTAGAAATCGGTGCAGGCCGAAACCGACCGGTCGAGATTCGCCGGGTCGAGCGGCTTGGTTTGCATTGGTACGGCAGACGTTTGTGCCGCCGCCGAGGTCGCGAGCGCGAAAGTCAAAGCGAGCGCGCGATAGACGAGACGCATGTAGATGCTCCAAAAAGAGTTCAGGGTTGAATAAAAGCTCTGCGCGCGCCAAGTCCAGACCCTTCGCTCACAGAGCGTTACTGCGGCGACCTCTCCGAGGGCCGGATGTCCTCTTTCGGCGCGCAGAGGGGTTTCTCTTCTTATTCGCCGGTTTCATTATGGTTCCCCGGCACGTCGGAGCGCCGCAGCGGCAAATATAAAATTTCTCCAGCTCTTTGTCGTTCTTGCCAGTGCGCTCGTACTGGTAATCGTATGCGAGCTCGGTACCTGGTTCGATCCCGCGCAAGGCCTGAATGAAGATCTTCTTCCCGGTAATGACCGCCTCGCAGTTGGGATCGCAGGAATGATTGATGAAGCTCGCATCGCCTCCACCGACAGCTGGCGCTCCATCGATCACGGTTTTTTTGTCGAGCGTGAAGAGAAAGGTGTGGTGACGCCTCATCCTGGAGTCGTCGTATCTGCGATCGGCTTCGTCGTTGTCGATCCGCTCTCCTCTGTACTCGAGGATCCGCGTTCCTTTTCGAATGTAGCGCGCGGCGAAAACTCCTCTGCCGTGGATGCGCGAGCTGCGTACGCCGTATAACGGCTCGCGAGCCTTTTTTTGTCCGGACATCGATTTTGGTTTGACTGTTATCGGGCGTGAGATGCGACTATGAGGCCAGAGCATTCGCCGAGCCCGATGCGGGCGGCGCCTTCACGCTGAAGAAATCCGCGCATGATTATCTCGTCGCCATCGTGGAGGAATTTTCTCTCCTCACCGGTGGGGAGCACTATCGGCTCGGCGCCCCGCCGCGTGAGCTCCAGCATGCATCCCTGCGATCCAGGTTCTGGCCCGGAAATCGTGCCGCTGGCAAGCAGGTCGCCCGTCCTGAGATTGCATCCGTTGCTCGTATGGTGCGTGAGCATTTGAGCGGCAGTCCAGTACATATCCGCCAATGATGCGGCGCTCAGCCGGGTCGGACGCATGTGTCCCTCTTTCATCAGCATCGATCGTATGTAGACCTCGATGGTCAGATCAATGCCGCCCTCGTTCTTGTTCCGATCTGACGAGAGGTAGTCGAGCGGACGCGGATCGCCGGGCGGCCGGAAGAACGCCGGTACGCGATAGGGTTCGAGTGCTTCCCAGGTCACGACCCATGGCGAGATGCTGGTCGCAAAACTCTTCGAGAGAAACGGCCCGAGGGGCTGATATTCCCACGACTGAATGTCCCGCGCGGACCAATCGTTGACGAGACACACACCGAAGATGTGGTCTTCGGCCTCTTCGATGTGGATCGTGTCACCCAGATCGTTGCCCTGTCCAACGAAAAAGCCGATTTCCGCCTCGTAATCGAGCATCTGCGACGGACCAAAAGACGGAGCAGAAGCACCTACGGGCTGAGCCTGGCCATTTGGGCGCCGGACATCGGTTCCGGCGATGACGATTGATGACGCTCGGCCGTGATAGCCGATGGGGACATACTTATAGTTTGGGAGCAACGGACTATCCGGCCGAAAAAGTCGGCCGACATTGGTTGCGTGATAAATGGAAGCGTAGAAGTCCGTGTAGTCGCCGATTTCGACCGGCGCACGCATGACCGCCTCGGACATCGGGACGAGAGCGCCAGGCGGCAAGGGGTTGATCGCCGTGTCGTCGCCCGGCTCACCGGAAAGCAGCTCGCTCAAACGCGCGCGAAACCGGGACAGCGAATCTCTTGGCGCCTGCATCAGCTCGCGCATGTCGGGCCGGTCGCAAAAGCGGGCGATGTCGCGCGCCTCGTCGGTCCACAGGTTGGCACTGAGCGATTCGCCCACGTCGACGATCTGGTCGCCGATCGCCACTCCGACGCGTCGCTCGGTGTCGCCTTTCCGCGAGAATACGCCGAACGGAAGATTTTGAATTGGAAAGTCGGCGTCCGGAGCGTTCGCCGCGCCGATCCATGAAGTAAGCGCCGCGTCGTGCGTCTTGTTCACGTCTTCTTCGAGATCGAAGCAGCCGCCAGCTCCGCGAGCTCGTCGACAGGTTCCCTGAACGAGCATGAGCCGAAAGAGATCGCGAACTCGGCCCTCGACGCTCGAATTTTGGCGGTGTCGATGATCACGTCACGCCACGCAATGGCGTCACCCGCGAATGTGAACGCCGCCGGATCCGTTTCCTCGAGAACAGAAAGAGCGGCCTGGCGCGTAGCGCCGGCGTACACGAGAGCTGCAGCCAGAAAGACGTTCACAAATCCGTACATCATTCCGCGCGGACTGCGGGGCGCGTACGTGAGGGCGTACGACCCACGCAGCGGATGGTGCAACCCCGCCGTTGCCTTGAAGGCTACGGATTCCCGGCTGCATGAGACCATAAAATCGAGAATCTGGGTGGCGGTCGGAAAAGCATCCGCCGTCACGCCGCCTGTCCGGATTTTCGCCCGCGCGCCAACTCGAGCGATGGTGCCGGTGAGCGCCGAGACGCTCCCGTTAATCGGAATTTCGAAGTAAGGCGTGAAAGAACCAGGAACGACGGATCGCTGCTCTTCAATTCCCGACGCGACGACGGCTTTCAACTCGACGACGTCGATCTGTGCATGACCGTGAGCGGAGCCCGACGAGTGATTTGAGTTGAACCTGAGCATCTCTTCAACACCAGATCGGATGTCACCAGTCACCAGCACACTCAGCTTCCAGGGATTGGAGGTAGATCCGCGAGGCAACAGATCCTTGCCGGTGGCCTCGAGCTCGCTCAAGCGCGCAACCGGTACGATGAATCTGGCGATGGCTTGCCGGTCTGCGCTCTCGAGATACGTCGCGTAGCTCTCGAGCGCGGACCGCATGTCCTGGCTCGCCGGCGGAAACAGTCCCGCATAATCAACTATTCCGGCGAGGAGCGTTTCAAGTGCGCTCAAACCGCGCCCTCGCGCCGACCTGTGGTCAAACCGCTCGCGTCGAGCGCCGCAGCACTCTGAGAATCAGGAGCAGGACCACCGCGCCAATGAAGGCCACGAAGATGGTGCCGCCCATGCCGCTGAAAGGACTGGTAATGGAGAGCATGCCGAACAGCCAGCTTCCAATGAACGCGCCAACGATGCCGATGACTATGTCACCGATTATCCCGTAGCCGGTACCACCCATTACGAGTGACGCCAGAACTCCGGCGACGAGACCAACGACAATCCAGGCCAGTATCCCCATGATATCCGTCCTCGAGAGATTGTGGAGACTTGCGGCCGGCATGGGCTCAGATTGCGCCAGCCGGCACTTCCTCCTCGCCCGAAGATAAGCGTCTGACAGGGGAATACCAGTCGACTATCGCTTGTACTGGAATGAGTCGAGCGTCCCGCCGCCGTTGTCTTCCTTGTACGTAAGTGTGTTCGCCGTGAGAGTGCCGGTGACAAAGCGCGCGTTAGTCTGATTTTGCTTGGGAGCGGTCAAAGTGAAGGTTGTGCGGTTTATCGTGTAGGTCCCTGTGCTGACCAACGACTTGTTCGACGGTTGATCACCGTTCGGAGTGAGCACGTAATTATTCGTCTCTACGAACGTTGCATCGGAGCCGAGCACCATGGTGCCGTCCGTCCAGGTCACAGTGCCGCCGTTCGGCAGGTCAGTGAGTAGGCCCGCGGCGTAGGTGTCGACTACTGGAAGCGTCTGGCCGCGGAAGAGCGTGAGCTGGTAGGTGCCCGCAACGTCCGACGGGTTGACTATGCCGTTGTCCTTGCAACCGGCGAACAGAAGCGGCGTCGAGCCGATGAGAGCCAGAGCGAGACTGGCTTTTCTTGTGAGCATGGTGCCTCGCGTTGCTCGTTGGGGTTGCCGAACCGCACACGCGCGGGCCGGTTTGTACACAATTCAAGGGATCTGCAATTAGCGTACGTGGTATCCACCACAGGCGTTGATTGGTTCCGTCATGCCGAGTGTCGAATCCGACCAAGCATTGTCTTCGCTTCGCGCCAAGCTGCCTTTGCGAGTGCGCGCGCGACGAGGCGAAGCGGCGCGCCACCACTGAACGCCGCTGCAATCGCGTAAAGATCGCGCGGGGAAAAACTCGATCCCTCGGCGATCGCGTAAATGGGCTCCCACACTTCGGGGTTGAACTTCGCCTTGAACGCCTCGAGTCCGACGAAATTGTAGAACCTGGCGCCGTGAAGTCGGACCCACTGCAGCAGCAGCCGCAGCCACAACGGCTGCCGAAGCGGAACGACAGGAGCGCGGTCCGATAGTGGCGACAGCCCGAGCGTTGCGTACGAGGCCCCGCTTGCGGCCGCGGCGCGCATCGCAAAGTCGATCAGCAGCTCCGCGGTCCCGTTTGGGGCTCCGCGACCTCGCACTATCTGCTCCACCAGCCAACCATGTCGAGCTGGCACTGGCGAAAGAATTGTGAAGCCTACCACACCATGGGTACCCCGTTTAGCGACGAACACTCGTCTGTCTCGCAGATCCCGCAGCGTCTCTGGCTCAACCATGAAATGCAGCGGAGGGAGATGTCGCGTCGCCAGCCATTCACCAAGACATCTCCGCAGCGCCGGGTGATTCACCGCGAATTCTGGCGGCCACTCGGTTATCGTGACGCCTTTATTCCGCGCTCGATGGAACTGGGCGCGAAGCGAGCTTCGGCGCTCGCTAGCACTTGGCCAATTCCGGGTATCCCAGACGGGCTGCGCGCCGAGGAGCACTCTGGACCATCCGGGGCGAGCCGCGAGACTCGCATCGAGCCTCTCACCCGCGCCGAAATAGCAAACGCGCCGGCCGTGTTCGTCCGCATCGGCCTTGAACTCTGCGGCGACCGCTTCGAGGCGGGACACATCGCACACCGGCGCGCCGCCGACAACCCGAGAACGCGCGTGCTCCACGAACCCGATGACGGCGTCGCCCGCGCGGGGAAACCACAACTGTATTCCTGGATTCAGGATCTGGTACGCGGTCGCATTCCAGCCGTAACGCAGAACGAGCTCGCGCGCCCTCTCGTGGTCGCGATCAGATGGCAGCACTTTCACGACGACGACGATTCGCACGTGACGCGCCAGCGACCATCGTCAACAACGAGAGGTCCTTCACCGTTCCACACAAGTCACTCGCCCTTCCTGGAGGTTCCTCCGCCACGCAACGGCTCGTCATGAGGTACGAATGCCATACTTTCGATTTCGCACGACGAGCGATCACTCACGCTCAACGTGGAGGATTACCATGACCATTCAAACTCAGAAGAATATCATCTCGTTGTTTTGTCTGGCCGCGGCGGGGCTAGCTGCGGCGTGTTCGAATGACGTTACCGGAGCCGACAGGACTCCGGTGCAGGTATCGTTCACGACGCACATACTCGCGTCTGATGGTTCGAATGCTCGCGCGTCCGACCAAGCCGTTGATGCTGCCGGCACGCTCGTTCTCCAGCACGTTCAACTGATACTCGGCAAGCTGGAGCTCGATCGAACAGGGACCGCCGATTGCGTAGGCGAAGTCGAGTCATCCGGTGACGATGATGGCCATCACGGCGATGAATGCGAAGACGTGTCGAGAGATCCGATCTTCGTGGACATCCCGGTCGATGGAACGCTGCACCCGGAGCTGGACGTCCCGCTCGCGGCTGGGACTTATTCGCAGCTTGAAGCGAAGCTCGAGCCAGCGAAAGACAGGTTTACGGATTTCAATGCTGCACACCCCGATCTCGTCGGGAACAGTGTTCGAGTCGAGGGAACTTTCAAGGGAGCTCCATTCGTCTTCCTCGCACCTGTGAGGTCGAAGCTCGAGATGGATTTCGATCCGCTCCTCGTCATCGACGAAGCGACCAGGAACGCATCCGTAGCCCTCGATGTCTCCAAATGGTTTCTGGATTCGTCGGGCAACGTGATAGATCCGTCCACGGCCACTCCCGAAAGCGAGAGTTTGCAGCGGATTGAAAACAACATCCGACGCTCGTTCCATGCCTTCGAGGATGACGATGAGCGCGGAGAAGATCACCACGAGGGTCACAATAACGGCAACGACGACGGGCACGACTAACCGGCGTCGGGGGTAGCAGGTACCTCGTCGGCCTGCTACCCCAGCCACCCCG
>JBOHTC010000022.1:0-8502 GCA_050733495.1 Gemmatimonadaceae bacterium | reverse complement strand
ATGCCAGGGCGAAGCATCCGGGCGATGAGGCGCGCGGACGTCGTGAAGCCAGTGAGTCGTCGCGACGAAGTCGACACGCGCGGTCAGGACTTTCGTGGCGCTCCGGCGGCAGCGCGCCTCGAGGTTCTCGACCCCGAGCAGAACACGACGTTCAACGACAATTACCTCGAGGTCGACTACGATCTGTCGCAGGTATTGTTCATCACCACCGCCAACACGCTGGCTGGGATACCGGAAGCGCTACGCGACAGGATGGAGATTCTCAGGATCGCGGGTTATCTGGATCACGAGAAGCTCGCGATCGCGAGGCAGTATCTCCTTCCAAGGCAGATCGAGGCGAACGGGCTGAAGAAGGAAAACGTCGCGCTCGAGCCGGACGTTCTCACCGCAATCATGCGCGGGTACACTCGAGAGGCGGGCGTACGTGAGCTGGAGCGCAGAATCGCGCGCGTAGCCAGAAAGATCGCGCGCAAGCGAGCCGAGATTCCGACGGCAGAGATGACGCGCACGGTTGGCGTCGGCGACCTGAAGGAGCTTCTGGGCTCGCCGCCTTTCGATCCGGACGATACTTCGCTCGATGACAAAATCGGTGTCGCGTCCGGACTCGCCTACACGTCTGCCGGCGGAGAGGTGCTGGAGATCGAGGTGAGCGTCGTAAAAGGTCGGGGCAAAGTACAACTCACCGGAACACTGGGTGACGTGATGAAGGAGTCAGCGAGCGCTGCTCTGTCATACGCTCGGGCGCGGGCGCGACCACTCGGGATCGAATCCGAGTTCTATCGCACCAGGGACATACACATCCATATGCCCGCGGGAGCGACGCCCAAGGACGGCCCGTCCGCCGGCATCGCCATCGCCACGGCGGTGATCAGCGCGCTCACAGGAGTGCCGGTGCGCGGAGATGTCGCGATGACTGGAGAGATCACCCTCCGCGGCCGAGTACTGCCGATCGGCGGCCTCAAGGAGAAATCGGTCGCTGCGCACCGAAACAAGGTCAGTGACGTCATCATTCCCCACGGTAACGCCCGAGATGTCGACGACCTGCCTGAGGAAGTGCGTGCGTCCGTTCGCTTTCATCCCGTAAAGACGATGGACGAAGTGCTCGCTCTCGCCCTCAGAACTCAGGCGCAGCCCTCGACGACATCGGGCGAAGCCCTCTACGATTCCGTGACGCACTAAATGCCGACGGATCCGGGTGCCGACCGGCTCGTCATCCGAAACGTCGAGTTCATTGGTGGGATGGCCGAGAAGCACGGGTGGCGTCCCGA
Source organism: Gemmatimonadaceae bacterium (assembly GCA_050733495.1). Lineage (GTDB taxonomy): Bacteria > Gemmatimonadota > Gemmatimonadetes > Gemmatimonadales > Gemmatimonadaceae > UBA4720. The sequence goes on along the minus strand of JBOHTC010000022.1, from coordinate 7,234 downwards.
GTCGTCGTTGCCCGAGGTGGCGTTCGCAGGTCGCTCGAATGTAGGCAAATCTTCGCTCCTCAACGCGCTCGTGCGCCGCAAATCATTTGCGCGTGTGAGCCGCACACCAGGCCGCACGCGGGAGATCAACTTTTTCCGGATCAACAACACCTTCGTGCTCGTGGACTTGCCGGGCTACGGTTATGCGCGGATCTCGAAGGAGAAAAAGGCGGAATGGCGTCCGATGATCGAGAGTTACCTGAGGCGAACTACACAGCTGCGGGGTATAGTGCTGTTACTGGACATAAGGCGCGAACCGAGCGAAGATGACCGGGCTATGCTCGATTTCCTCGCCGAGCTGGAGGTCCCGACCATCGTAGCTCTCACGAAGACCGACAAACTGAGCAAGGCGGCTGCACGGGAGCAGACTGACGCAATCTCTCGCGCCCTCGCGCTAGAGCCGGATCAGGTGATTCAGTTCAGTGCGCATGCCGGCGAAGGGCGCGTCGAGCTTCTCGAGGCGATCACGGATCTCGTCGAGCAGCGCTCAGAGCTGGATTGAAAGTGAGACCACTCGACGGTGCGCTGGTGGTTGCCACGGTTGTGATCGCAGTGGCGTGCGCCTCCGGAACCGGTAGCGCCGCGGCGCAGTCGGGGACTCTCGCGCCGATCTCGGACGACACCGTGGGGCGCGCCAATGTCCCGGTCGGGTTCGGTACTCTGCGGCAGGACGACATAGCGATCAGAATCGAGATGCCTGGTTTGATCGTGCGCGCGATTCCGCTGGACGAGAATCTGATTCGACTTCTGACTCCCGATTCTTACAGGGCCCTTCGCGATCTGCAGGAAAGCAACAAGCAGGCAATCGCGGCTGTAACGCGTCGCACGGGCGGGCGTGCGCCGGACTTGTGGTATGTGTCGTTTTACGGCGTCGAGCCGGACGTCCACTTCAGTCCGATGGAGCTGGTGATCACGAGCAGCGGCCGTGATTTCCGCCCGCTGGAGCTGGTTGCCCTCAGCTCGGGCTTTGGCGAGCAACGGCTCAAGCAGCGCGAAACGCAGAGCGCTCTATATCTGTTCGATGACGAGATCGACCTCGACCAGCCACTGACTGTAGCTTTCCAGAACGTGCGCAACGACGACTGGGAGCAGATATTGACGCGGGTAGAGCGGGAGCGCGCGCTGGTGCGTGCGAGGGCGACCCGACCGAGCGACCACTAATTCAAAATCCTGACATGGCGATTTATCCGCTGCGTAAACTTCCAAGCCTGCCAAGTGCCGGCGTTGGCGCTCAGTGGCTCGACAAATTGGGCGGGGAGCTTCAGTCCGGAGCAGACACTGCATCGCTTTGCAGACGGACGCTTTGCGAGATCGCGTATCCGGGATTCGCAAAAAACTGGGAGACGGCGGTCGAAGACACCAAGCTTTCGCTCGCGACGCGACTGGCGCTTTCCGCTCTCGATCCGCGCAACGTCACGTTGGAGCCCGAGTACTACGCAGAATGCGACGACAAGCGCTTTCAGAAGGTGAAGCCGCTCCTCTGGCTATGGTATTCTTTCGATCGCACGCCGCTGGGAGGTCAGAATGTGGAGCTCGGAGTCCAGCTCAGACGTCTCCTGGCGCCACACATCTTCAAGGGGTGCGGTGAGAACTTCAAGGCTTTCCAGCACGTCGAATTTTCTTTCGGATACAACATGGAGGTCGGCGACAACGTGGTGGTGCACCGCCACGTCCTTCTCGACGACCGCGGTGGAATCTCGCTCGGCAACAACGTTTCGATCAGCGACTACGCGAACATCTACAGCCACACCCACAGCATCGTCGACCAGCGAGATGTGACCGATGCGCTGACGCGTCTCGAGGACGGCGTTCGCATCACGTATCACGCGACGGTGCTCGCGGGCGTGCACGTCGCGGAGCAGGCGATGGTGGGTGCGATGGCTGTGGCGACGAAGGACGTGCGGCCCTATCACGTGTATGTCGGGATCCCGGCCAAGAGCGTGCGCGTGAAGCCGAACGCGCCAACCGGGACGGAGAATCTTACGACGGTCAAGCGGCGGTAAAGCAAAGGCAACGTAACACTGCACGCGGCCGGCTGATCGCTACCCGCCGCGCGCTGCCGGCTTCACGTAACTCTCAGCACATCTTCGACAGGACCCGCATCGCCGTTGCGCAGAAGGTGATGTGCGTCGCGAAGGGAGTGCGCTTCGCGCGGCCAGGTGAAGCGCTCGCACGCATCATCCAGGGACAGCCACTCGAACCGCTGGTGCTCTTCGCTCAGAGCGACCTCGACATCATCCGCCACGAACGCCGCGAACGTGATGCACATTTGAATCGTATTGCTCGCGTGCAGATAAAAGCTGCTAACCGTCACATTGTAGAGTGAGTCCGGCTCAAGACCGGTTTCTTCGCGGAGCTCGCGGACTGCTGCTTTTTCGGGCTTTTCGCGCGCGTCGATCTTCCCGTAGACCGTCTCCCACGATCCCGGTCGCTTGCCATCCGCTGACCGCTGTAGCGCCAGGACGCGCCAAGCGCCCCCGTTCTGGCGGATCACGAAGATCTCGATCACGCCCGGAGTGATGCGGGTCACTCCCGGCCCCGGCGGTTTTTCATAGACGATCGAGCTCGGCGAATTATATGCCGTGCGCTGCGGCTCCCGATCGACCCGCGAGACTTCCGGCTCGACCACACGAACCAGCTCCTGAACGCTCGTATCGCCGGAGAGGAGACGCGCGCAACCGCAGGCCCAGAGCGAGCGCGTCCCCGAGGCGCGCGCTGCATTCAGCAGCCGCTCCGGCGCCTCGTTTCCGGCGACCGCTCGCTCGATCTCTGGCGTGGCGACGAGCACTTCAGTCAAGGCGATGCGACCTGTGTAACCCGTCATGGAGCACTCGTTGCAGCCGATGGGCGCGTACACCATGGAATCTTCGGCAATCATTGCGATGAGACGTCGTGGCACGCCGGCATTTGCCACGAGTTTGCACGCGGGGCAGAGTCGGCGAATGAGTCGTTGCGCCACTACACCCTTGAGCGCGCCCGCAAGCTTGACCGAGTCGACGCCCAAGTCCGTGAGTCGAACGATCGAGCTGCAGGCGTCGTTGGTGTGAAGGGTGGCGAAGACGAGGTGCCCGGTGAGCGACGCCTGAATGGCGATAGCAGCCGTTTCGCGATCGCGGATTTCTCCGATGAGAACCACGTCTGGGTCCTGACGTAGAACCGATCGGAGGGCGGAGGCGAAGGTTAGCCCGGCTTTCTCGTGGATCTGAACCTGCACGATCCCAGGGATTCGATATTCGACAGGATCTTCGACGGTTATGATGTTGACGCCTCGGTGCAGGAGCAGCTTGAGCGCCGCGTAGAGCGTCGTGGTTTTGCCGGATCCGGTGGGCCCCGTGACAAGAATCAGTCCTTCTCGAACGTCGAGTAGCTTCTGCATTCGTGGGCCGTCGACGGGATCGAGTCCGAGGGACTCGACGGAGCGGAGCGCGGAGCGTGAATCGAGGATGCGGATCACAACCTTTTCGCCGTGAGATGCCGGTAACGTCGAGACGCGAAGATCCACTCTTGCGCCGTTGATTGCTACACGAGCGCGCCCGCCCTGTGGCCGCAGGCGATCGGCGATGTCCATTTGCGACATGATTTTTATGCGAGAGACGAGCGGCACTCCGACGGCTTTCGGAAGAACCATGACATCCTTGAGCATCCCGTCGATCCGGTAGCGGACCGTAATTCCACTCTCGCCGACTTCAAGGTGTATGTCGCTTGCCCCCTGCGCGATTCCTTCTGCTACGATGTCGTCGACGAGCTTTATTACCGGCCGCTCGGCGTCCTGCTCGTCCCCCTCCTCGCGAGTGGTGTCGGACCGTTCCACAACGGGCTCGGCACGTTGAGCCGCCGAGTTGTCGATCAGCTGGCTGACTCGTTCGGCGGGCGCGTAAAGCTCCTCGATTCGGTCGCGGATGCGACTCGGGGGAGCAAGTGACATCCTCACCCGACGCGAAGCGGCGAACGCAAGCGTCTTCTCGCAATCGATGTCATAGGGATTGGACGTTGCGATTTCCAGAGTGGAATCAGACAGCGACAGCGGGAGTATGGCAAAGCGCCGCGCGAGCCACTCGGGAACCTTGTCGCGGGCCTCGATGCTGGCGAGAAGATCCCCAGCCGGCTCGAGCTTCAGTTCCGTCGATACCGCGGCGACGATCTCGTCGTCTGAAAGCAGGGCCTCGCGCACCGCGGTGTCCCAGTAGCTCCCCTCCAATCTGGATTCGAGGAGGTCCAGCGAGGCCTCGGGAAGCTTTTCCTTCAGGATCGGAAGAAGCCAACCATCGCTTAGGTGTGGATTGGCGGCGCAGGTCACTTCGCACTCTACGTCACGTAGCTACATGCATCGTAGTCAAATCAATTCGTACGGCATCGCGCTCATCGTCGTGTCGCTTGGCTCCTTCGTCGGAACGAGCGGCACTCAACAAACTCAATGTCCATCGCGGCGCCTCGCCGGACAATCGGTTGAGCGTGGCTGGACGGCCTATCGCGCAGACGACGTTGCGCGCGCGGAGACAGAGTTCAGGCAAGCGCTGTCGTTGTGTCCCCGCGATGCAGGAGCCCTCACCGGCGCGGGCTACGCGTCAATGCGCCGCGGCCAGTTACCTCGCGCGCGGGAGTACTTCCGCCTGGCGGTCGCGGCCGATTCGGGGTCGTACGACGCCGTAAGCGGAGCGGGGATGGCCGCGTATCGCGCTGGTGATCTCGCCGCTGCACGTCGGAGCTTCGAAAGGGCGCTGCAGATCGTACCGGGCGACTCGACAGCGCAATCATACATCGCGAAGCTCCCGGTTCAAGTCGCAGAGATTGCCCCGGAGCATCACACCAGGCCAGCTACAACGATCGTCAGCGCGCAGGCTGGAAAACGTGTCTTCGAGATTCCCGACGGCGCGGGACACTGGTCGCCAATGTGGATCAAAGCGGTAAACCTTGGCGCTGCTCTTCCGGGAAAGTATCCGTCAGAGTTTCCTCCTGCGGACGGCACGTATGAGAAATGGATTGCTCTCATCGCCGGCATGGGAGCGAACACGATTCGGGTCTACACCGTCCACCCGCCGCATTTCTATGCAGCGCTTCGGAACTGGAACCTCGCGCACCCCACGCATCCAATCTGGGTCATTCACGGTGTGTGGGCCGAACTTCCACCGGGGAAGAAGCAGGAAAAATACGACGACCCGCGATGGTTGGGTGATTTTCGCGGTGAGATGCGTCGCGTCGTCTCACTTCTCCACGGCGACGCACTGATCCCTGCTTCGCCAGGGCACGCGAGCGGCGTCTACCGCGCGGATGTCTCGCAATGGACTCTCGGATACATCATCGGACGGGAATGGGAGCCGTACTCGGTCGTCGCGTACAACGCCTCCCATCCTGGCAGAACAAGGTTCAATGGAAAGTTCATCGGCATCACCCGAGGGAATCCGCTCGAGGTCTGGCTCGCGGAGCAATGCGACTACCTCGCGAGTTACGAGATGGAGCAGTACAACGCGCAACGTCCGATCGCTTATACGAACTGGCCGACGCTCGATCCGCTCTTTCATCCAACGGAGACGACCAAGGCGAGAGAGGTCGCGCTGCTAAAGGCGCGGGGTGAAAAGCTCGTCGAGGCACCGAAAGAGTATGACAATGACACCGTATCGCTAGATGCGGTAAAAATGCGCGCGACGACCGCCTATCCCGCCGGTGTGTTCGCTTCGTATCACGTCTATCCCTACTATCCAGATTTTCTGAACGTGGATCCGACGTACTCGAAGGCACGATCCCCCGAAGGCCCGAGCAACTATTTCGGATACCTGCGTGAGCTGGTGACGCATCACGGCGAAATGCCGGTGGTGATCAGTGAGTTCGGTGTGCCGTCGTCGCGCGGCATCGGGCACTTCCAGGCGCAGGGCTGGAATCACGGTGGATTGACGGAAGAGCAACAGGCGAGCATCGACGCGAGACTCACGCGGGACATCTACGCGTCGGGAGCGGCGGGGGCGGGTCTCTTCTCTCTCATCGACGAATGGTTCAAGAAGAACTGGATCGTCATCGACTTCGAGATCCCCGCGGATCGAAAGCGACTGTGGCTCAATCCGATGGACGCCGAGGAGAACTACGGGGTCGTGGCGATGCGGGCGGGACGGAAGGATTCGGCGATCACCATCGATGGTGATACTGCCGATTGGGGCGGACGTCCGGTTTTGTATTCCTCTCCGACAAGTAATTCTGGCGCGGGACGGCCTCTCTCGCTCAAGTCCCTGCGCGTCGCCTACGACGAAGCATATGTGTTCCTGCGACTGGATGTCGGCAGGATTGACTGGTCGAAGGCGCACTATCAGATAGGCATCGACACGTACCGGAAGGACTTGGGCGATGCGCGTCTTCCGCATACCGGGACCCGGAGTCGCGTCGGGCTCGAATTCGTCCTGGACATCGGCGGGCCGAACGACACACAGCTCCTGGTAGACCATCCCTACGACCCATATCGCGCCGTTCCAATCCCAGGCAGTAAGCCGATAGCGATTCAATACGTCTACAACAAGGCGGTTGGCTCTGTGGCGAATAGCGCGGGCTCCTACGATTCACTGGTGGTTGTTCCGAATCGCCGACGCATCGGCCGGGACGGACACATTTACCCGGCTCAGAGCTACGACCGGAACCGCCTGCTCTACGCCCGGCAGTCTGAGAGCTCGCTCGCGGACTGGTTCGCGAATCAATCGACCGGCGTTATAGAGCTGCGACTGCCTTGGGGAATGCTGCACGTTCTGGATCCATCCACCCGGAGCGTTCTTTCCCGTATGAGCACCGACAGTCAGGGTATTGGCGTGGCGACCGACGGATTTCGATTTGTCGCAGAAAGCTACGACCCGGCGAAGCCTGCTAGCGGCGGAGATAGACTGCCGCGCGCGACATCAAGCTCAGGATTCGCGGAGCCGTCCGTATGGACCTGGCCTGGCTGGGAAGCACCGCAATGGCATCAGGAAGTGAAGCCAGTGTTCGGCGCCATGCAGCGCGCCTTCAACGGAATTCCCGAGCACCCGGCGGCGCGCTAGAACCCCATCCTGACGCGAATCCCGAACGAGTACATCCTGTATTCGCTTCCGCCCGTCTGACCAGGAGCCGCAACGTTTGCGTAGCTGCCGACCAGCGTGAGCTCCTGCCTCGGATCAAACCTGTAGCCCATCGACAGCGCGCCGCGTTCGGCGAGACGTGAGCCGGCGTTAGAGCCGAAGAA
>JBOHTC010000021.1:0-7265 GCA_050733495.1 Gemmatimonadaceae bacterium | reverse complement strand
CACCATCACCGGCCGTTGCTCTTTGCCGCCGAAGTTCGACGTCCAGATGTTGAGATAGAGGCAGTCCTCGCTGGTGGTGAGCGGTCGCTCGGGCGGCGGATGTCCACCCAGCCGGGTTGCGAGGCCCGCGTAGAACTCGGGTGAGTAGAGTCGTTGCGGACAGATCGGAGCGAATTCCTTTGCATCACGAACGCCGCGCCACGCTTTCATGGGAATCGGTGGCTTCCAGCGCAGGTCGCCGATTGGTGGTGCGGCGAACGGAATGCCCTTGAACACTGCATCGCTCATCCGCGCATCGAAGTAGGTTCCTTCGACAACTCCGCCATCGACGCGCGCCCTCGGCGCGATAGGCGCGGGCGCACGGGATGCAGCGGCCTGCAGGATCAGGCTGAAAGCAGCAGGCCAGATCTTCATTCTTTGGCTGACTTTACGACCCCTGATCGTAGATGATGTCTACGGGTATCGCCTTGGCGCCGAGCCTGTCGAGATCGGCCTGAAGCTGCGGCCCGATCGTTCCGAATTCCGCGTTGAACGCGCCCGCTGCTTCGTAGTCGCCGTTGCCTTGGATCCGCAGGATGCGCGCGGACAATGAGTCTGCTCCGTCGCGCATCTTCGCCATGTCAACGCGATACTTTCCGCTCGGCTCCCTCGTAAACGCGCCGAACTTCTGCAGAAAATTGAACGCGACCACGTTCGCGCGGCCGTGCGAATCCGTCGCGCCGAAGCGAACCGAGCGGAACATGCTGGCGAGCAGCGTTACGTAATTGTCGGCGATGTTGGGCGTCGCCTGTTGCCCTTGCGCATTGAGCGCGCGGATCATGTACATCGCGAGGATGTCGGCCTTCCCTTCCTCGAGCGCCGAATAGCGCTCCTTGAGCGCGGTGCGCACGAGACCCTTGCCGTTGATGGTGTTCTTGATCCCGAGCCCGTGCGAGACCTCGTGGAACATGACGTTGGCGAAGAACGCGTCGAAGGTGACGTTGTGCAGCTGGTCGGGCACGATCAGCTCCTGCGCGATGGGCAGGAGGATGCGATCGAACTTGGCGCGCACCGCGTTCTTGAGCTGAATTCGGCGCGCTCCTTTCTTGAGCTGGACCTCTTCGTCGTTCGGAAGATTGATCGCAATCGTCTTGGCCCCGGTGTTGGCCTGACCCGAGACGTAGACGACGTCGTACGCATTGAGATCCGACGCTCCGCCCGGCGTCTCCCGCTTGTATTCCTCGGCGACGGGGATCCCGCGCTGCAAACCCGGAAGGAGCGCGACATACTTCGCGAGCCTGTCGCTCCACTCGCGATCCTTAATCAGAACGACACCTTCGTGCGCCGCTTTGTAGCCAAAGAGCGCGTCCTCGTAGGTCTCGATCGGACCGACGACGATGTCGAGCGTGTTGTCCTTCATGTCCATCCACGCGAAATCACTCGGCTGATAATTATCGGTCAGAAGAGCGTCGGCGCGGAGCGTCAGATAATTCCTGAGTCCCGGATCGTCAGCGAGTGCGGCGGCCTGTCGGAGCTTCGACGCAGCGAGCTGGTGCTGCGCCGCGAAGATCTGGTGGAAAGGAATCGCGTAAAGCTTGCCGGATGCATCGCGCCTCACGACGGTGTAGAGACCTTTCAGTGAATCCGCTCTCGCGCCGCCCGCCGCTACCGCGCTCTCGAATTCCGCCTTGGTCATGTCGCGCGGATAGTAGTTCGCGCCATCGGGCCTCGGTCCAGCGCCGGCGACGAACGGCGCATTATCGTCGAGTCGATCCCAGGGGCCGAAATTGATGTCGACGAGCTGCCGTACTACCGGATCGGAAATCGTCGCCATGAGCGAATCGCGATTCCCGTAAGCCTCGATCCAGAAGATGTCGTTCATCGCGCGCGCTGCGTCGACCAGAAGCGGGAGCATCTGCAGCTCCCTGGGAGTCAGCTTCGATTCATCGGCGACGAGCTTGACGGTCGTGTAACGGGCCAGACGTTGCGCGGGAGTGGAGGACATCGCGGAGGAAGTCGCGCTAGTTGCGGGCAGCGGGGTCGCAATCGGAGGCTGAGTGGCGCAGCCAGGCATGGAAGCGATGCCGGCCGTCGCGAGGGCCAATGTGGATCGAAGCATCAGCTCCGCGAGCACGAAACGCTGCGGTCCCATGCATCGGCGGCCGTGGTGAGTTGAGAGAGCCCAGTACCGTCTGCTCGCACCACCCACAGGTGTCCGACCAGAGCGGATTCAGGAATGTTGAAGACCAGACGCGAGGCGTCGGGCATCCAGCACACCGAAGCGTTGTTGGACCCACTCCACCCACCACGGAACTGTACGTTCGCGGCAGCTGCGATAGGCACACTCGCACGTGAACCCGCCAGTTGGACCGGGGGTGAACTGCGTAAGTCGAGTCACATCGGTGGCATTGAGCACTGGCGATTGCGAATAGATATCGTAATGAAGGGTGGCGTCGCCACCAGTTACCACGATGTGCGCTGCGTCCACTGACCAGGTCGGAGGACCTTCCTGTGCCACGAAGTGAGTGACTTGTTGCACTCCAGTCCCGTCGACGTTTGCGACGTAGTCATCGTACCCCGTCGCGTTCCCCAGTGTACGTTGAAAAAACCAGTCGGCGGCCGTCGGGAGACATGTTCGGTCCGTCTGTCACTTTATTGTCGAATATGTGGGCGGAGGTCCCCGCCGTTGCGTCGATGATATAGATCGCCCCGTAACCCTCCGCGCCGTCGAGGCGTTCGAACGCTACTTTGCCCGGTCCGAGGAGCGCGAACGGAACCGACTCCAGCGCTGGGACCACCGGCGGCTCAAATGGTGGGGCGGTAGCCCGGTCTGAGCCGCAGCCGAGTAGTGCTGCGCCAAGTATGTAGCCAATGGCGAGTGCGACGCGCATGGATCCTCCTGTCAGACGACTTCGACCCTGGCTCGAAGGTAGGCGCTAATCAGCACAACGCCAGCGCTAATTCCACACAAGACCGGGCGGCGGAGCCTCCTGGCGAGCGCGCTGCTCACACTTCTTTCTATTGACATTTGATGCGCGCGGCCGACCTTGATCAGTCGGTGCGATTTTGCGCCACTTCCTAACGAGGGATTATGAAAGGCATCACGTTGTTGGCGCTACTCTGCGTTTGTCTCGCACCGACGACGACGATCGCGCAACAAACTCCCGGCCCGCGCTATGCTCCGCTGCGGCTTCAGCTGCGGACTGTCACGCTGACAAACACGAAACCACGCACCCTCGATGTCAGCAATGACAGGCACACGCATGTGATTCGCGACGTCTTCATCGGGACCATTGCAGGCGCCGCGGCCGGCGTACTGATTGGCTCGTCAACGAATAAGGGCAGCAAGGAAGACCGGGAGCTGGCCGGACTCAGCGGCGCTATTCTTGGCGCCGGCGTTGGGGCGCTCGTGGGTGGTGTTATTGGTTTTACTCACAAGAGCACGAGCTCAGCACCCGTTACGCTGGTTCACTAGCGCACCGCGGAATCTTCGTAACAACGGCGGAGTTCAGCGGGCCGGCCATCGACCTCGCCAGGCAACATCCGATCGACCTGTGGGACGGCAAACATCTCTCGATTGCTTTGGCGAAAATTCACGGCCAGCCGTGGATTGCTCCTCCGCCCTCACTTCCCTCGCAAGGCGCCGCCTAGCTCGGTTCAGCTGCCATCGCTGGATTTGCTACTGCGAGTTCGATACGCGCAGAATGATCCTGACAGCGGATCACTGGAGGTGCGTCGGGCTTGCTTGACGTCGCAGGCACTGTGTTTGCCTTTATCAAGCCCAACCACAGGAGCGACGTATGAGAACCTTTCAAAGAGCAGCAGGAATCCTGGCAGTGAGCGGTGCGCTTCTCACGGCGGGAGCCTGCAACGGCGGATTGTTGGGCAACATTCTTGGCGGGGGAACACAGCAGCAGACGTCCGGACAGATGTACGCGAACGTTGTCAACACAGATATCCGCAATCAGCGGATCGAGGTCCGGGATAACTCGAACAATCAGACTCTCTGGGTGCAGTACGACAACCGGACACAGGTGGTGTACCGCAATCAGGCGGTCTCTCCGACTTCCATCCGTCAGGGAGACAACGTAACGCTGCAGCTGCAGAACAACGGCAACAACAACTACTACACGAACTACGTTCAGATCAGCTAGCAATTGCCGTCAGAAGGCGGGCGCAGAGAGCGCTCGCCTTCGGGCTAGTTCAGACGCCGAACTGCTTTTGACTGCAACTTAAAAAGTACCGGCAGGCGGCTTTGAAGTTTCAGTTCGCTATGGCTCTATTGAAATATATCTAGTTTCTAGGTATATTTGGGCATGACTGGGAGACAGACAGCCGTCGCGGCGGCGGCGGATTTGAAATGGCTGACGAACTCCGCGGCGCTATTGCGTCGCGAGCTTCGACACACGCCGGACGAAGCACGCTGGTGGGGATTGGTGAGGCTTCTCGTCACCGATGTCGGACTGACCCTCAAGGCGGCGGCAGAGGCTGCATCCGCCGCGCTACGCTCCTTGCCACATGGTGGTACCAGCCGGAAAAAGCCGTCCCGACAAGAGACGGCAATGCCAGCGAAACGCGATCCGACGGGCGCCGTTTTCCTGATGCTCGACCTTGCCCGTTACCACTCGACGTTCCTTGCCAACCTGTCGCGGGCGCTGCTAATCGAGACCCCGCGCCGCCGCGGCCGCGTCAAACAATCGGCCCGACGCACCGCCATCGATGCAGCGCGCCAATATGGTATCGATACTGGCTTGCTGCTCTCCTCGCTCGCACGATCCCCCGCCGAGCGTCTCGAGCTGCTCGACGCCAATGCCACATTTCTGCGCGCGGCGTCAGGCAAATCGAAATGAGCTTCGCTTCGATGCTGGGCGGGCTCACGAAAAAGAAAATCCGCTTCGTCGTCATCGGCGGCGTCGCCGCGGCAGCGCATGGATCGACGAGAGTGACGAACGACCTCGACATTTGCTATGACGCTGGCGATAGGGCGAATGTCGACGCGCTCGCCAAACTGCTCGCTGCATGGCAGGCTTATCCGCGCGGCGTCGAGAAAGGTCTGCCGTTCATCATGGACCATCGCACGCTGCTCGGTGCGCCTGTGATGACCCTTATAACGAGCGAAGGAGATCTCGACGTCATGGATCGCGTAGCGGGTGTCGGCGACTACACCGCAGTCCGTAAGCACTCGCACAAGCTCAGCGCGCTCGGCGTCTCGTTTCAAGTGATCGACCTTCCATGGCTCATAAAAGCCAAGCGCGCGGCTGGAAGGCCGCGCGACTTCGATCACCTTCCGGAGCTGGAAGCGCTGCTGGAGTTACGGGACCGAGAGTCTTAGAACGCTCGTAAAAGACGTGCTGTCTCCAGCAGGCGGAATAAAAGGGAGAATTGTCGCAACGTTCGGGTCTGACACCGTGAATCGTGCGTCCAGAAGACGATCGAAACTGAACAAGCCGATCAGCCCCGAGACTGAACCGGCAGCAGTGGCTGCCGTGATGAATCAGAGTAGTGCTTCATGATCGTCGGATTGTTGTTCTGAGAATCGTGCTCTGTATGGCAGAACAATCGGAGGACCGGCCCGACGCATCCTTGCAACAATCCGATGGTGGTGAAAACGCCCGCCGAGGCGATATTGGAGGATGATTCAGACGGCGACTGGGTCAGCGCAGATCGTCGACGAAATCGTCGCGACTCTCATCTCGCGCTTCAATCCGAGGAGGATCTATCTCTTCGGCAGTCGCGCGCGCGGTGATGCGCTGCCGGATAGCGATTACGATTTTCTGATCGAGATCGAGAGAACTCCTGAGTCTTCACAGATCCGCCGCGAAAGCAGGAATAGTCTTCCTGATTTCCCCGCCGCCGATGTGCAGCTGCACGTTCGCTATCCGGACGAGCTCGAGCGGCGGAAGGACGACCCAGGCACCATCGATTGGGACGTAGTCCGCGAAGGAAAATTGCTGTGGGCATCAGCAGGGGTTCTACCGCTCTCTTTCGCTCCGAGCGGCGGTCGCGTTCGTGAGTCGAATCGAACGCCTCCTGATTCACTGGCTGAGTGGCTCGCTCGCGCAGAGGAAGATCTGGAGGTCGCGCTCGGACTCCCGCTTGGCGAGCGTCAAGGCGATTGCGTGCTGCTCTCGAGATTTGCCGTCCGAACCCGCTATCCCGATGACGAAGACGAGCCGGGAACACCGGAGGAGATTCGGATGCCTGAACCCATCAGGTTTTCCGAGCAGGATGCGCGGGACGCCATTGCGGCGTTGAATCGCATCGCCGCTGGGATTCGCCCGCTCCTTCCTGTCGCATGATGCCTGCGATGGCCTGCCGGCGCACAATGTTCACGCACCGATCGATTTCGCGGAGCAGCGTCGCTGCGCATTGAACGAGGAGCCGCTTCCTTCATACGGATCAAATGACCGTTTACGCCATAGCATCCGCGCTCGGTCGCAGTTGCACTGCATGAGCATTGACGGCGCCCGCAACGGGAAGTAGCTCCTTCCGCATATGACTACGCGTCGCGAATTCCTCGCTGACACCGCGCATCTGGCTTTCGGCCTTGGGGCACTGAACACTGGTGTCGGTCGATTCGCGTTCCTCAACCAGCCCGGACTTCCCGAGGGCGAGAAAATCGCGCGTGCCGGTCTCACAATCGACGATATCTCGCTGGGCAACGATTCAATCACCGCAGTGTGGAGCATCGCGGGAGGTGTGTTCCGGCCCGTTCGGCTCACCGATGGAGTGAATCGGTCAGCCCTCTCCGTTTCTGCTCAGGCATTCACTCTTACCCTTGCCGACAAGACCACGATTGCCGCGGGTGACATGCGGATCACAGCACCGCCTCGCGTCGAGACGCTCGCTCCGAATCCGCGCGCGTCGCGTATGGCCGAGCAGCTCGCGGGGCGAAGCATCACGCTCACGCTCCAGGATAGCCTGGGACGCGTCGAGGCGATGTGGCGCGGAATCCTCCGCGATGGGTCACACTACATCCGACAGGAGCTGACGCTGCGTTTGCTCGGCGCCGAACTTCCGCTGCGCGAGATCACGTTGCTGGATTTCAACGCGCCGAACGCGGTCGTCGCCGGCACCGTACGCGGCACACCGATCGTCGTCGAAGATTCGTTTTACGGTTTCGAGCATCCACTCGCCGTGAACGACGTGGACGGCAATCGTGTGCGCTGTAGCATGACGCGCACGCTGCCGCTGAGGCCGGGCACCGCGCTCACCGTCAGCTCCGTCGCCGGCGTTGCCCGCGCCGGGCAGATGCGGCGCGACTTCCTCACCTACGTCGAGCGCGA
>JBOHTC010000020.1:0-8789 GCA_050733495.1 Gemmatimonadaceae bacterium | reverse complement strand
ACAACGTGTTGCTCGAGTTGTAGCCGCCGATCACCACCATGACATCGAGCGGCTCCTTGAGCAGCTCCACCACCGCATCCTGACGTTCCTGGGTCGCGCTGCAAATGGTGTCGAACGTGCGAAAATTTTCCTTCGCGTATTGGTCCCCATGGGCGCGTCTCATCGCCTGACCTACAAGCTCCCCGATCGCAAGCGACTCACGCGCGAGCATCGTGGTCTGGTTGGCCACCCCAATTCGACGCAAGTCACGGTCAGGATCAAATCCTGGTGATGCGGCGTGCGCGAACTGTGTCATCAGCGCATCCGCGGTGAGCCGGCCCTCGATGAAATCGCAGACCCGCCGTGCTTCGTCGATGTTTCGCACGATGAAGTACTGGCCTCCCGGGTGCTTTTCCGCCTGCGATGCAGTGGCGCGGGTTTCTTCGTGATAATACTTCCCGTGAATCAGCGACGTGTATCCGTCGCGCGCATAGCTCTCGACTCGCTTCCAGACATTGAGCACCGAGCCGCAAGTGGTGTCAACCATGACGCAGCCGATCTGTCGCAGTACCTCGAAGTCAGTGATGGTGACCCCGAAGGCCGGCAGAATCACAACGTCTTCCGGTCTTACACCGCTGAAATCGATCCGACCATCCTTCGGCATAAGGAAGGTGATGCCCATCGCCTGGAGTTTCGAGTTGACGTGCGGATTATGGATGATCTCGCCGGCCAAGTAGATAGTACGTTCCGGAAACTTCTTTCTGGCCTGATAAGCGTACTCTACCGCACGTTCGACCCCATAACAGAACCCGAATTCCTTTGCTAAACGAATGGTTACGTCTCCCGCGGTAAGGGTATACTCCCTCGCCTGGAGCATATCGACGAGCTTGCCCGTGTAGTCAGAGTCGAGCTCTGCCTGAATTTCGGGTTTGAGCCCGAAACCCTTCCGAAAGTAGGTACCGCTGGGGGCGCTGGCCTGCATATTTCCAGTAGGTTTAGCGCCCGGATCGGGCGTGATCTTAACCGACGTATCAGTGTCTGCCATACCTTCTGAATCTAGCAGTGCCCTGCCGAGAATGCGCTTCGAGAAGCTACGATGACTGAATCACTCGGAGCATATCCCGCGGAGCAACCGGCAGCGGCGATCGAAAGCGCGCCAACATCGTCGTTCACATCGGCGGCGACGTCGCCATCGCTGTTGCGCCCGCCGCCACTCCGGAAAGGCGACACGATTGGCGTGGTCGCCCCTTCCTACGCGCCGCACGACGGCTCACTGCTTAGGGGCGTGCGCACTATGACGGATGCGGGATACAACGTCGTGCTGGAGCCGGAAATCGGACGCATGCGCCGATTCCAGCAAAATGAAGATCGGAAGCGCGCCCAGAATCTCAGCGACATGTGGGCGAATCCGGATGTAAGAGCAGTTATATGCGGCACCGGTGGTTACGGCGCGGTCAGGATTCTGCCCTACCTGGACGCCGATCTCTTTCGTCGAAATCCGAAAGCGTTCGTTGGCTACTCGGATATCACGGCGCTGCATCTTTGGATGATGCGCCGGGCCGGATTGAGGGTCTTTCACGGCCCCACGCTCGACGATCTCGCACCTCGTGATGGTGACCCCACGCTTTCTTCACTCCTCGACTCGCTCACGTCGCCTCGTCCGGGGGTAATGCTGGGGCATGGCATCGCCCGCGCGGTTCGGCCAGGAAGGGCCAACGGACGGCTCACCGGCGGAAATCTTTCCCTGGTCCAGCAATCGATAGGGACTCCCTACGAGATAGATACTCGCGACGCTATCCTATTCCTCGAGGAGATACACGACCCGATGTCAGTTGCTGACGAGAGGCTGCTCCATCTGCGCGCAGCGGGTCTTCTCCGGCACGTCCGCGGAATCGTATTCGGTCACCTTTCTCTCGATCGTTCCGAAGAGGACGAATTCGAGGATTTCCTTCTCGACCTCGTATCGGATCTGGATGTGCCGATTCTGATGGACTTTCCCGCCGGCCACGAGACTCCGAATCTCACGCTGCCACTGGGCACAGAGATGGAGCTCGTCGCGAACGATGCTACCGGCTCGCTTGCATATCGTGAGGAGGCGTTGTCGGTAAGCGAGGAGAGGCCGAGACTCAGCCTCGTATAGCTTTCCGGTTACAGCGAACCTGATGCGATCTCGGCGTCTATCGCGGTGCACCACACGTGAAGGAGCATGAGGTGAACTTCCTGAACGAATGCTCCGTTACCGCTCGGGATCGAGACAACGTGGTCGGCTCCTTCCTTAGCCAGACCATGCTCGCCGCACAACGCAATCGCGATCGCGCCCTTCTCCTTCGCTGCCTTGAATCCACGCAATACGTTTTCCGAGCGGCCGCTCGTCGTAATTCCAACCACCACGTCTCCACGCGTGGCTAGCGCTTCGACTTGACGCTCGAATAGGGCTTCATAACCGAAGTCGTTCGCAATGCATGTGAGGACGCCAGGATCTCCTACCAGCGAGACCGCCGGAAGAGGACGTCGGGTCTCCTTGAACCGGCCTATAAGCTCTTCGACGAGGTGGCTCGCCTGGGTGGCACTGCCACCGTTGCCGAACGCGAGAATTTTCCCCCCGCGGCCAATGCAGGAAATGAGTGCGAGGCCCGCGGCGTCGGCCGCGGGCTGAAGAGAAGCCATGCAGTCGTCGACGACCTTCTGGTGATCGCGAAAATGTTCGGCGAAGTGTTGGGTGGCCATGCGCGGATTATACGAGAGTGGAAATCGGGCGCCAGTGGCGGTGCGTCAATGACCGCGACGACGGCGCCTCGGATCCTGGCGGCGCCCATGGCCACCTTCTCGCCGGCTCGAGTGCCGATCAGCGCGTTTGCCTCCATGGCGGTTCCGCCGCAACTCGCTTGCGATGTGACGTACCTCCCGCTCCGCGACAGAAAGTGTCGCTGGGTCCTCGCTCGTTTCTTCGATTTCGTCCGGTGACCACGGCTGCGCGAGACGCGCCTGGAGGTCTTCGAGCGTATCCGCGCGGACGGCACCACGCTGGCCGCGAAGGACGACGAACCGCACCGGGCGGTCGAGCCGCGGAATCTCCTCCTCGGTAAGCGTTCGGGCGATTTTCTCGGGTAGGCGCAAACGAGCAACGCCGATACGATTTCCATCCCGTTCCTCGACGTCGTAATCGATATCGATTTCGCGCTCCCGAATCATCACCCGACTTGGCAATTGACTCAGTCGCTCGCGAACGCTTCGCGGTACGAACCGCTCCCTGTCCAAAACAAGACGTGCGGATTTGAATTCGTCCAGCGAATTGACGTTTTTGAGCTGTTCCTCGTACGCTGCGGTGAGGTCGCCGAGACCGAGTCTCCCCGTTTCGCCGCCGGACCGCTTGTACGCCTCTCGTATCTCCTCTATCACTTCGCGGTTTTTCTTCACGGCAAAGTGACGTGCTTCTCCGCGAGCCAGCGCCTCAGCGAGGAGATGGCGCGCGGCTGTTGCAAGCTCCGGAGAAAACTCTTCCACCGTTTCCACCTCACTCTCGAGCTCGAAGCCGAAATACTCGAGTGCCCGCTTTAGCACGAGTGGCCCGTGCTTGCGGCGCGGGTCGTAAACGAGCTCGGGTTTGCTCCGAGTTGAGTACCGGCGGATGAGCTCCTGCGGAATCTGAGTGCCCTCAATCGCCGCACGCGGAATTCCAGAACGATCGGCAAAGTATCTGAGCGAACCGGCTATCGCCCCCCAACTTCCGCACACACTGGTCTTCGAGACCCTCGCCTCGCCCCCCTCCGCTGTCTGCTCGTCGATGACGAGGTCGAAAGGCATGTACTGTGCGAGGAGAGTTGTGAACTTGCGGTAGATGTGATCTCGCGCGTTGACCATGCGCGCGGGCAGCTCGAGTCCAAGGCTCCGATAGATGCTCGCGGATGCCAAGGCGGCATCCTCGATGGACTTGACCAGCACGCCACGCTGCTCTGCCCATTTTTCGATGCTTTCGTCGAAGAGATGCCTTGGAAGCCCATAGATTTCGCCGATGTAACCGCAGTGAGAAAACGCTTCTGCGTAGAGGTTGTATGAAGTGAGGTTATCGCTTCCGGGAACGGTAACGCCGGAGAGATCACGATCTTCACGCGTCATGCGGTGCAGTGATTCGATGGAGCTCATTACCGCGAGGTACGGCACAAGCTCGTCGTCAGCATTCACAAGCAATTCAGCCCAGGGACGATCCACCGGCATTGCTTCTACCGCCTTTCCGTAACGCGAAAGTCGGCCGTTCTCGATGATCCCGCGCCGCTCGAGGAGCGACACCGCCTTGCGGTACGCAACCCGATCGAGCGGCACGGGAAGGTCGAGCTCGTCCGCCGCAACGCCGAGATCGGCGCACGTCATCGCGACCCGCTCGGAATCTCCCGCCAGTTGAAACTCCGGCGCCGTCGGACGGAGTGCGTTGAACTGGATGTCACGATCAGACAGAATGAAAACCCTTCCGCCTGCGACACGACCGTGCACCCGACCCGCCATCTGAAGAATCTCGTTCGATCCGAGGTGCATTCTGGTGAGAACGTTCCTGCCTCGCTCTATGATGTTTCCGAAGCGTGTGTCGTCGATTACGACGGTATCCAGGCCCTGAACATTGAGGGCGCTCTGTCCGGCAGCGGTCATCGCGAGGAAATACGGCTTTTTTTCTTCGCCCTCGAGAAAGGGGCGGATGATGCGGATTGGCTCTCCGCCATGGTAAAACGCACTATTGATGCGCGGAAAGCGATTCTCCACCAGACGCGCGGCTTCTTCGACGCCGGCGCGGGTGGGAAGAAACATTCCTACACCTCGACGCTCCTTGACCACCTGCTGCAGAAACCGGTCATCGAGAAAGCCGAGCGGCTCTCTGCGAACGACTTTGACCTCCGCGGCTTTCGACGGATCGAACGCGGAGCTCTCCAGCACTTCGGATGCGTTGAGGTAACGCGCGTAGAAAGTAGGATCGACGGTGGCGGACAGCCATATGAAACGGCAGCCGACTCTTTTTCCAAGAGCGAGGCAGAGCTCGAGCTCCGCCGATGTCTGGTGAATTTCGTCGACTACAAGAGTATCCGTCGGCAGGATGTCTCCGTCCTGAAACCAGCGGCGCGCGATTCCAGTCGTTACGACGATGACATTCCAGGTGGGAGTCTCCGGAGTTGCCTCACGCTCGCGGTTGACGACTCCGACCCTGAGGTCGCTTGTTCGCAAAATCGTTTCGGCGATTGGTCGGATCGACAGCGTCTTACCGGTACCTGTACCGGCGACGATACCGAACCCCTTTCCGGCGGCCGCGAGCTCACGGATCTCCGCCCCGTGCTCTTTCTCGAGGATCGTCGGTATCCGCAGGCCCAGTGCAAGCTCAATGGTTTCGCACGCGGCACGCGTAGGCGCGATGACGATCAGCCTTCCTGTCGAAGGCTCGGCGGCGACGAAGGCCGCGCGATCTGGCGGGAGATAGCGGTCAGTTACTTGTCGCGGCATCCGTTATGGAAGGTGCACGGATCACACCGGATGCGAAACGGCCCCGAAGAAATTTCTCCGGGGCCGTTTCAACCTTCTCAAGAAGAATTAGTCCCTGTCGTGGCCTTGATCGTGGCCTTGATCGTGGCCTTGATCGTGGCCTTTATCGTGACCTTTATCGTGTCCGCGACCGTGTCCTTTGCCCTTCCCACGGCCGTTCCCGCGGTCATCATTGTCGCCGTCGTTGCGGCTGTTGTAGCGACGGTTGGCGTTATTGTATCGGCCGTTATTGTATCTGCCATTGTTGTAACCGCTGTTATTGTAACTGCCGTTATTATAGCCCGTATTGTTGTAGCGACCGTTGTTATACGTGCCGTTCCCGCTAACGGTGCGGGTGCCGAGCATTGAGAAGTTGCCATTCCGGTCGCGCCGCGCGCGCTGAATTATCAGATTTCCGTTAGAGTCACGCGTCTGACGCTCGTAGATCGTGCCGCCACTTCCATCACTTCCGACCGCACGCCATCCACTGTTGGTGGTATTAGCGCAGTTTGAAGCGGTGTTGGTCCCTCGACCGAAGATGATATTGCTAATCCCCGACGTCCGGGAATATGTGCAGCCCTGAGTGTTGCCCCGGCTCGGGATTCTCTGTGCGCTGAGGGGCGACGCCGCGGCGATTCCGACGAGAGCTGCCCCGATGATCATGAGCTTCATACCGACTCCTTCTGAGTTAATATGGCCCGCAGAAGCGAAACTTCTGCGGGCCAATTGGATTCGTGCCTATCTGTGAATGCGATTGTAGTCTTTCTGCTGTTGCTTGTACGCCTTCTGCCGAGCCTTCTCACGAGCTTTCTCTTCCCTCTTCCACTGCCTGTCGTTCGAGGTCGCGACACGCGTATTCAGGATCGTGAACGTGCCGTTGCGGTTCCTGCGCGCGCGCTGGATCACCAGATTCCCCCGGCGATCGGTTGTGCGCCGCTCGTAGATGGAGTTGTTGTTTGCACCGACTCCCACCTGGTACCACGCGCCATCCTGACGGCTGTACACGTCCTGACAATTGGCGGCGCTGCTCCCACGCCCGAAGATCACGTCCCCAACGCTGTTGGTGCTCCGTCGGTAGACGCAGTTTGCCTGAGTCTGCTGATACACGGTTCCTGAACGGGGAAGTGCCTGGGCACCAGCGGATGCCGCCACTGTGCCGGCAAGTGCAAAGGTGATCGCGAATAACTTCATCTTGAAATCCTCCGGTTGATGAGATCAACGAGATCGTCCGTTGGGCTCGACTTTTTGTTCTGCGACTTGGTCTTCTTGCTTTTCGGCGGATCGTCGCCGAACAAAACCCTTCCGTTCGTTGGCCGGTTCCTTACGGCCGACGCGCAATCTGTCGGCGCAGGCTGACGGCCAGCGGGTACCTCATTGATCCAGATCCGGCACATGCCAGCCGGCGGATAAAATGCCGGCGGAACGATTTGCTCGCGATTCGACTGCTGCCTGGGATCCTGCTTGGGCTTCACTGGAACAGGGCGCTGCGCTTCCGCGACACCTGCCGATACAAAGAGCCCGACGGCGCCCGCAATAAGAAGGCGACGAAAACAAGTGAACTGTGGATACCCAAAAGGCCGAATCATGAGCGTAGAGGGTGCACGAGGGGTGCCATATCGGGCCATAGCTGCTAAGTCATTTAATTTCAGTATGTTAGTTCAACATTGAGTACCGAATTACAAGCCTCTTGTCACCCTGAAAGGACGCTCTTTTGGTACACTTTCTGACCCCGAAAAGCAGCTAAGCTCAGGGTTTCTGCTCGAGAAGCGCAATCACCTCACCGGGCCTTGCGTGACGAGCCGTCTTTGATTTCTCATAGACAGGAACGCCATCACGAGACACCTCGAACCTGCCTTCTCGCGACGGAATCATGCTTATCTCCGCGTCTGGAAAGCGTTCACGAATCTCGGCCGCCAGACCGGCGGCTCGCGGCTCGTAGTTTCAAACGGTGCAGTATTCGATGCTGATATTCATTGTGCTCCCAGTCGAAAAAAATAGGGTTACTGTCCCGGCGTGCTGTACTGCTGCACCAGTTGGCGCGCTTCAGGCGTGTCGATAGTCTTGAGCGCGTTTACCGCTTGACGCCGAATCACATCCTCCCACTCCGCCGGACCCATAAGCTGTTTTGCGAGAGGAATTGCGGCGGCTTTCTCCAACCGAATGTCAGCCGCCAGGGCCGCGCCGCGCACGACTAGTGAATGGTCTGTGCGCGCAAGGCCTCTGACACGAACGATTATATCCTGAGCAGCTTTCCCGCCGATCGGCAAGTGCCCCAATCCAGCGGCCGCTGACTGGCGTACCCGCGCGTCAGGATCGAATGTCGCCCGCAGAAGAGCGTCCTTCACGTCCTGCATGGGTCGGCTGCCTGCCCTGCTCGAGTCACTCCCCCATTGACCAAGCGCATCGACTGCTCTCGAGCGAACCGCCCAGAAGCGATCATTCCGGGCAGAGCGAATGAGCGCATCAAGCGCCAATCGGTCGGTCGGTCGTTGAGCGAGGACGTCAACCGCTTCAGTCCTGCCTAGCACGTCGTCGTCGTTGACGAGCTGATACCGTAGCATTGCCGTTGAGCGCGGAAAATCGGTTATGTCTAGTATCCAATCGCCCTTATCCCAACGAATCGAGCGCGGCGGCGCTTTGAGATCAGCGCCGGCTTCTCCATTACCGTTTCTCACCGGGACGACGAAGTGGACCACACCGCTGTCGGTTCTTACCTCGATATCCGAGTCCACATCGAAGTATCCCGTGAGGCTGTCGCGTGGCTGGACTTCGGTCGCACTGACCGTCACCCGCTTGCTCGACGGATCGTATCGGCAGGAAACCTGGAAGACAGGAAAACCGGCGCCGTAAACCCACTGGTCGAAGAAAGTCTTGTAATCGTTGCCGGTCGATTCCTCAAATGCTTTCTCCAAATCCTGAGTGACCACGTTTCCGTACGCGTGCGAAGTCGCGTAGTGATTCATCGCTTTCCAGAACGCGGCATCGCCCAGCTGGTGGCGAAGCATCTGGAGAATCGTCGCACCCTTGGGATAGATATGGCCGCTGAAGAAAACTTCGATCGGATCGTTCACCCACTTCCCGTAGACGATTGGGCGACGGGCGCGGCGGTCTGCCTCGATCGTTTGTTCGTGCGTGCTCAGACGATCGATCGCACCTTCGTCTATTCCCTTGTCTTCTTCACGGAAGATCTGCTCCATGAACGTCGCAAATCCTTCGTTCAGCCATACGTCCGCCCAGCGTCTCGTCGTCAGGAGGTCGCCAAACCACTGGTGGCCGAGCTCGTGGGACATGAGATCGTCCGCACTTATCTC
>JBOHTC010000019.1:0-10544 GCA_050733495.1 Gemmatimonadaceae bacterium | reverse complement strand
GCGTAGCGTTCCCTCGATGACACCGATGATTAGGATCGGTATCAGGAGCGTAATGATGAGGAACAGGATGTACCGGCCTCGCGAGAGGTGCAGGCCGGAGACAGCTGAAGGCGCCGCGCTCTTGGTGCGGCGGGTCAAGACGAGATATCTCTCAAAGTTTGTTGATGCGGATCTTTTTTGGGGAGCCGATGCGGTTCATTTGACAAGCATTGTCTCGTAACGTAGTTGTATACGGTACACCGCCACCCGTGAATGTCGAGTGGCATCGATCACACCCGCCCACCCATAGGTAACTATGCTAGTTCGTTATGCATTCACAGCCACACTGTTGTCCGCAACTCTCGTTGCGTGTGCAAGCGCCCCGACCCCAGGTTCGGCGTCGACGGATGCCGGACACACTGCTGACGTCGTCGCCAGCGCGAGGCGCTGGACCGGAAATTTTACCGCAACCCAGTCGGTTAACGGGTCTCTCGTACCAAGCACGCGGCAAAGTGGTAATGGCTCGGTGGAGCTGACAGTTGCGCGTGCGAATCCAGGCCTCACTCACGTTCGTCTCCGGGCTGCCGTTTCGATCGAGCCCGGCCTCGAGGTTCTTGGCTGGAGCATCAACCCGGGGAATTGTGGCTCAGGCGACACGCCAATTCTGTCGCCGAGCGTGTTTCCGCTGATGCAACTGAACCCGAACGGACAGGCAAATTTCGACGACAACATACCTTGGGAATTGCCCGAAAGCGGAAATTATCACGTTAACGTTTTTCGCGGGAGCAATAGCCAGCTCAATAACGTCGTCACGTGCGCGGATCTCCGCAGGAAGGATTGATTCAGAGTCCGCGGAGATTACGCCAAATGGCGCAGGCGTGGAGCGGATTCAATTCAGAGACAGAGGACGGCGTGTCGGCGGCTAGTACTGAGGAGGATGAAGCAAAATTTTGGCAACGCGAGCTGTCAGTGCGGCTCGCGCACGCCGGGTAGCCCGGACGATCGCATACTCGGATCGAGAAGTCAGTTAGAAACTTGGCTTGGTCCCTTTAGGGCTCGCCTGACAGGTTGGGGGGGCCCCTTGCGAACCGCCGCCAGGACCGAATCGATAGCAACTCGCGTATTCAGCGGACCGCTGCGCGCGAAAACGACCCGGCCTCCAGAGTCAACTAACACAATCTGTGGAACTAGCGAGCCTTTGTAGGCATAGCGATAGGCTCTGCTAGGAAATGACACGAGCGGAAAAGGAAGGTCATTACTCCCCGCGTACACTTTCGCTACTCGCAATGAGTCAGTAGTCAAAGCTACCATATCGGTGGCCGGAAGTTTTGCCGTATCCAAGGTCAGATAGATTTCCTTCCAGGCTGGGAGACTTTGTTTGCAGAAAGGACACGTCGAAGTAAGGATGATGAGAAACTGAAGCCCAAAATTTGAGCTAGCTTTGCCAACGAAGAGCGGGCGACCGTTCGTGGCGCTTCCAGTAAATGGAGGAACGAAACTACCTCTTCGGATGCGAAGCTCCGCACGCCGATAATCTAGAAACTCACTCCGCAGCGCATGGTTTTTCAGGGCAATAGAAACCAAGCCGACGACGAGAAGAACCACAAGCACCCACGGAGCAACTCCGTTCGCGTACTTGGCTCGAGCCACAGGCGGTTCTAGAGGAGTACTCATACACGAACGCTGAAGTCACTGCGAACTTTCGCCGAGAATATATCGCCGTGGTGCCCTCTGACCCGCGAGTCTATCAAAGCACTCATACTCCGCGAGTCAGAGTACAACTAAAACTGACAAACGCAACAGTTAGGCGACCCGTGAACTGTTTGGCACGAGCCGACCGCGTCGGGGCCATCTGCAATCACGCATTGCTCCTGACAATCTTCTGGGGTTACACACTCACCGAGAAACGTCAACCCATTATTCGGACAGGTCATCGCCGGGCTCGCCGCGTAAACTTCCGTCGCGGCGAAACTTAGCGAGGCAACCGCCACTGAGTAGACTACCCCTTTAAGCACGAGCCTCTTGGAGATTTGCATTGGCGACCCTCCTGAATGCAGGTTTCGAACAGTACCAGTAGAACTTGGCTTCTCAAATCCTACGTCGGCCGGCGAACGGCCAACATGCGCAGCATTTACTATGCCTCACATTGCCGCCGTAACCACTGATTGATCCCGGATCTTTAGCGAACTGACTTGGGTTAGGACGCAAAACAAATCGGGGCGGATCATGACGATCCGCCCCGATTTATCTCGCACCTAGACCTGGGGAGTGGCTGGCCCGCTCAGGTCAGTGGCCGGTGCGTCAGGAGCAGGGATTGCTTCCGCCGAAGGTGTAAACCGGCAGACCCAGAGTTTCGAGTTCCTTTGCAGGAATCGGAAGCTGACAAACAGTCCCCGTCTGCATTGGTTGGTCGGTCACGGCGCGCCGCCAATAAAGAGTTGTACCGCTGGTGTTGGTGAGCTCGACGTCGCGCTCATAACTGATGTCGCTGAGGAGACCAGTGGCGCCATCAGCAGCTGTCGCTGGCGGAAGGTTTCCGCGCCCAACTCGAGTGATGTTGATGAGTGTTGCCGCCTTGTTGAGGTCGCCGTTTGACCTGATCAAAGCTTCCGCATTGATTAGATCACTCTCCGCTGCGAGCATGTACGGCACCGGCCCGGCGAACTTGCCCGGTTGAGACTCTGCAGTGAACTCATAGCGTTTGTGATAAAAGACGCTTTGCATGTAGATACCGCGAGCAGGGTCACCGATCGGCGGTGGCTTATAAGCGTAGTCGGTCGTGTATCGGGCATCGGGGGATGTGCCTTGAGCGGGGATACTGGCGTCGGGCGTAACTCCGTCCTGCGCGAAGCCATATCTTGGAGGGACAGACGGGTTCATCCGGTTAATCACCCGGTGGTCCATCCGTATCCAGTCTTGCTGGTCACCGTACGATGCAACGTACGACCACCAAGTGTTGCGATCATCCACGACCACTATGTCGAAGGGTGCGCCGGCAGACCCCGTTCCAATTCCCTTGTCCGCAAACGCCGCAACAGCCGCCCAGTCCACTGACGCAGACTGTGACGGTATTCGCGGGCTATACGCCAGCAGCATCGCGGCCATAGTGTTAGCGATGCGGTTAATGCGCTTAGATGTGAGCGCGCCATCCTTTAGAGGGAAGTCGGTGACAGCGTAGGTGTAGTTGTGCGCTGCTGTCGCCGCGATGACGTCTTTCCACATCCTGAGCGTCGAATCCCTTACCTCGGCGTACGGCACCAAAGTAGGCGGCGTGGTCGGTGTGTTGTTTTCGGTGACCACGAAGGCCTTGTCGAATTCCATGGCCAAATAAGTGTATGAAGCGGCTTGCGAGAACTCCGCTTCCTCTTTGTACTGCTCGGTGAGGTCATCACTACCGAGCGAAAGGCCGCCCTTTAGCGCGCGGAGTACGTCATTGGTTGCTCCGATCGTACCGTAATTGTAGTTCCAGGGTGTTTCAGTAACCGCGCGATCTCCGCCCGCACTGCTATTTCCGTAGGGGATGCGCGGCTCGAGATTGTTGAATCGCATTCCGAAGTTTCCAAAGTTTCCCGTGGTGACATCAGACGTCACCGAGCCGAAATGATAGGGCGTTAGATCACCGTTATCGTCTGGCCCGGCAGAAACGCTTGTCATGTACCACGAGCGCACGGTCGACTGCGCCAGCGACTGCACGTCGCTCGGCGAAGCGAGAGCGCGCGCGACGTCGGGGTTGTTGGGGTTAGTTACGTCGAGGTTGTTGCACGCGCTCGTAAAGAGCACGGCACCCGCCGCGATAAGTGGATATGTCTTTTTTATGTGCATCATCTTAGTTAGCGCTCCATGTCATAGTGGGGGTCAGAACGTGAGCTCCACCTGACCGGTGAGTGTCCTGAAATTCGGATAACGGAACCCGTCGACGCGGAAGTTGAAATCTCCGCCAGCCGTGACGTCCGGATCGAACCCGGTGTACTTGGTCCACGTGTACAGATTGCGGCCAATGAGGGCGATCTTGGCCCCGTTCGCAAGCCGGCCCAGTCCTGAGGCTCTCATGAATCCCGTACCGAGAGTGTACGAAACGGAAAGCTCACGGAGCTTCACGTACGAGTCGTTCTCGACGAAGTAGTCGCTGGCGACAAGTCCGTTATACAGGCTTTGCGTGAACACAGAGAACGGCACCTTTGCCGCCGCTGGTTTTCCGGCCATGTCCATATCGCCGCTGCGCTGGTCCTGAAACATCCATTGCTTCGTGAAATTGTATACGTCTCCGCCGTGCTGGCCGTCAAACAGCGCGTACAGCGAGAAGCTCTTCCACCGGAAATTGTTCGCCATTCCCCAGTTGAACTTGGGGTTGACGTTTCCGATGACGAACTGGTTCTGACCAGTTGCGTCTACGAATTGAATGAGCGTTCCCGGCTTAGCCTTGAGTACAAGGTAGCCGAGGGGGTTGACCGTATAGTCGGTCTCCACGGCAGCGGCATTTGCGGGATTTTGCTTCAACTGGTCGAAACTGCGAACCCACTTGGCACCGTACATAATGCCCAACGGCTCGCCTTCCTTGTAATAGAACATGTCCTGCCCCTGACCAAGGCCGGGAACGCGGAACGGCGCGCGGGCGAGGTGATCAATCCGTTGCGCGGTATGATCGCCTGTCAGCGTGAACGAGTAGCTCATATCAGGCCGAGTGAAGACGTCCGTCTCCAGACTGAGCTCGGTGGTTCTCGCGGAAACATCGGCCGCATTCTGCACCTGATTTGTGAAACCGCCGTTTTGCGCCAGAGAGAGTGGCACGGCTAGGAATGCGCCACGCGTGATTCGATTTGCCTGGACCAACTCGAGATTGAAGCGATTGAGGAACGCGACGTTGAGCCCAAATTCGTCCTCGGTCGCAACTGCCGGGCGCAGATCCTTGTTGCCTACCTGCGCCTTGCTGATCGAGCCGTTGCTAACGCTGTACGTCTCGTATTGATCGGCAAATCCAGGCCGCAAACCCGCGGTCCCACGGCCCGCGCGAAGCTTGAACTCCTGAATGCCTGGCATGTGTATGTCCTCGCTAACGCGCCATGCACCCGAAATACGATAGAAGTTCTTCCAGCGGTTGTTGGATCCGAACAGCGAAGAACCATCGCGACGCCACATGCCGTCGATGATGTAGCGGTCTTTTATGTCCAGAGTCTGGGAACCGAGATAATTGATGTTGCGCTCAAGCTGATCGTTTGAAGTAATCGCGACCGAACTCGGGTCCCCAGCGTCGAACTCCGGGACGTTCAGAACGTTCAGCTTGTTGTCAGTGGTTTGGAAGAAGTTGCTTGTGCGCTGCTCGTAGATCGTTGCGACACGCGTGGTCGAATTGATCGCATCGAAGAACCTGCCAATCGCGGTTGCCGCTACCTGGCTGTTCCAGGAATTGTCTTCGTTGCTGTTGCGAAGCAGGGATCCGTTCCCAGGAGTCCCGTCGATATCCTGGAAGCCTTTGGGATCGTAGGTTTTTTCTCGCGAGCTCAGTTTATCAGTGCCGTAATTGGCGTCAAGGTTGAGCCAGCTAAGAGCGCGATAGCGGGCAGAGGCGGATCCGAGGAACCGATTGCGATTGAGGGCGTACCGCTGGTACGCAAGTGTGTAAAGAGGATTTCCTCTCGCGCTTGGATCGTTCGGCAGCTCTCGCCAGTAAAGCGTCGTGTCCCGGCCAGTCGGCTCGTTCCATGGAGTCGCCAGATTTACATCAGGTGGCGCCTGCATAAGCGCAAACCAATCGTCCGGAGTTCCGGTATTCGTTGTGTGAGTGTCGTTCTTAACAGCCGCGTACGTCATGCTGAGCGACATGTCCAGCTTGTCGCCCAAGCCCTGGTCGACGTTAACCCGCGCGTTCTGGCGGTACTCACCCTGACGGAGCGGGATCACACCCGTGTTGTGGTCGGTCGTGAACGAGGATCCGAAGTTCGTGTTCCCGCGACGCATGCCTACCTGCGCATTGCTGCTGTAGAAGGTGCCGTTCTGCATCCAATCCTTAAGCTGGTTGCGCCACGCAAAGGGACCGGATGTCGGGTACGGCTGGTCCATATACTGGCTGACGGTCACACGACCACCGCCCGGATTCTGGAAAATGCTGCCGTCCGGGTTCAGCTGATAAGGAGTGCTGGTGTTGAGCGAAATCCAGTGCTGAATGGAGGAGTTGCCGTACTCGTTCCGTGAAATGACTTGGACATTTCCCTCTGGCAGATCTTTACCACGCTTGGTCGTAATGTTGATCACGCCGTTGGCGCCGTTCGAGCCGAAGTAGGACGAGGCAGTCGCTCCCTTCAGCACCTCGATCGATGCGATGTCGTTGGCGTCGATATCGGAGATGCCCGATCTCGTTTCGACTCCATCGACGATGATGAGCGGGGAGCTCCCGCCAATCGCAAGGTTTGTAGATCCACGAAGGCGAATAGCGGGCTCAGAGCCGGGCGTTCCGGTACCGAGGCTCACACGAACGCCTGCCACTTTGCCGGAGAGAGCTGTCACCGGCGACGCCGCTGGAACCTGACTGACCTGTTCCTCGGACACGTGAGCCACCGTGAACGGCAGCTTCCGCTGCTCCGTTCCGGTCGCGACGCCGGTCACGATGACCTCGCCAAGGTTGAACGGATCGGCCACGAGCGAGAAGTCCACGCTCTGGGACCCCGGCGTCAGTGTTACCTGACGCGCGCCCTGTTTGAAACCGATGTACCGTCCGGTGACTGTAACAGCCTGCCCGTTGGCTTGGTCAGCCGGAACCGTGACCCGGTAATTTCCAGACGCATCGGTTTGCGTTCGAACGGAGAGGGTCGGAATGGCGACGTTTGCCCCGACAATCGGTGCCCCTTGCTCGTTCGTTACGCGTCCAGTGATGACCGTCTGAGCGTGCGCTGGCCGAGCCATGAACAGCCCCGCAATCAGCGCCACTACCGCAGTGGTGATGCGCTTACCTGCTAGTCTTGTCATCTCCCTTTCTCCTCGCTGCCGCTGTTGAATGCGATGGGCTCGCCCATCAAAATCAACGCAGCAGCCGGCGCGAAGGGGCGCGGCTGATGACGAAGACATTGGCTGGGTGGGCCGATTTGCCAAGGTACAGGTCAAGCGACCGTACTTGGTCGGCGAGAAAATGCTATCCGGGAGTCAAGGGCACAAGTAGAAAGTTTTTGCGGGGGGGATCGAAAGCGGCCGGAAGCGTCTCAGGGCCGGTAAACGGAGCTAGCGCGGAGGCGGGGCGTCGGAGTCCGGCGTCCCGGGCACGAATAGGAACGGCAGCTGCACGATCTGTCGCACGGCATTCCCTTTCAGTAACGCGGCGTGGAAAGTGGCCCCGCCCAGAGCAGCCGTTACTGGCTGTATGAAATAAGGATCAGTCGCAGATACTATTCGAACAGATCCAGCCTCAATCGACCCCTCTGAGTCGACTATGAACTCCGCTACGACACGACCGCTAATGCCAGCCCGCCAAAGTGAATCGGGGTAGATCGGCACGGCGGTCCCTTGATCGAGCCGCGCGGGATCGTCGACCTGATCAGCAGTGTACACCGCCTGCGCCGCCAGCAGCTTTTCAATATCCACTTCGCCGAGCCCGCCGATGCGGTGCCTGCGCGCCTTGGTTGGACGAGACCAAATCGCCACGACGCCGCAACCCTGAGTCTCACGAGCTGCCATGAACTCAGATGGTATGGTCGCGGAACCTGAGTAAACCTCGATGCCCTCGACTCCTGAGAGATCGATCATATCGAGGTCCATAGTACCCGCGTCGGCCGGAAAGCCATCGATGAATACAAGGGCGGGACAGTGTGACCCGCGCAGGAAAACCGTAGTGCCTCCGCCTCGCAACGATCGAAGCTGCAACCCTGGGATGTTTCTAACCGCATCGACAAAGCGCGCGGAGCTCATTCGATCCAACTGCTCGCGAGTCACGAAGTGACCGACTCTTCGTTCCAGCCTGGCATTGAAGCCGGCAAGGCGCGAATCGTACGGCTCGGCTCGACGCAGCACCTGTACTGTCGCAAGCCGAATGGGCAGCGGAGTCATTTGCAGCGCCAAACGAGTGACAACTCCGAGTTGAACATTGACAGCAGTCGAATCCGGGCTGAAGCCGAGTCGGCGGACACGAAGCTCTAGCTGCCCAGCCGGAATTCCGGATAGAAGAAACTCTCCCGATCCCCCGGTAATCGCGTGTCTTTCGGGGGATTTGAGTGTCACCTCCGCACCAGTCACCGCAGTCCCCGACGTATCTCGCACGGTACCGGCGATCGTACCCGAGGATTGCTGCGAGTATAGGACCGCGGGGCCGACCAGAAACGCCAGCGCGCATCGGACGAGAAGTTCGAATTCCAGAGTCGAGCGCCGCATGGTTCGCAAAAAAGCCTCGGTACCACCTTCCTATTCGATATTGACCTTGTACGCAGTCGCGGTCAAGCGTGGAGCAATACACCAAACCAAAAAAAACGACGGGGATCTCAGACGCGAGATCCCCGTCGCCGGACAACACTCACGCTCTTACGGTGACACCGTCGCCGTCAGAGTGGCTCCGAAGTAAACAAAGCTCTGGACAACGATATACCACGTTCCAGAAGCAGGCGCTGCAATGGTGCACGTTTCATTCGTGTCCGGACCTTGTGAAGCGCAGGTCGCCTTCGACGTAGTGGGCGGCGGCGTCGATTTCTGGACGAAAATATCCGCGTCGCCAGTGCCTCCCGAGAGGACCACCGAGAGACTCGTGCTACCAGGTGGAACAAAGATATTGTAGGTAGCTGTCTCGCCATCAGTGCTACTGCTCAGCCCGGTAACTGCGACTCCGCTAGTAAGGCGAGTCCCCACAACCGCAGTAACTGTAATGCTGGCGGACCGCTTCTTCGTTGGGTCCGAAGTGAGTGTAGCGGTGGCTGCAGCGGTGCCAGGTTTGATTCCTGAAACCACACCTGCGGGCGATACCATTGCGATAGTTGCGTCGCTAGTCTCCCACGTCACTGTCGCCGGTTGCCCCGCGAAACTCGCGTTCAGCTGTTGCGTACCTCCTTGATCAACCCCGGTGAAGAGGGGATCGATCTCCAGGAAGGGGCCATCGGCAGTCACGGGAGTGTCCTTCCCGCAACCGACAGCCAGCCCAGCTAGCGCTACCGCGGTAAAGAAACGTAAAACTGTACGATGGGTCATTGGGTGGGCCTCAACGTAAGCTTGCCACGCCAGTCCGGGCCGACTTTCGGACGGATCGCAACGGGCAATTATGTAGGTTTCCGGCTAAAGTACGCTTTGGAACTGAGTTGGACAACACCCGAATTTCGCGGCGCCCGCCGGTTAACGCCGCCAATTCGGGGACAGAGCTTTGTTCGAGCGTATCTAAATCCGGTCCTTGCGGCGGTAGTGGTTTGTCCCGGCGTCACCGCGGGAGCTGAGACGCGACGACCATTATCGCGCCCGTCTTCCGCCGTTTCTCGGGTTTCGCCGGCTTGGTCCAAGCCGGCGTTCGAGACAAGCTGGGCTGCGAGGACAGTCTGAATTACGCTCGTCATGTTGCTCGTCGCCGATTGCGCTGCGCCTCCCTCAGCTGAATCGCCAGAAATCGTCACCAGCTTCGCTTTCGCGAGCGCGTCGGCAATCACAGGCGCGATGTCCGAAGTGCTTCAAGGCGGCGGCGCTGCGGAGTTCCGTCATGTGTCCGTGACCTTGTGGACCGGCAAGTGCTGCACAGAGTACGGCTTGCCGCCGATGTCGTGGATCGGCGGTGGCGTGACTGTGGCCTCCACTGTGACTGCTGACAAAGCCCAGAAGCGCCATCGCAGCCATGCCGGCAGCACCCAGAACCTCGCAGAATATGTAGAGGTCCATCCTTCGACTCACGGAAGTCAAAGAATTCTCTTCAGCAAAGCGCTGATGCAAGAATCCCCGGACGATTTATCTTGTCCGGGGATTCTGCATTAGGTGTTTCTGAAGCGCAATTGAACAGCTAGTTGGGTGTCAATTTTGGCGGATAACCGCCGTTAGAGCATTGGCACGATTTTGCGCTAAATCTCCTCGACGACCGGAACCGTCTCCGGCAGCGCGAAGTCCGTATCCGAATCGCTCGCCAGTATCTCGGCGATCGTCGGCTCGGGCGGCAGCTCCGGTGCGGGCGGCACCGGTGCTCCTTCGATGTCCACTTCCTGATACCGGTACATGCCTGTGCCCGCCGGAATCAAGTGACCGATGATGATGTTTTCCTTGAGGCCGAGCAGCTCGTCCCGCGCGCCACGAATCGCAGCGTCGGTGAGAACTCGCGTCGTCTCCTGGAAGCTCGCCGCCGAGATGAACGACTGCGTCGTGAGACTGGCCTTGGTGATTCCGAGGAGCAGCGGCTCTGACACCGACGGCGCCTCCTTCTTCTTTTTGGCCTTGTCGTTCGCGTCCCTGAAGGTCTGCTTGTCGACGTGCTCGCCCTCGAGGAACTCGGTGTCGCCGCTCTCTAGTACGCGCACCTTCTGCAGCATCTGCCGGACGATCACGCCAATGTGCTTGTCGTTGATCTTCACTCCCTGCAGGCGGTAAACCTCCTGCACTTCGTTGAGCAGATACTCCTGAACCGCGCG
>JBOHTC010000018.1:0-5505 GCA_050733495.1 Gemmatimonadaceae bacterium | reverse complement strand
GTCCCGCTTCCAAAACAGCGCTTAAGTTCGCGCCTATGACGGCAGCAAGGCAGACGATGGGACTCCGCGGCGAGCGCGTTGCCGAGAGATGGCTGCACGTCCACGGCTGGCAAATCGCCGAGCGTCGTTTCCGAAACGGTCACCGCGATATCGACATCGTCGCGACGCAAAAGAAGGGCGACGGCCGTACCGTGGCATTCGTCGAAGTGAAGACTCGAAAGAGCGCCGACTTCGGCGGCCCCGTGAGCGCCGTGAACTGGAGGAAGCAGCGCGAGCTCAGCCGCTCTGCGAAAGTCTGGATGTCGCGGTTCCAGCAGCCGGGCGACACCTTCCGCTTCGACGTGATCGGGATCATTCTTGAAGCTGAAAAGGTGCGCGTCCAGCATGTCGAGAACGCTTTTCTTCTCGCGAGTAAATGATGACGCTCGAGCGATTTTCTTTCGAGATAATCTTGCTTTCGGGTGGCCATTTTCGTAGTTTGTTCGGGTGCCCAAATGGGGCAATCTTACCTGCCTGCCAGGTCATAAACGTCTAACGACAGGGTGAATGAGATGGCTGTTTCAACGGTTCAGGACGACAAGAAGAAGGCGTTGAACCTGGCGATTGCTCAGATCGAGAAGAACTGCGGCAAGGGGGCCATCATGAAGATGGGCTCGCCCGACGCGCGTGTTCGCGTCGAATCGATCTCCACGGGCGCGATCAACCTCGACGCGGCAATCGGCGTCGGCGGAATCCCACGCGGACGCGTGACCGAGATCTACGGACCTGAGTCGAGCGGCAAGACTACGCTGTGCCTCCACGTCGTCGCCAACGCGCAGCGCGCTGGCGGAGTTGCCGCCTACATCGACGCCGAGCACGCGCTCGATACTGATTACGCGGTGAAGCTCGGTGTAGACGTCGAGAACCTCCTCGTCTCGCAGCCGGACACTGGCGAGCAGGCAATGGAGATCTGCGAGATCCTCGTTCGCTCGGGGGCCGTCGACGTCGTGGTCATCGATTCTGTTGCCGCGCTCGTCCCCAAGGCTGAAATCGAAGGGGACATGGGTGACTCGCACATGGGGCTCCAGGCGCGTCTCATGAGTCAGGCGCTGCGCAAGCTCACCGGCGCGATCGCGCGCTCAAAGACTTCCGTCATCTTCATTAATCAGCTGCGCGAGAAGATCGGCGTGATGTTCGGCAACCCCGAGACGACGACCGGTGGCAAGGCGCTAAAGTTCTACGCTTCGGTGCGCCTCGACATTCGACGCATTGCTCCCGTCAAGGAAAAGGAAGACGTCATCGGCTCGCACGTCCGCGTGAAAGTCGTCAAGAACAAAGTCGCGCCGCCGTTCAAGCAGGCCGAGTTCGACATCATGTACGCTGAGGGAATAAGCCACGCGTCGCTCGTTCTCGATATCGCCGCTGAGTCGGGGATAATCGACAAGTCCGGTGCGTGGTACAGCTATGGCGCGCAGCGAATCGGTCAGGGACGCGAGAACGCGAAGATGTACCTCAAGGACAATCCTGCACTTCTCGCTGAAGTCGAGGAAAAGGTTAAGACCGTCCTCGGCATCAAGCCACCGCTTCCCGCCGAGGCAGAGGTCGAGCTGGCCGACTGATTAAAGCAGACGGCCCGCCTATCTTTCGGCAGGCCGTTTTTCTTTTCTTGGACAGTGCCTTGCCTCGACCTACCGCGTACAACTACGCCCTGAATCTCCTTTCTGCGCGCCCGTACCCGGTGCGCAGCCTCGAGCGGAAGCTCGCGCAAAAGCAGTATTCGCCGAGCGAGGTCGGTGATGCGGTGGAGCGTCTTCTCGAAAACGGCCTCTTGAACGATGCGCGGTACGCGGAGCAGTACGCGCGATCCAAAATTCTAAGCACCGGCGCCTCGAAGCGGCGACTTCAACAGGAGCTCTTTCGCAAGGGGATCAAAGGCGATTTGGCGACGACCGCGATCGCCAATGTCCTCGAGCAGGAAGAGATCGACCCTAACGCGGTGATCGAACGCGTCGCAAAAAAGAAGCTCGCGCAGCTCGGCAATCTCGAGCCGCTTGTCGTCCGCCGGCGGCTCTTCGCATTTCTCGCGCGGCGCGGATACGACCTCGACGAAATCAAGTCTGTCGTTGGTCGTCTTACATCGTAGCCAATCAGAGGGGAAATGAATCGTCTTTTGCCGACGCGCATTTCTGCGTGCTGGACCGCCCGAATCGTCGCGTCACTGTGCGTCGTGGGTTTGTTCGGCGCTTGCAGGTCCGTTTACGAAAACACGAGCTTCAGCCAGTACGTTGCTGGTTCGTACAATCTCGAGACTATTAGCGGCGCAGCTTTGCCGGTGGTTCTGCCGCAGATGGCGCCCGGCGAGACATCGCAGACACGCGTGTATAGCGGAACGCTGGACCTCACGGTCGACGGCAAGTTCACTCTCCGGCTTGCCAAGTCGGACGCTACTGCCAATGCGCCCGATCCAGTTCTGTTCCAGGTCACAGGAACGTGGGAGGTCGATACACCGTCGATGATCACCCTCGACGCCAAGGCCCAGGATCCGACGCTGGTATTCCCCACAAACCTTGCTGCCACCGGCGTACTCGAGTTCACCTACCTCGGCGGGCTGTTCCACTTCGCCAAGGCGTAACACCTCGCGTGTCGCTTCGCCAATTGCGACTGCTGCAATGGCATTGCACTGCCTAGCGGTGCGATGAACCGATAGCGGGTCAGCCCGCGGACTTCATCACGTATATTTCCCCGCATGAAAGCGTCGGAAATCCGCAAAAAATTCACGAGATATTTCGAGAGGCAGGGGCATATTGTCCTTCCCAGCTCCTCCGTCATTCCCGGCGACGACCCCACGCTCATGTTCACGAACGCCGGGATGGTTCAGTTCAAGAAGGTCTTCCTCGGCCAGGAACAGCCCCCAAACGGGAAGCGACGCGCCACGACGGTGCAGAAGTGCGTCCGCGCCGGCGGGAAGCACAACGATCTCGAGCAGGTCGGACACACCAAGCGGCACCAGACCTTCTTCGAGATGCTGGGCAATTTCTCGTTTGGCGATTACTTCAAACGCGATGCGAGTCGCTTCGCGTGGGAGTTCGTCACGAAGGAATTGAAGCTTCCGGCCGAGCACATCCGCGTCAGTGTATTCGAGGAGGATGACGAAGCGCGCGCGCTATGGCGCGAAATCGCCGGGCTCCCGGACTCCCGGATTTATGGTCTCGGCGCGCATGACAACTTCTGGCAGATGGCCGATACCGGACCATGCGGGCCGTGCACCGAGATCTTTATCGACATGGCGCACGTCGCCAAAGATTTTGAGTTCCCGGCCGGCGCGAAGGGCGAATGGACCGAGCTCGATCGCACCGAGTTCTCTCGCGACGCCTTTATCGAAGGAACGGAGGGCGAACGCTTCCTCGAGTTCTGGAACCTCGTGTTCATGCAATACGATCGTCAGGCGGACGGCTCGCTCGTGCCATTGCCCAAGCCGTCCGTCGACACGGGCGCGGGACTCGAGCGCATCACCGGAATCATGCAGGGCGAATCGAATGGTTTTCACACTGACGCTTTTCTGACGCTCATCGCCGCAGTGGAGAAGACCGTCGGCAAGAAATACGACCGCGGAGAAGGCGGCGCGCCGTTTCGAGTAATCGCGGATCACAGTCGCGCCGTCGCGTTCCTACTCGCCGACGGCGTTTTCCCTTCGAACGAGGGGCGCGGCTATGTGCTGCGTCGAATCCTGCGCCGCGCAGTGCGCCACGCCTGGCTGCTCGGTCGTCGCCAGCCGACGCTCGTGGAAGTCGTTCGCGTTGTCATCGACGAGATGGGCGACGTCTATCCAGAGCTTCGTGAGCGGTCAAAGCACATCATCGATACCACGCGCGCGGAGGAAGAGCGGTTTCTCGCCACGATCGAGGGCGGCATGCGTCGCTTCGACGAGCTTGCGCCCAAACAAACGACGCGAGGCTCGACCACGCTTCACGGCACAATCTCCGGCGAAGACGCGTTCAAGCTTTACGACACATTTGGATTTCCGATCGATCTCACCGAATTGATGGCCCGCGAGCGCGGATATTCAGTCGACATCGCTGGATTCGAGGCCGCGTTGCAAGTGCAGCGTACCCAGTCGCAGGATGAACGGCGCGCCAAGAAAGTCGGGGTCGGCTCAGATCTCCTCGCAGGCGGCGGTTGGACGCCGCGCGATGGCGAGACCAGGTTCGTCGGCTACGATGTGCTCGACGTCGCGACGGAGGTGATCGCCAAACGCGATCTCCCCGACAAACGCATCGCCGTAATGCTGCGCGAGACACCGTTCTACGTCGAGTCAGGCGGACAGATTTCGGATCGTGGGGAAATCAAAGGGGACGGCTGGAACATCGACGTCGACGAAGTTCGCAGAGTCGACGGTCGAATCGCTGCCATCGGTAAGGCGACTGGTGAAGTGGAGCTCGGCAAAGCGCGGGCGATCGTGCCACGCGATCGGCGACGCGACACCGAGCGAAATCACTCGGCTACCCATCTCCTTCACGCGGCTCTCAGACAGGTCCTGGGCGAGCATGTTCATCAGGCCGGATCTCTCGTCGCGCCCGATAGACTCCGGTTCGATTTCACCCACCACGGCCCGATGAGCGCGCAGCAAATCGCGGAAGTCGAGAGCATCGTCAATCGCGGAATCCTCGACGGTGTCGAGCTCACGTTTGAGCAGAAGCCGCTCGCGGAAGCGCGCGCTTCGGGAGCGATGTCGCTATTCGGCGAGAAGTACGGAGAAGTCGTGCGTGTCGTCACGATTCCGGGTTTGAGCATGGAGCTATGCGGTGGCACCCACGTTCGGAATACGGCGGAGATCGCGCTGTTCAAGATCGTGAGCGAGACGGGCGTCGCCGCGGGAGTGCGTAGAATCGAAGCGGTCACGGGACCGGCAGCGCTCGCGCTATTTCGGGAGCACGAGCGTGAGCTGCGCGAGATCGAGTCGCTCACCCGCGCGCCCGCCGGCCACGCCGTGAAGCGCGTGCAGAGTCTGGTCGAGGAGCGCCGCGCACTCGAGAAACGTCTCGACGAAGCGATGCGCTCAGGGGGCGGCGGCGCTATCAAGTCGCTCGTCGATCAGGGCTCACTGACCGATGGTGTGCGAATCGTTGCCGCGACCGTGGCCGCGCCTGATCTCGCCGCACTCCAGGCGATGGGCGACGCTTTGCGCCAGCAGATCGGAACCGGCGTTGCAGTCATCGCGGCCACGTTCGAGAATGGAAAGAACACGATGCTGACCGTCGTGACGGACGATCTTCGCGCCCGAGGCGTTCGTGCTGATGCGATCATGCGCGAGATTGCTGCTACGGCCGGCGGGAAGGGAGGCGGCAAGCCCCACATGGCGCAAGCCGGGATTCCGGATGCTGAGCGAATGGCGTCAGCAATCGCGGGTGCGCCCGCCATCATCAAGAAGCACCTCGCCGCTCGCTGACGCTAAATGCCTGACTGGCTAACGCACCTGGATCCGGCTCCGCCAGAGGAGCTCACCGCCGCTCTGCGGAGCGCGCTAAC
>JBOHTC010000017.1:0-37116 GCA_050733495.1 Gemmatimonadaceae bacterium | reverse complement strand
TCCAGCCGAGCGATCGGGCGCGGACGCGGATCATCACCTCCTGCGCTTCGGCGGGGTCGCCGAACGGAGTCTTTCTCCAGCGATAAGACTCGCGCAGGATCTGCGACGTCATTCGCAGACTCGCCATCGATGCGTGGGACGTAAGAGTCACGAGCGCACCTCCTCCTTCCCGCGCGGCGCGTGACAGCCGCACCGTCTCCGTGCCTTTGGGCTCGATACCGGCGATCACCACGAGAGCGAATCCTCCGCATAGCAGAAGTTCTTCGGCAGCACGGAGTCCATGCTTTCGGGTTCGCGGCCGAACCAGAATTGGCCCCTCTTCCCAGAACGGACCTGCCACAGTACCGAGCCCATCGATCCAGACAGCTCTCTCGCCCTGGTCGACAGTCGTATGACACGCTGCTCTCAGAACGGCAGTCGCTCCGCCTTGCGGCATCCAGACGGTGAGTCTTCCGCGCGGCAGACCGCGGCCGGGAAGAATTCCGTCGAGTGCATCGATGCCCGTCGCCACCGGCTCCGCCGTCCGGTGAGTGACCGGTGTCGCATCCGGAAAACGATGCTCGATGAGTGCGCGGATCGCGGCGTTTTTATCGGACATACCTCTGCTATTGTAGCCCGAATGTAACCCGAAGGCAAGAAGGGGACCGACTCAAGCCATGCACGTCAACAGGTCACAACGTCGGCCTGATTTATGAATTACCTTCCGGCGCTGTCCCCCTCCGAAGAAACTCATCCACACAAGCTGAAGTGAGCAATGGTGTTCAATAGATACAGATTTTTCCCGGTGATTTTGTGGCTTGCCGGAGCTTCGCTCGCCTGCGCGGCGAGCAAGGACGCGAGCCCAGCACCCACAGGTGAGTCGGTGCCCGCCGACTCGCAAAAAGTGGCGTCGTCGACATCACGTACAGCTGCAACCACCTCGGCGCCGCCGTCGGTCGTCGCGCAACCGACTGTGGCCGCAACCAAGCCAGGATCGACTCCGGCTCTGACCGCAATCAAACCAGGATCGACCCATCGCACCGCATCGAGCACTTCATCGACGGCGGGCAAAGATTCCGCTTCAAGTGAGCCGCCGATCTCCGTTCCAACCGTAAAGGGACGCACGAAGAGAGACAGCTTCGAGCTGGCAAAAGCAGCGAGGGCAGGACTGAAAAACACCGACTGGCCGGTGAAAACCCCGCCACCGCTTCCGGGCTCGATCCTCCCCACGCACAGAATCGTCGCCTTCTACGGGAATCCGCTTTCGAAGAAGATGGGAATTCTCGGAGAGCTCCCGCCCGATCAGATGCTCGCCCGCTTCGACGAGAAGATCGCCGAGTGGCGGAAAGCGGACCCGACGCACCCAGTGGAGCCGGCGCTGCAGCTCATCGCGGTCGTCGCACAGGGCGCGCCCGGAAGGGATGGAAAGTACCGCCTCCGCATGACCGACAGCCTGATCAACATGGTCTATGGATGGACGCAAAAAGAGCACGCGATTCTTTTTCTCGACGTGCAGGTTGGACACAGCACCGTCCAGGAGGAGCTTCCGAGACTCGTTCCATTCCTCCAGCGACCCGACGTGATGCTCGCGCTCGACCCTGAGTTCTCGATGAAGACCGACGACCCGCCCGGCGCCAGGCGCGGGACGATGAGCTCCGCCGACGTGAACTACGCGATCGATCTGCTGGCGAAGCTGGTGCAGCAGTATCACCTGCCGCCCAAAGTCCTCGTCGTCCACCGGTTCACTCGACCGATGCTCACCAACGCGAAGGGAATAAAGCTCGACCCGCGCGTGCAGATAGTCATCAACATGGACGGGTGGGGCCAGCCATGGCTCAAGTACGATTCCTACCGTGCGTACGTGGAGGCCGAACCCGTTCAATTCACTGGATTCAAGCTGTTCTTCCACAACGACACGAAGAAAGGCGACCCGCTGCTCACCCCGGCGGAAGTTTTGATGCTTTTTCCGAAGCCACTTTACATTCAGTACCAGTAGCGCGCTTCGATCCTCGCTCCGAGAACCGAGGGGGCCTATTATTGAGCGGCGGTCATCCAGCGTGACCGCCGCTCTTTCATTGCAGCCAAAGGAGGCGGGATGACCACCAGGCGCGAATTCCTCTCGAGCGTGGCAGCGGCCGGACTCGCGACGCAGCCGGTCTTTCGCGAGCGCGCGATCCGGTCCCTCTTCCGCGCGAATGCGATTGCCGGAAATCGCGCTCCGAATTCTGTAGCGGACGATGAGACGTACTGGGCTGAGATACAGCGCGCGTTCGATTCTGATCGGACGATGATCAATCTCAACAACGGCGGCTGCAGCCCGACGCCGAGCCACGTCCTCGAGGCGATGATAAGGGATTTGAGATTCTCGAACGAGCTCCCGGTCGAGCACATGTGGCGCGTGCTCGAGCCGCGCATCGAAAGCGTGAGACGCGATCTCGCCAGTGAGTTCGGCTGCGATCCCGAGGAAATGGCGATCACGCGCAACGCGTCAGAAGCCAACGAGATCATGATCTTCGGGCTCGACCTGAAGAAGGGCGATGAGGTCGTCATCACGAACCAGAACTACGGGCGGATGATCACATCGTGGGAGCAGCGCGCCCGTCGCGAAGGAATCGTCGTGAAGCAGATCTCGTTCAAGGTGCCGCCGCCGTCGGATGACTATCTCGTGGACCAGTTCAAGGCCGCGATCACGCCGCGGACGAAAGTCATCGAGGTCACCCACATCACGAATCTCACTGGGCAGATCATGCCCGTGCGCCGGATCATCGATTTTGCGCGCCCGCTCGGGATCCAGGTATTCGTCGATGGCGCCCATGCGTTCGCGCACTTCCCGTTCAAGCGCGACGACCTTCAGGCCGACTATTATGGTACGAGCCTTCACAAGTGGCTGCTCGCGCCGGTGGGAACCGGATTCCTCTACGTTCGGAAGGACAAGCAGAAGAATCTCTGGCCACTAATGGCTGCCGTCGCAACCCAGGAGAACGACATCAGAAAGTACGAAGAGATCGGCACTCACCCGGCCGCGAATCACAACGCGATTTCTGCGGCGCTCGCGTTTCACAGAGGAATCGGCAGTGACCGGAAGGTTGCGCGTCTCAGATACCTCCGCGATCGCTGGGCCAAGCGACTTCTCGCTGAGAGCTCGCGGATATCGGTGCTTACCCCGCTCGACGACAGACAGTCCGGGGCGATCGCCCTCTTCAATGTCGAGGGAATCGACAACGTGAAACTCGGCGCGTGGCTTCTGAATCAGCATCGAATAGTGAACACACCTATAATCCATCCCGAATTTCGCGGAATCCGCATCACGCCCAACGTTTACACGACACTCGACGAGATCGACGTCTTCTCCGACAAGGTTCTCGACGCGGTGAAGAAAGGCATACCAGCGACGTGATCG
Source organism: Gemmatimonadaceae bacterium (assembly GCA_050733495.1). Taxonomy (GTDB): domain Bacteria; phylum Gemmatimonadota; class Gemmatimonadetes; order Gemmatimonadales; family Gemmatimonadaceae; genus UBA4720. Next base: position 33,737 of record JBOHTC010000017.1, on the reverse strand, counting down.
GCAGCGGGCGCGAATGACGATCTCACTGCTGGCGCTGCTCCTGGGCGTCGGCGCGTTTGGCGCTGGACTTCTCGGCGCGCTTACCGGGTTAGGCGGCGGATTGGTCGTCGTCCCGATGATGACGCTGATCTTTCACATCGACCTTCGCTACGCAATAGGTGCGTCGCTCGTCTCGGTAATCGCGACATCGTCCGGAGCGGCCGCTGCCTACGTGCGCGAGGGTTTCACCAACGTGCGGGTTGGAATTTTCCTCGAGGTGGCGACGACGATCGGGGCGCTGACGGGAGCGGCGGTAGCCGGATTCATTCCAACCGGCGCCTTGGCTGTTTTGTTTGGGCTGGTTCTTCTCTACACCGCCTTTCGCTCGATGCAATCCCACGAGGACCATGTCACCGATCTCCCGTCTGATCCTCTCGCGCTCCGACTCCGTCTGAGCTCGACGTACCCGGCGCCTGACGGATTGCGTGCCTACTCGGTTCAAGGGGTGAAAGGCGGCTTCGCTCTCATGTTCGTCGCCGGTGTTTTGTCGGCGCTGCTCGGTATCGGGTCGGGAATCGTCAAGGTGCTCGCCATGGATCGGACGATGAAGCTGCCATTCAAGGTCTCGACCACGACGAGCAACTTCATGATCGGAGTGACCGCCGCTGCTAGCGCGGGTGTTTATCTCCATCGCGGATACATTGAGCCCGTACTCGCGTTTCCAGTGATGCTCGGTGTTCTCGCCGGCGCACTGCTTGGCGCCCGCATTCTCGCCGGCGCACGAACACTCTGGCTACGACGAATCTTCACAGTGGTAGTCGTGATTCTCGCGATCGAGATGCTGTACAAGGGCGTGAGGGGCGTGCTTTGACCAGCGGCGCAAATCGCAATCAGCCTGTTGTCGTACGCAATGCGGGCGACGAACGAGTAGAGCTCGTGATCGGGCGATTGCTCCGGGCGGGGGTGCTTCTCGCCGCGCTGGTCGTCCTTGTCGGCGGAGTGATGGTCCTGTCGCACTACGGGAGAAACACCCCGAACTTCAGGCAATTCAGGGGTGAAGATCCGCTTCTCAAGAGTGTCGGCTCGATCGCACATGGCGTGCTTTCCGGTGACAGCCGAGCGATCGTTCAGCTCGGGCTCGTTCTTCTGATCGCAACACCCGTCGCTCGTGTCGCGCTCACGCTCGGCGCCTTCATTCTCCAGCGCGACCGATTGTACATCGCTGTTACGGCGCTCGTGCTCGCAATACTTCTGTACGGGCTGTTCTGGGGCGCTGCGTAAGAGGACCAATCGACAACACGATCTTCGTCGCCGGTGATATGCGCTCAACGACCTCTTCCCGCCTCTCTCCTCCCGCCTCCCTCTTCCCGCCTCTTTTATGGTTCTCCTCAAGACGGCATCACTGCTCGTCATCTCGAACATCTTCATGACGTTCGCCTGGTACGCGCACCTTCGGAACTTGAGCGACAGAAAGTGGTACGTCGCTGTCGTACTGAGCTGGTCCATCGCGTTCTTCGAATACATGTTCATGATTCCCGCCAACCGCATCGGCGCGACTCAATTGAGTCTTCCGCAGCTGAAGATCCTCCAGGAAGCGATCACGCTGATGGTGTTCGTTCCGTTCGCGGTGCTTTACATGCGTCAGCCGCCACGGCTGGATTTCTTGTGGGCAGCGCTCTGCATCATGGGCGCGGTGTTCTTCATGTTCCGCGGTCACGCTATCGGCTAGGCGAAGCTCCGATCTAAACGGCCCTCACCTCGGGGTAATTGCGAAAAGCCCAGACGGAGTAAGCGAGCATGATCACGCCGCCACTCAGAATCGCCCACTCTACTCCGATCGCGTCCGATAGAGCGCCGGCCAGGAACGATCCGATCGGAGTGAAGCCCACATACACGAAGATGTAGGTCGCCATCACTCGTCCCCGCAGCTCGTCGGGGACTACCGACTGAAGAATTCCATTCGCCAAGGCGCCGTTGATCAGCATCGTGAGTCCCATGAAGACGAGCACCACCGCCGCGAGGTGGATGGATCGCGTTAGAGAGAACAAGATCGTTAGCACTGGAAACGCGTACGCCGTCACGTTGTACAAGCGGCCGCGCCTTATCCGCGCGCCGAGCCCGGCGAGCGAGAGCGCTCCAGTCAAGGCGCCAATTCCCACAAAAGTCAAAAGCAATCCGTACCCGCTGGCACCCGTGTGCAGCACATTGCGCGCGATGACCGGCATCATCGTCAGATATTGAAATCCGAATATCGAGTACACCGCGACGATTCCCATGAGCCCCGACACCGAGCGTGAGCCGCGGATGTAGTTCAGGCCCTGCTTCAATTGCTCGAAGGGCGAAACCAGATGCTGGATCGGAGTCCCTCTCGGCAGCCTGATTTGCGAGAGACTGCCCAGCACCGCGAAGTAACTCAGAGCGTCGATCCCGAAACACCACGCGAGACCGAATTTCGCGAGAACAACTGCGGCAATGGAAGGTCCGACTATCCGCGCCAGATTGAATCCACCCGAGTTGAGTGCGATGGCGTCGACGAGGTCTTCGTGGGAAACGAGCTCGATGATCATCGCCTGTCGCGCCGGGATCTCGAACGCCGAGATGAAGCCTCCGGTCGTGGTGATCGCGAGGAGCCACGGAAAGTTGACGCGACCCGACCAGGTGAGCCACCAAAGCGTCGTCGCCTCCGTGAGAAGGAGCGCCTGGCAGATGATCACGATCTTGAGCTTGCTGACTCTGTCCGCAACGACTCCGCCGTAGAGCGAAAGCAGCAGCACTGGAAAGCTGCCGGCCGCGCTGACCAGTCCAACCAGGAACGCGCTGTTTGTCAGTTGCAAGGCCAGCCAGCCGAGCCCGACCTGCTGCATCCACGTGCCAATGAGCGAGACTGTCTGGCCGGTCCAGAAAAGCCGGAAGTTCCGGTGGACCGCGAGCGCCCTGAATGGGTTGATGGATTTTGTTACTGGCCGCGCGGGCGTCAGGGGCATTGCACAGGATTATACATGCCCAGTGCCCGGGTTGTATGTTAGAGACATGCGCTTCCACACCTACTCGAAGTTCAGTCCGGAAGCTGCCGACGCGGTCGATCTTCAGGCATTACTCGACAAGCTCGCTGATTTTCTACTGCAATCCGGTTTTGCCTCGGGCGGCGGTCAGAACTTCAATCCCTACTTCGATGACTTCGACTCGGAGCCGGATCGCTCCGTCGAAGCGCTGCGCCAGGCGATTCTCGATGCGTTGATCGAGAGCGGGCAGTTCACGCCCGAGCTTCTCGAGGCGCTGCGCGGTGACGGGACCAAAGAATCGCAGGAGAAGCTGAGCGAGCTGCTCGATAGCCTGATCCAGAAATTGGCGGCCGAAGGCTACCTGAATCTTCAGGCGCCGCCGCAGGTCCCGGCTGGGCACCAGCCGGTTACTGGCCGCGGAAGTCTCGCGCAGGCTGCGTCGAAAAGCGTCCAGTTCAATCTCACCGACAAGGGCATCGACTTTCTCGGCTACAAGAGTCTGCGGCACATCCTGAGCTCGCTCGGCAAATCGAGCTTCGGGTCGCACGACACGCCGCATCTCGCGACCGGGATCGAATCGGACGGCTACAGCAAGGAATACGAGTTCGGTGACGTGCTCAACATGGACGTCAACGAAACGCTGAAGAATTCTCTCGCGCGTACGGGTTCGCTCGAGGTCCCAATGGATCTCGACTACGGTGATCTCATGGTGCGCCAGGCGGAGTACCGTTCATCCTGCGCGACAGTGCTTATGCTCGACACGTCGCACTCGATGATTCTCTACGGTGAAGACCGCTTCACGCCAGCGAAAAAAGTCGCGCTCGCGCTCACGCATCTCATCCGCACCCAGTTCCCCGGCGACACGCTCCAGGTCGTGCTGTTTCATGACTCGGCCGAAGAAATTCCGTTGGCGACGCTGCCCCAGGCACAGGTGGGTCCGTATCACACCAACACCGCGGAAGGTTTGAAGCTCGCGCGCCGATTGCTCATGGCGCAGAAGAAAGACATGCGTCAGATCGTGATGATCACCGACGGCAAGCCGAGTGCGATGACGATGCCCAACGGACAGATCTACAAGAATTCGATGGGCCTCGACAGCACCGTCATCGCGACGACGCTGCGCGAGGTCGCCAACTGTCGGCGCGCGGGAATCCTGATCAACACCTTCATGCTCGCGCGCGACCGCGCACTCGTGGAATTCGTGAAGCGCGTCTCCGAGATCAGCAAAGGCAAGGCGTACTTCACCAACACGATGACCCTCGGCCAGTTCATCCTGATGGACTTCCTCAAGAAGAAGACACAGAAGATCTCGTAGCTCGACAACCCGTTCCACCAACAACAACTCGAATGCGACTGCAGAGAGCACTAGCGGCGCTCGCGATGACCCTGGGCGCCGCGTGCGCGTCCGCGCCGACGCGCGGCACGTCAGCAGCGCCCTACGATGTCCTCATCACCAACGCGCGCATCGTCGATGGGACGGGGAATCCCTGGTACCGCGGTAGCGTCGCGACCGTCGGCGACCGGATCGCATACGTCGGACCTTCGATTCCGGGACTGAATGCGCGGCGTGTTATCGATGCGCGAGATCAGGTGGTCGCTCCGGGATTCATCGACATGCTCGGGCATTCGGAGCTCACGATACTTCGCGGGCCCCATGCGATCTCCAAGATCACGCAGGGAATCACGAGCGAGATCACGGGCGAAGTCCATTCGGCGTGGCCAATCAACGTGCTTGGTGAGCCTCCCAACCCGCGGTACCCGTGGCATTCGCTCGGTGAGTACTTCACCTATCTCGAGAAGAACGGCACCGCCATCAACCTCGGCACGTACGTCGGCACGAGCTCCGTTCGTGAAGCAGTCATGGGCGAGCTGACGCGCCATCCAACAGACGCCGAGATGAAGCAGATGGGTGCGCTGATCGATTCAGCGATGCGTGACGGCGCGTTTGGCGTCGGAACAGGCCTGATTTATTTGCCCAGCACTTTCTTCTCGACCGACGAGCTCATCGCGCTTACGAAATACGCGACGCCGTACAAGGGTGGATACGCTGCGCACATCAGGAGCGAAGGTGCGGGCCTGATCGACGCGATTCGGGAAACCATACGCATCGCATCCGCAGCGGGAACTTGGGCCGAGATCAGACACATCAAGTCGCGGACGTTTGAGCAGATGAAGCAGGCGGTCGCGCTCATCGATTCGGCGCGCGCGGCGGGAGTCGACATCACCGCCGATCAGTACCCTTATATCGCGAGCGCGACCGGGTTGTCCGCGATGCTCAATACCTGGGTGCAGGAAGGTGGCCCCGATTCGATGATCGTGCGACTCAGAGATCCCGCTGTCCGAGCGCGGCTCAAGATGGAGCTCGGCCAGGACAGCGCGCAGGGCCTTCGCAGCGCCGCGCGAACGATGATCAACGATGTCGGAGTGGATTCGCTGAAGAAGTATCAGGGAATGTTGCTGACCGACATCGGCAAGATGCGCGGTGAGGACGCGTATGATGCCGCGTTCGACATCCTGATCGGAGACAAAGGACAGACCGGCGCGATTTACTTCTCGTTCAACGAGGACGCACTCCGCTACGTGATGAAGCAGCCGTGGGTGTCGGTCGGCCAGGATGCTGGCGCGCTGAGCCCTGACTCGACCGGACAGTTCACGGAGCGGGAGCATCCGCGCGCGTTTGGAACCTTTCCACGGATTCTCGGACGCTATGTGCGAGAGGATTCAGTAATCACTCTCGAATTCGCTATTCGAAAAATGACTTCGCTTGCGGCGCAGCGCGTCGGGATCAACGACCGCGGCTTACTCAAGCCGGGCATGTTCGCGGACATCACCGTTTTCGATCCGGCGACGATCATCGATCGATCGACCTACGAGAATCCCGCGCAAGTGGCGACCGGAGTCAGTTACGTTTTTGTCAACGGCGTTCCAGTCATTGACGGCGGTCAGCCAACAGCCGCACTTCCGGGACGCGCCCTGAGAGGCCCGGGATACCGCTCCAGTCACTGAGGTGGGCGGCCTTAACTCAGTACACCGTCACTCCGACGCGACGTTTTTTCCCCGGGTGGGGACAACCGACAGTCACGCGCAGCTCGCAGCCCGTGGTATCCCATCGTGAAATAAAGCGCGCTGGAGTATGCCTATTCGATGTCGCCTGTTTGCGATTCCGGCTCCATCATTAGCTTTAACGAGTGAGGAGAAAATGAGAACGGAGATAAGATTTACCACCGGTGCCAGCGCCCTCGGCAGCGTGCTCGTGGCCGCGACGGACAAGGGAGTTTGTGCGATAACGCTCAGAGAATCAGCGGAAGGCGCGGAAGACTCTCTGCGCGCCCACTTTCCGAAAGCAGAGCTAGCGAGGGACGACGCTGGACTGAAGCCGGCTCTCGATACCGTGCTCGCGCGAATCACTGGGCAAAAGCTTGACGATTCTCTCCCCTTGGATCTTCAGGGGACGGAATTTCAGAGGGAGGTGTGGAGTCAGCTCCTGGCGATTCCCGCCGGGAAGACGCGGACTTATCTCGATGTCGCTCAGGCGATCAATCGGCCGAAGGCAACTCGTGCGGTCGCGCAGGCATGCGGCGCGAATCCCGTAGCGGTTGTCGTTCCCTGCCATCGCGTCGTCATGAGCGACGGATCGATCGGAGGCTACAGTGGCTTGCCCGGCGTCAAGAAAGCGCTGCTCGCCGCCGAAGGCGTTACGGAGTTTGCTTCGCCGCTTTCTTGAGCTTGGTCCGGTACGGCCTCTCTCCCGGCCCGATGTAAATCTGTCGGGGTCGGGCGATCTTTTGCTCCTTGTCGAGCAGCATCTCCTCCCACTGCGCCAGCCAGCCGGGCATGCGTCCGATCGCGAACAGCACCGTGAAGAAATCGGTCGGGAACGCCATGGAGCGGTAGATGAGCCCGGTGTAAAAATCGACGTTCGGATACAGCTTGCGTGAGACGAAGTAGTCGTCGGACAGCGCAATGCGCTCGAGCTCAAGTGCGATCTCAAGATCTTTGTCGACGCCGACCACCTTGAACACCTCGTCGGCGAGCTTCTTCACGATCTTGGCGCGCGGGTCGTAGCTCTTGTAGACGCGGTGGCCGAATCCCATCAGGCGTCCGCCGTGCCCGCCCTTCACGCCCTCGATGAAAGCGGGGACGTTTTTCACGCTACCGATCTCGTTGATCATGCGGAGCACCTGCTCATTCGCGCCGCCGTGGAGCGGACCGAACAGCGCAGCCACGCCGGCCGAAACCGCGGAGAACGGATCGACGTGCGACGATCCTACAGCGCGAACGGCGTTGGCCGAACAATTCTGCTCGTGGTCGGCGTGCAGGATGAACAGTATCTCGAGTGCGCGACTGAAGATCGGATTGGCCTCGTACTTCGATTCGGTCATGCGCGCGACCATCGACAGGAAATTCTCGACGTACGAGAGGCGATTGTCGGGATAGACGAAGGGCAGACCTTTCACATGGCGGTACGAGAACGCCGCAATGGTCGGAGTCTTCGCGAGCAAGCGAATGATCGAGATGTTGCGCTCGGTCTCGTCGAAGATGTTGCGCGCGGATGGGTAGAACGACGCGAGCGCGGCGATCGAGCTGTTGAGAATCGCCATTGGGTGCGCATCGTAGCGGAAACCCTCCAGGAACTTCCGCATGTTCTCGTGCACGTAGGTATGGAACGTGATGTCGTGCACGAACTGATCGTACTCCTGCTGGCTCGGCAGCTCGCCGTGACGCAGGAGCCAGGCGACCTCGAGAAAAGTCGCGTTCTCCGCGAGCTGCTCGATTGGATATCCACGATAGCGAAGTATTCCCTTCTCGCCGTCGATGAACGTGATGGCACTACGGCACGACGCGGTGTTCAGAAACGCCGGATCATAACTCATGAGGCCGGGATCGTCGGGCTCGTCTGTCTTCAGCTTTTTGAGATCGACGGCCCGAATCGCGTGATCGGCGATCGGTATTGTCGCGGTCTTGTTGGTGCGGGTGTCTCTTATCTCGAGCCCGCTCCCTTTGGGCGGCGACGACGCGCCTGGTGGAGCAGAGGGTGGCGTTTTAGAAGTATTTTTTCTGGCGGGTGCGGCAGTGGTACCGGTCTTCGGCATTCTGGTCTCCAGTTGACTACATCCAATTTAGTGCAACGACCCGGGGAGTGAGAATCGTGCGCGGTCTTGCGCCGGTGCACGCGTAGCGATCAAATACTTGGTGGCGCGAAACCAGGAGCAGGATGGCGTTCACGAGAAGGGTAGCGGGGATGGCCGCGAGTTCCGAAGGACTGATGGCGATGCCTCCGCGGAGGCATTTCATCCGCAAAATGGTGCGAAACTTCACCATCGCGACGTCCGTTATCGGCGGAGGTCTGTTCATCGGGATGGCCGGCTACCACTCATTCGGCGGGTTGACCTGGCTCGAATCGTTTTACTACGCGGCGATGATTCTGTCAGGTGAAGGTCCGCCACCAGATCCAACCAGTCTGACCACCGCGCGAATGGGCCATCTGCACGTCTTCGCTGGGCTCTACGCTCTCTTCAGCGGCGTCACGTTCATTACTATGGTAGGTGTATTGCTGGCGCCGGCGTTACACCGGTTCCTGCACCGTTTTCATCTGGAGATCGCCACTCACGACGATCGAGAGGACTAGAATTCTCCACGGAGGTGAGCGATGCCGAAGCTTCACATTACGCTCTCGTTCGTTTCGATCTGTCTTTATTCCGCAGTATCGTTACCCGCTCTGTCTCAGGGACGAACGCGCGCAGCGGTGAGCCTGCCGGACGGGCCCGGAAAAGAAATCGTCCAGAGCGTCTGCTCGCAGTGCCATGGGCTGGGCATGATCACCAGCGACGGATACACGCGAACGGAGTGGCAGGGGGTGTTCAGCACGATGGTCGATCTGCCCAGGGAGCAGTCCGACCTCGTGGCGACCTACCTCGCAACTCACTTCCCCGAGAAGCCGAAACCCGTCCCGGTGATGATTCAAGGACCGGCGTCGGTCGAGTTCAAGGAATGGTCGCTCCCTACCAAGGGCTCCAGGCCGCACGATCCGCTTGCGACTCCCGACGGGGCGCTTTGGTACACCGGAATGTTCGCGAACAAGCTCGGTAGGGTCGATACGAACACCGGACAGATCAAAGAGTATCCGGTGACGACGCCGGGCTCCGGCCCGCACGGTCTCGTCGCCGACAAGGATGGCAACATCTGGTTCACCGCAAACTCCAAGGGTTACATCGGAAAGCTCGATCCGAAGACGGGCCACATCACGGAGTATCCGTTGCCAGCCGGTGCACGCGATCCGCACACGCCGATCTTCGATCAGAAAGGAACGCTTTGGTTCACCGCGCAAGGCGCGAACATGGTCGGCAGGCTCGATACGAGGACGGGTGCCGTGAAAGTGGTCTCATCGCCGACGCCGAGATCGAATCCATATGGAATGGTCGTGACGTCGAAGGGAGTGCCGTTCTTCGTCGAGTTCGGCGCCAACAAGATCGCGAGCATCGATCCTAACACCATGGAGATCCACGAGTACACGTTGCCGAATGAGGCGACGCGTCCGCGCCGCGTCGCCATCGACAACAATGATGTACTCTGGTACTCGGACTATTCGCGCGGCTATCTGGGACGGTTCGATCCAAGTACTGGCAAGTCCACAGAGTGGCCGTCACCCAGCGGACCCGAATCGCGTCCTTATGCCATCACTTTCACGAACGGCGTTATCTGGTACGTCGAAAGCGCCACGAAGCCGAACGCGTTGGTTCGCTTCGACCCAAAGACCGAGAAATTTCAGACGTGGAAGATTCCGGGCGGTGGCGGTGTGGTGCGCAACATGATGCCGACGAAGGAAGGCAACCTGGTTCTCGCCGAGAGCGGTTTGAACATGGTGGCTCTGGTCCTGGTGCGGAGATAGCTGCCACCTCACAATCGCTTCACGCGAGCAACTCTCCACTTTCCGCCCGTGACGCTCCGTCCTGGAGTCGATGGAATCGTCGTGAACGTGCCTTCGATTGTAGCCGCGTCTACAAACGCGCCCTGAAAAGTCGTCGTCACCGGACAATCGCAATCGGGATCCCTATACGGGTCAAGGGTGCCGCTCAGACTGCCGCCCTCCTTTCTGACGAAATGAATCTTTAGAACCGAGGAATCCTGCGTCGCGATGTTGGTCAACGCCGCGCGTTCCTCCTGCGTGAGCAGCGAATCCGGACGCGGGATCATAACAACGTTGCCCGACGCGCTTCCTTCACCCGCGCGCAATGTGAATGCGATTGTTCCGCTCCGCCCGGTCTGGCTGCTGTTGTAGTTGCCGCGCCAGACGCCAACCAGCGGATTCAAATCGAAATCGCTCGAGCTCAGCTCGATAGACGGCTGCCGCGAGGTGCACGCCAGGCTCAAAGCCGCGATACAAGCCGTAAGCATCGCCGGAGAGCGACGAAGGGACCTATCCGGGTTGTGTGCTTTCATCGTCACAGAGATTGGCAAGAATCTCATTGGCGAGCAAGTCACCGCTACGACGGCCGTGGCTCCGAGGCCGGAACAGGTCGGAAGCCCTTGCGCTCCATTTTGCCCCAGTCCTTCCGACCGCGCAGAAATTTCCAAAGCCCGCGCAGCCGCCAGTACACTGTGACTTGCCGGTAGCCGAGATTCTCCAGAAGCGCCCACCAAAAAAGCAGGGCGCGATCGCGGAACGTCTCGTAGCGGTGGAAGCTCACGTCCTCGAGAATCAGCGTAAACGCGGTGAGAGCTGTGCCCAACCCGTACGCCGTGAGGTAAAACAGTCCGGCGAATCGCCAGTCGACTGCACCGAAGATGAGACCGATCGCGAGGCTCACGAGACCTGCGAGCTCGATCACGGGGGACAGCAACTCAACGAACGCGTAGTACGGAAAAACGAAAAGACCCGTGATTCCATAGCGTGGATTGAAAAGCATGCCTCGGTGACGCCAGAGAACGTCCGCCAATCCGCGATGCCACCTGTCGCGCTGGCGGCCGAGCACATCGGCCGATTCCGGCACCTCGGTCCAGGCCACTGGGTCGGGAACGAATGCGATCTTCCCCGGGCCGCCGCGCTCGTACGAAAGTCTCTTCAGACGAAGTACGAGCTCCATGTCCTCGCCGACCGTATCGTGCAGATATCCGCCGGCGCTCAAGACCGCTTCGCGCTGAAACAGCCCGAACGCGCCGGAGATGATGATGTTCCCTCCCAATCGGTTCCATCCCAGTCGGCCAAAGAGAAAAGCACGGAGATATTCGACCACCTGGACTCCGGCCAGCATATTGGTGGGAACGGCGGTCCTGAAGACGCGGCCGTGCTTGACCTCCGATCCATTCACCACGCGAATCGTTCCGCCGGTCGCGACGACGTCGGTCGCATAGAGAAAGGGCCGCACCATTCGCTGCAGACCGTCGGCCTCGATCAGAGTGTCCGCGTCCATCGCGCAAACGAGCTCGCCGCGGGCGAAGCTGAGCCCGACGTTGAGCGCGTCGGCTTTCCCTCCATTTTCCTTGTCGACGACCACGAGCGCCGGATACGCCGAGGAGCGATACAGAGTGCGCACAGGCTTTGTCTTGATGCGCTGCTCGTAGATCGTTTTCACCGGCACCAGATCGAACTGTTTGGTGAGCACATCCATGGTGCGATCCCTCGAGCCGTCGCTGATCACGATGACCTCGAGATTCGGATATTGAAGTGCGAGCAGCGCACGGAGGCTCGTCTCAATGGTTGATTCCTCGTTGTACGCCGGCGCGAGGATGGAAATCGTCGGCGAGAGCGTCGAGCTGAGCAAGAGGTGACGGCTCTCGTCGGCAATTAGCAGCATGTGACGCCGCAGCTCGACGAGCGAGCTGACGAGCAGGACCAGATACCAGCCATTGACGCCGAGGAAGTAGAGCAGCACGGCGAACTGGCCTTTGACCAGTATCTGACTCACGATCGGGGCGAGGATATCGTTCATCCGGTTGCCGCCATCGGAAGATCCAGAATCTGCTGGGCCATGTCTGCCGCGAATCGGTCGTCGCCCTTGAGCGCGCGGCGCAGGAACAGGGCGCCGGGAGCACCAATCGCTCGGAGTGCAAGCCCCGCATCGCGGCGCACCCGCCACTTCGAATCTCGCAGACATTCCGCAAGCTGGGACGCGGCCTGCCAGTGCTGCATTCTGCCCAGTGAGTACGCAGATGCGGCCCTGACGCTGGGGTCTTCGTCGCGCAGAAGCTCGGTTAGGCGCTCTGCTACCGGCGCGCCGCCGATGGCTCCAAGCAGTCGCGCGGCGGCGACGCGGATTCCTGCGTCTTCGTTGCGCGAGAGATTCAGAGCCGCCGGACCGAAGCTCGGCTCCGCGAGCGACTCGGCCACGCGCAGTCCGGCCTCTACCGCTCGACCCGAATGCGTCTCCAGAAATGCTGCGAGCGGCGCCGCGATGACGCCGCCCATACGCAGCAGTGCGTTCTGCACGGCGAATCGCGCCTGGGTGGCGGGATCCGCGAGCAGCACGAGCATCGCCGAGATTACGGAAAGCGACGGTTGTGCAGCGGCCCACTCGGCGGCTTGCGCGCGAAGCGCCGGGTGGGAATCGCCCAGGAGCTTCTCGACCAGCGGGTCTGGGACATCCATTCGAGAGAGAATCCGCGCACCGCGAAGTCGGCGTGTCCAGAATCTGCTCTCACACAGCTTGCGAGCCCGATCGACCAATCCCACCTGGACAGCTATGAAGCGCAGTCTCTCCTTCCCAGCTCCGCTGAGATTCCGCGAGATCTCGAGAAACGCGATCACCTGAACATCGTGCGGCAGCTCTTTGAGCGACTCAGTTTCCTCGACGTTGATGAAGCCGCTCGTTACCAGGCGCGCCAGTGTCTCTCGCGCCGTAGTGGTCAGTCTTAGCAGGCGCTTCCCAGAGAGGTAGAGCCACACGCCGTGCATGAAGAAGAGACCCACCCCGAGCGCGAGCAGACCGACCTCAATGAGCATGACGATGTTGAGGAGGTGCTCGCTTACCATGTCTGGCCCTGCTTGAGCACTGTGCGCACCTTGTGCATCAACACTGGCACGCTGAACGGCTTTGCGATGTGATCGACGGCGCCGAGCTCGAGCGCGCTGAGGATATCACGCTCGCCGGTTCGCGCAGTGAGCATGACGACGCTACTCAACCTCGTGACCTCTCCGGCTTTGAGCCGACGCAGAACGTCGAGCCCATTCAACGCGGGAAGATCCACGTCTAGCAGAATCGCCGACGCCTGAACTTCGGGAGGATTTCCGGTGAGGGCTGCTACGGCTGTCTCGCCGTCAGCGAACGCGGCGACGCGGAGGCTGCGACTCTCCATGGCGTGCTGCAGCATCGACACCAGGGCGCTGTCATCGTCGATGATGGCGACATCGACCCGGCGTGTGAGTGCCCCAGTGAGATTGATGCCCGCGATTCCAACTTTGGAAGTTCCGCCGGTGCTGCGCACGAGCTGAAGGGCTTTGAGTGCTTCGTCCCACAACGCGGGGACGGTATCTCCGTCCGTCTGGTATTGGGCAACGCCAGCGGTGCACGACACGTGGACCTGACGGCCATCATCGGTGAGGAAATTCTGCGCGGCGATTTTTGCGCAGATCTGGGTGAGCTTGATGGCCGATTGCTCCTTGGCGCTTCCGTACATCCCGATGGTGAAGTCCGCACCACCCCACCAACCCGCAACGTCTTCGCTTCGAAACGATTTCGGCAACAGCTCGCCGATAGAGCGCAGAACTGCTTCTCCCGCGACACGTCCGAAGGTGGAGGCAATGCCGGCGAAGTCGTCGACCTGGAGCACGGCGATCGAGTATGGATCCGCTTTCCTGCGCGCGAGTCGGAGAAACCGCTCTATCAGCTCGGTGGCCTTGCCACCGGTTGCGAGGCCCGTGAGCGGATCGGTCTCGAGGGGCGTGCGTCGCGCCCTTTGTCCGGTGAGCCTGCTCTCGATGCGCATCGCGAGCTCGGCGGGCACGAACGGCTTGCCCACATAGTCATCGGCTCCAGCAGCGAATATCCGTCTGACGCTCGCCTGATCGGTGTGACCAGTCAGAAAGATCACGGGCAGAGCGCTCCACCGGCGGTCGTTTCTTACGACGCGACAGAGCTCCGTGCCGCTCAACCCGGGCATCTCGAGATCGAGCAGGATGAGATTCGGCTTGCATTCGTCGAGCACACTCCAGAATCGAAGTGGATCGTTCAGGGTGGTAACCGTCAGTCCGCGTCGTGCGAGGAGCGAGCTAAGGCCGCGCGAGATCATTGGTTCGTCGTCCACCACGAGTATGCTGCGACCCGCGAACTTCGAGTCCTCGAAGGCACTTGCCGCGGTCGAGGGCGTCGCGCCGTTGCGGGCCGACGCGGCCGCGGGCGCCGGAGGTGTTGGTAGGGGAGCCATGAGGTTTTGGCGCAGAGAAAGCAGCTGCTCCGAGAGCGGCAGCCCGTCTGCCGGCGTTAGGCTGTCGGCGGCAAACTTCTCCGCGACTTCTTTTGCCACGTTTGCCGCTTTCTGGAATCCGAAGCGCGTGGCGACCTCGCCGACGGCCAAAGTGTCGCGGGCAGCCGCGGTCTGGATCTCGCGCGTGATTGCGTTCTCGAGAAGCGCGATCGCTGCGTCGTCGAGCTTGTCGATTTTCTCGAACGTCGGCGGGCGCGCGCGGTCCCACGCATCTGAGAGCGCCGCGGCGATGTGCGCACCGTGTGTAGCTTCGGCCGCCACGATTTCGACGCCGCAGATCTTCGCCAGCTCGTGCAGCATCTCATCCATGTCCACCGGCGCGAGGAAGAATCTGTCGACGTGAACATCCTTGAGCGCGCGCAGTGCGTTTTCCGCCTGCTGCATCGAGATGCAGTAAGCGACCCGCATGTCGTCGCTCGCGTCTTTCGCGCGGCGCGCCACGTAGATCGCGTCCTCGGTGGGAAAGGAGTCGCTGAGGATGACGAGCCGAGCCTCGCCGCGGGCGGCCGCACGGCCCATCTGCTGCGCGTTGTCGAAATCGGAGATAGCGACGTCGCGGAGCCTCAGACCGATCTCGCGGACCATCTCCGCGGGTAACCCCGCCACGAGGACTTTGACGGGATCACTCATCTGCTACCCCGCGTGCCGCTCCAAGCCGGATGTATGGGCTGCGAGGAGTCGATTCTTGCCGGGGGCTATAATGAGTGGGTGCGCGGGCGTCATAGGAGAGGGAAGAACGAGCAGGCCGGCAGGTAACACCCTCCCCCGATCACCGCACCAGACTCAACTCTATCCGCCTTCTGTCTTCTTGGCCATCGCTACCACGGCGTTCCATTCGGCCGCCCCAACTTTCTGGACCGAGAGCCGGTTTCCCTTCCTGAGGAGATGCATTCCCTCGAGCTCGGGCTTTGCCCGCATCTCACCGAGGGAGATTGGTCTCGGGAAGCGTTCGATTGCGTGGACGTCGACCATGAACCAGATCGGTTGGTCCTTTTTGCTCTTCGGATCGTAGTGCGCGTGTTTGGGATCCAGCGCCGTTGAGTCAGGATACCCTTCCCTCACGACCTCTGCGATGCCCACGATTCCGGGATCAGCGCCCGAATGGTAGAAGAAGACGAGATCGCCTTTCTTCATCTCGTCGCGCAGAAAGTTGCGAGCCTGAAAGTTCCGCACCCCATCCCAGTGGCTCGTGCGTCCGGGAGAATTCCAGAGATCGTCGAAGGAAAAAGTTCCCGGCTCCGACTTGATCAACCAATAGCGCCTGTCCTCGTGCGCGCCTTGTCCGACTTTCGCCATTGAGCTCACCGTCCGTTCGAAGAATTGATCGCCAGTGGAACCTAACCGGCGAAGCGTCGTAGATTGCAGTACATCATAACCACTACAATCGCGGGTCCTTCACCATGCATGGCATTCGTTTGCGCTCGTCCCTGTCCTTGCTCACCATCGTGGCGGGTACAGCCGCGGGGCAGACCCAGACCGCGCCGCTGGCGTATCCGGCCGCGGCGCGCGGCACCCAGGTCGACATCTATCACGGCGACAGCGTCGCGGATCCATATCGCTGGCTCGAAGACACCGACGCTCCTGCGACCAAGGCGTGGGTGGAAGCCGAGAACCGGCTCTCACAAAGTTTCCTCGCCGCGGTTCCCGAGCGAACCGCAATCAAGTATCGGCTGACCCAAGTCTGGAATTATCCGCGTTACGGCGCGCCGTTCAAGGAGGGCGGCCGTTACTTCTATTGGGAGAACACGGGACTCCAGAACCAGAGCGTTCTTTACGTGCGGGACGGCCGAAACGCGCCGGCCCGAGTGCTGCTCGATCCCAATGTGCTTTCCCCCGACGGAACGGTCGCGGTTTCGGGGCAGGCGGCGTCCAATGACGGCCACTACCTCGCCTACAGTCTCTCGACGAGCGGCTCTGATTGGCAGGAGGTGCACGTCCGCGACGTCAACAACGCCCGCGATCTTGGCGACGTTCTCAAGTGGGTGAAGTTCTCGGGGCTTTCCTGGACCCACGACAACAAGGGCTTTTTCTATTCGCGCTACGACGAGCCGAAATCCGGCAACGTGATGACCAACGTCAACCGGAACCAGAAGGTCTACTATCATCGCGTTGGGCAGCCACAGTCGCGCGACGAGCTCGTCTATGACCAGCCGGACCAGCCGGACTGGATTTTCAACGCGAACGTCACCGATGATGGTCAGTACGTCATCATCACTGTGTTTCAGGGCACCGACGTCAGGACGCGACTCTACTTCATCGATCTCGACAATCCAGGCAAGCCAGAGATAGACAACCCACTCGTGCGGCTCATCGACAAACTGGACGCCGAGTATGAATTCGTCGGAAACCGGGGAACGATCTTCTACGTGAGGACGGATCGCAACGCTCCCCGCGGTCGCATCGTCGCGATCAGCATCGACAATCCGCGAGAAGAGCGCTGGAACACCATCGTGGGCGAAAGCAAGGACGCGCTGGTGAGCGCGACGATGGCGGGTGACGAGGTGGTTGGAAACTATCTCCAGGACGCGCACTCGAGCATTCGATTCTTTAGCGGCGGCGCTCGCGACTTCCCGCGCGAAGTCCGTCCGCGCCCTCAGGATCAGCAACGCAATCCGGCGACCGTATACGACGATACGAGCACGGCACCGCTCATTTCCAGAGGCGGCCAGGTCACAGGCGGCGGATTCACTCTGCGTGGCCAGCTCCCGCTTCCGGGAATAGGTACCGTCACGGAGATCAATGGAAAGCAGGGCGATGACGAGCTGTTCTACAGCTTCACCTCCTTCCTCAACCCGGCGACGATCTACCGCTATGACCTCGGCTCGCAGCGCAATGAGTTATTCCGCGAGCCGAAGGTGGCATTCGACGCGAGTAAATACGAAACACGCCAGGTCTTCTACACGAGCAAGGACGGAACGCGCGTGCCGATGTTCATCACCGCGAAAAAGGGTGTCGTGCTGGACGGCAACAATCCAACTCTGCTTTATGCTTACGGCGGGTTCAACATTTCGGAGACGCCTGCGTTCTCCGCGGCCAATGCCGCGTGGCTCGATATGGGCGGCATCTACGCACTTGCGAACATTCGCGGCGGCGGTGAGTACGGAAAAGAATGGCACGAAGCAGGGATGCTTTCGAAAAAGCAAAACGTCTTCGACGATTTCATTGCTGCAGCGCAATACTTGATCAGCCAGAAATACACGTCCACACCGAAGTTGGCGATCAGGGGCGGCTCGAACGGCGGCTTGCTCGTAGGCGCGGTGATGACTCAGCGTCCGGATCTCTTCGGAGCAGCGCTTCCCGAGGTCGGAGTGATGGACATGCTCCGCTTCCAGAAGTTCACCATCGGGTGGGCGTGGACTTCCGACTACGGCTCTTCGGACGACGCCACGCAGTACAAGGTTCTCAGAGCGTATTCCCCTCTGCAAAATATCAAGCCGGGTACGTGCTATCCGCCGACGCTTGCGTTTACTGCGGATCATGACGATCGCGTTGTGCCCGGACACACGTTCAAGTTCGTAGCGACAATGCAGGCGGCACAGGCGTGTCCCAACCCGATCCTCGTTCGCATCGAGACCAAGGCGGGACACGGCGCCGGAAAGCCAACTACCAAGCAGATCGACGAAGCTGCCGACAGATTCGCGTTCCTCGTGAAGGAGCTGCACATGAAACCCACGCTCCAGTAGATGGAAACATTTCTGGCGGGCGCGGACGCAGCGACCCAGTTGCTGCGCACCGCGCTCTTTTCCATCGCGCTCGTGTTTGGGGCGATCTGCGTTCTCGACTGGGCCGTGCGCACGAGGAAGATCAGTCCCTTCAACGCCATCGCTCGATTTTGTCGCTCCAGCGTGGACCCGTTCATCTCACCGATAGAGAGAAAAGTCGTGCGGGCTGGCGGCGCGCCGGCCTCCGCGCCTCTTTGGGCGCTGGCGATAGTCGTGATCGGAGGAATCCTCCTCCTCACCCTGCTCGACTTCATCAAGCTCGAGGTGATTCGCTCGATCATCGCATCGCAGGAAGGGGCGGCCGGGATTTTCCATCTGCTCGTGAGCTGGACTTTCACCGTCCTAAAGGTCGCGCTGGTGGTGCGAGTGATCAGCTCGTGGCTCCCAATCTCCCCGTACTCAGGCTGGATCAGGTGGAGCTACGCGCTCAGTGAGCCGATCCTTGCCCCTCTCAGACGCATCGTGCCGACGATGGGCGCGTTCGACTTTACTCCAATCGTGGCTTATTTCCTCCTCGACATCATCGAGTCGGTGCTGTTCAGATTGATGTGAGCGGCCCATCCCGTTAACATCGATTTTCTTTCTCGCGGAGATCGACCGTTGGCAAAAGTGATTCTGGTAGGGAGTGACGTCGCGCTGCTCGAAGGGTTGGGGCAAACGCTGGTCGGATTCGGGCATAGCGTGTCTTTCGCGGCTACAATCCCGGAAGCGGCTCTGACGACCGCCGAAGACGCAGCAGCTCTCGCGGTAGTTTCTGCCGAGGCTCTCGACGATGCCGGCATCGCCGCCACGCTTCCGCTCACACCGGGTGGCGCGCTCATCGTCTACTCATCATCGCACGAACACCAGCCAGTTCTTCCGCCCAAGCTCCAGCGTGCGACGCTCGCCCGTCTCGTGCTTCCGCTCGAGCGGCACAGACTCGTGGCCCTCGTCAAGTCGTTCGACAACCGCTCGCGCACCACGGGACGCTCAATACCGGACGACGTGGCGGACGAACTTCACTTGGAGTTCTGACACCTGGGGCTCGGCTTGCCCGAAAGCTGAGCACTCGCTACTATAGTGGAAGGGCCAGTTACAATTGAACCCGTGGCGATTTACAGCAACTTGCGGCCACGTTAAACAAATCGCTAAAGCGCTCGCCCGGCGCCCATGCGCGGGCTTTTTTGCAATCATAAATGACCGAATCACGCACCGAATCGCGATACCTTGACGAGCTCAACCGCCGAGTGCTGGTCTACGACGGCGCGATGGGAACGAACATCCAGCGCTACAACCTCAGCGCCGCGGACTTCGGCGGTAAGGCGCTCGAGGGATGCAACGACAATCTCGTCCTCACTCGGCCGGACGTGATCTCGGCCATCCATGAATCATTCCTCGAGGTGGGCTGCGACGTCGTGGAAACCTGCACGTTCCAGTCGACGCCACGCCGGCTGCAGGAGTGGGCGTTGGGCGACAAAGTCCGGGACATCAACGTTGCCGCCGCACGTCTCGCCCGCGCCGCGGCGGAGAAATACAGCACGCCCGACCGACCGCGCTTCGTGGCCGCGTCGATGGGCCCGACGGGAATGCTGCCATCGAGCTCCGATCCGGTGTTGTCGAAAATCACCTACGACGAGCTCGCCAACAATTACTACGAGCAGGCCAAGTATCTCGTCGAAGGCGGAGTCGACCTGCTTCTCATCGAGACGTCGCAGGACATCCTCGAGGTAAAAGCGGCCGTCGCCGGAATCGAGCGACTGTTCGTCGAGCTCGGTCGCCGAATTCCCATTCAGACACAGGTGACGCTCGACGTCAGCGGACGGATGCTCCTCGGCACCGACATCGCCAGCGCGATGACGACTCTCGAGGCGCTCAAGGTCGACGTGATCGGACTCAATTGTTCGACCGGACCCGAGCATATGCGCGAGCCGGTGAGATATCTGTCGGAGCACGCGACATTACCGCTGTCGGTGATTCCGAACGCCGGTCTGCCACTCAACACCGGCGTTGGCGAAGCGGTCTATCCGCTCGAGCCCGCCCCCATGGCCGACGCGCTTTCTGAATTCGTGAAAGACTTCGGTGTTCGTGTCGTCGGCGGGTGCTGCGGAACTACTCCGGCGCATCTCTCCGCAATAGTGAGCGCTGTGCGTGAGGCGGAGACTCAGCGCGCGCCCAATGCCACTCGCCACGCACAGCACATTCCGCGCGTCAGTTCGGCTATGCGCGCCATCACGCTGCACCAGGACCCGCCGCCACTGCTCGTCGGCGAGCGCGTCAACGCACAGGGCTCGCGCAAGGTGAAGCGCTTGCTTCTCGCTGACGATTACGAGGGAATTCTCGAGGTCGCGCGGGACCAGGTGGACTCCGGCGCGCACGTACTCGACGTCTGCGTGGCTCTCACTGAGCGCGCCGACGAAGCGGAGCAGATGTCCAAGGTGGTGAAGCTGCTCTCGATGAGCGTGGAGACGCCACTCGTCATTGATTCGACCGAAGCGAACGTCATCGAGGCCGCGCTCGAGCACATTCCGGGGCGGGGCATCGTCAACTCCATCAACATGGAGAACGGTCGCAAGCGCATCGACGCCGTCGTGCCTCTCGTCAGGAAACACGGAGCCGCCGTGATAGCGCTCACGATCGACGAGATCGGGATGGCCAAGACCCGCGAGCGGAAGCTCGAGGTCGCCCGCAAGATCTACGACATCGTGGTTGGCGAGTACGGGCTGTCGCCCGAGGATCTCATCTACGATGCGCTGACGTTTACGCTCGCGACGGGCGATGCGGAATGGATCGACTCCGGCAAAGAGACCGTCGAAGGGATTCGATTGATCAAACGCGAGCTGCCAGGTGTCTCCACGATACTCGGCGTCTCCAACGTCAGCTTCGGTCTCACGCCTGAAGCACGCGGCGTTCTGAACTCCGTGTTCCTGCATCATTGCGTTCAGGCGGGGCTCGATGCCGCCATCGTCAACCCGGCGCACATCCGCCCCTACGCCGAGATCTCCGCTGCCGAGCGCGAGATGGCGGACGATCTCGTCTTCAACAAGCGTTCCGACGCGTTGCAGAGATTCATCGAGTACTTCTCGAACGCCTCTGGAACTGGCACCACCGCGCAGGCCGAGAAGGAGGATCCAACGGTCGGGATGACTGCCGAGCAGAAGATCCACTGGATGATCCTGCACCGGAAGAAAGAAGGCATTGAAGACCAGTTGGACGCCGCCGGTGTGCGGCAAAGCCCTGTTCGCGTTCTGAACGATGTGTTGCTTCCCGCCATGAAAGAGGTCGGCGACAAATTCGGCGCGGGCGAGCTGATTCTGCCTTTCGTGCTGCAGTCTGCCGAAGTCATGAAGAAAGCGGTGAAGCATCTCGAACAGTTCCTCGAGAAAGCAGAGGGGTTCACCAAGGGTAAGGTCGTGCTCGCCACGGTTTACGGAGACGTGCACGACATCGGCAAATCGCTGGTCAACACCATTCTCTCGAATAACGGCTACACCGTCTTCGACCTCGGCAAGCAGGTTCCAGTCAACACGATTCTGGACAAGGCCGTCGAAGTCGGCGCGGACGCAATCGGTTTGAGCGCACTTCTGGTGTCGACATCCAAGCAGATGCCGCTCTGCGTTCAGGAGCTCGACAAGCGAGGAATGCAGATTCCCGTTCTCATCGGCGGTGCGGCGATCAATCGTCGTTTTGGCCGGCGCGCGTTGTTCGTCGAGGGCGAGCGTCCGTACGACTCGGGCGTCTTCTACTGCAAGGATGCGTTCGAGGGCTTGGAGACTATGGATGTCCTCCAGAATCCGGACAAGCGACAGAAATTCGTCGTCAGGAACCTCGATGAC
Organism: Gemmatimonadaceae bacterium; assembly: GCA_050733495.1. GTDB lineage: Bacteria > Gemmatimonadota > Gemmatimonadetes > Gemmatimonadales > Gemmatimonadaceae > UBA4720. Next base: position 11,801 of record JBOHTC010000017.1, on the reverse strand, counting down.
GCGCGGAAGGACGTCTTTCTCCGGACCGCTGTCGGAAAAGACATCGCCGTTGGCGATGCCGGCGGAGAGCGCAGCGACGTCGCAGCGAACAACCCGATTCCGTCGCCTCCATTCTGGGGAACCCGCGTGATCCGCGACGTTCCTCTCGACGAAGTGTTCGACCTGCTCGATCTGGACGAGCTGTATCGCCTACAGTGGGGCGCGCGCGGGTCGGGGGATCAGTACAAGGCTACTGTGAAAAACGAATTCGAGCCCGCTCTCAAGCGTCTCAAGAACGATGCGAAGAAAAGTGGCTGGATAAAACCGGAAGTCGTGTACGGTTACTTCCCGGCCCAATCCCAGGGGAACGACGTCATCATCTATGATCCGGCCGCGTACTCGAGCGACGGCGGCTCACTGCGTGAGATTGCGCGCTTTCACTTCCCGCGCATGATCGGGCGCGAGCGTCTATGCCTCGCCGACTACATCAGGAGCGTCGATTCGGGCGAAGTCGATGTCGTTCCGCTGCAGATCGTCACCGTTGGCAACGAGGCTACGAAGCGATTCGAGGAGCTGCAGGGGAAGAACGAGTACACCGAAGCGTTCTACTCTCACGGACTTTCTGTCGAGACGGCGGAAGCAGTCGCCGAATGGGCGCATCGAAGAGTTCGCAAGGAGCTGGGAGTGCCGAGCGGAAAACGGTACTCGTGGGGTTACGGCGCCTGCCCCGATCTTGACGACCACGCAACGGTTTTCAGACTTCTACCGGCGCGCGAAGCTCTTGGTATGGACCTCACGGAGGCGTTCCAGCTCATGCCGGAGCAGTCGACCGCAGCGGTGATCATCCACCATCCGGAGGCGAAGTACTACGCGGTACGCGGCTCCGCGGGTGCCGCATCTGCCGGAGCGGAGGCAGCCGTTGCCTGAGAATCAGCTGATCTCGCGACTTCTGGATCCGGTCCAGGTGATCGTCTTCGATGGCGCCATGGGGACGCAGCTTTATAACAAGGGTGTGTTCATCAACCAGTGCTATGACGAGCTCAACCTGCGCGCTCCGGATCTTGTGCGCGACGTACACAAGGCGTACAGGAAAGCGGGCGCTGAAGTCCTGGAGACCAATACCTTCGGCGCGAACCGGTTCAAGCTTTCGCAGTACGGGCTCGAAGCACAGGTTGGGGATATAAATCGCGCTGCGGCGAAGATCGCGCGCGATGTTGCCGAGGACGATCTCCTCGTCGCGGGCGCCGTTGGGCCACTCGGCGTACGTCTCGAGCCACTGGGTCCAACGAGCCTCGGCGAAGCGCGCGCGGCATTTCGCGAGCAGCTTCAGGCACTCAAGGACGGCGGCTGCGATGTGTTCATCCTCGAGACCTTCGCGGACCTCAACGAGATCGAGCAGGCCATCGCGGCAGCGCGCGAAGTCGATCCCAACATTCCGGTGATCGCCCAGATGACGGTGGGATCGGACTGTCACACGCCGTATGGCGTGACAGTCGAGGATCTCGCGCAATCACTCGACGCCTTTGGCGCCGACGTGATCGGTCTCAACTGTTCGGTGGGCCCGCAGATCATCCTCGACGCGATCGAGAAAATTGCGCCCGTGACGCGGCGCAAGTTGAGCGCTCAACCGAACGCTGGAATGCCGCGCGATGTGAGCGGGCGCAGCATGTACATGGCAAGCCCGGAGTACATGGCGACCTACGCACACCACCTCGTGCAGGCCGGCGCGAAGATCGTCGGCGGATGCTGCGGAACTACCCCCGAGCACATTGCGGCGATGGTTGAAGGCGTGCGCCCGCTTTCGCCGAGACAGGCCCGCGTACCAATGAAAGAGCGTCGCCACAGCCATCCCGATCTGCCGCCAGAAGATCCGGGTGTCACTCCGGTTCCGCTCGTGGAAAGATCCAAGTGGGGCGGAAAAATCGCGCGTGGCGAATTCGTGACGTCGGTTGAGATCGTCCCGCCGCGCGGTGTCGACGCTTCAAAGATGCTTAGCGACACCGCGAAACTGCGTGACGCGGGGGTCGACGCCGTGAACGTGCCGGATGGACCGCGGGCGCAAAGCCGGATGGGTGCGCTGCTCACCAGCGTCCTGATCGAGCAGCAAGTCGGCATCGAGACAGTCACTCACTACTGCTGCCGCGATCGCAACCTGCTCGGCATGCTCAGTGATCTCCTCGGCGCCGCCGCAGTGGGGCTGCGCAACATTCTGCTCATCACCGGCGATCCGCCGAAGATGGGTCCATATCCGAATGCGACGGCGGTGTTCGACATCGACGCGATCGGACTGACGAATCTCGTCAATCAGCTGAATCGCGGCCTGGATCCGGGCGGCAATGCGATTGGAGCTCCAACGAAGTTCGTGATTGGCGTCGGAGTGAATCCGGCGGCTCTCGACCCCGCGCAGGAGTTGAAGCGGTTCGAGTGGAAGGTGGAAGCGGGCGCGGAGTACGCGATCACCCAACCTGTCTTCGATGTCGGGCAGCTCGAGAAATTCCTTGGCACCATCGAGCACACGCGAATTCCGATAGTAGCGGGGATTTGGCCGCTCGTGTCCCTGCGGAACGCGGAATTTCTCGCCAACGAAGTTCCAGGCGTAGTGGTACCACCGAACATCATCGAGCGCATGCGCGGGGCCAGCGCGAAGTCCAAGGAGCAGGGCGTCGCAGAAGGCATCGCGATCGCCCGCGAGATGCTCGAGCGAGTGCGGCCCTATGTGCAGGGAGTGCAGGTGTCGGCGCCGTTCGGGAAAGTCGAGCTGGCACTGGAAGTTTTTCGCGACACTCTCGCAGCGGCCGAGGTACGTACCGCCTGATGTCCGCCGACGAGATTTTTCTGTCGCGCTCGCGGTATTGGCTCACGAAGGAATATCCGATCAAGCTGCGCCACTGCGTCAACGCCCTTCCCCGCGCCGCGGTTTGGGCGCGACCCAACGAGAGCTGCAACAGCATCGGCAACCTTCTCGTTCATCTCACCGGCAACGTGACCGAATGGGTGCTGGGAGGAATCGGTGGCCAACCCGTGACGCGCCACCGGTCCGCCGAGTTCAAGCAAAGGCAGGGCGCCGACGCGTCGACTCTCCTGAACAATCTCGAAGCGATACTCGCGAGGGCCGACGCAGTGCTCGCATCCCTGACCGCGGAAGATCTCGAGCGCTCGATCGTGATCCAGGATCGCGACACTACCGTCCTCGCCGCCGTCTATCACGTCGTGGAGCACTTCGCGATGCATACGGGCCAGATCGTTTTCCTTACGAAGATGTACGCCCCGGGCAAGATCCACTTCTACGAGGACGCGGACGGCCTTGCGCGTCCCGTCTGGCACCGCGGAACGGCACTCGACGAAGCCCCGCACTAGATTTTAGGAAGTCTTCCCTCATTCGAGAGTTACGCCCATGACATTGCTTGGTCGACTGTCTCCCGTCGTCTTTTCTTTTTCCCTCGCGGTCGCAGCCTCCGCCCAGAGCCCGGTGCAGACAGCGCCGCTCGACCGCGCCAATCTCGACAGCAGCTGCGCCGCCTGCGACGATTTCTATGAATTCGCGAACGGCGGCTGGCTCAGCCGAGCCAAGATTCCCGCGGCCTATCCGGAGTTCGGTGCGTTTCAGGAGCTGTACGACCGGAACGAAGCCACGCTTCATGACATCCTCGAGACGAGTGCGAGAAACGTGAAGTCGGGACAGTACAAGCCCGGAACCGGAGAGTGGAAAGTCGGTGCGTACTACGCGACGTGCATGGACACCCTCGCCATAGAAAAGCGCGGCGCCGCGCCGCTCAAGCAGGATCTCGACCTCATTGCGTCGATCAACACCCGCGAAGATCTGAAACGCTCACTCGGCGAGCTCGAGAAGCTCGACGGCCTCGCCCCATGGGGCGACGGCTCCGCACAGGATGCGCGCGACGCGGCCAACACCATCGCTGGCCTGTATCAGGGCGGGCTGACTCTGCCCAACAACGAGTACTACACGAAGACTGACTCGGCGTCTGTCAGTGTCCGCCGCAAATTCGTGGACCACGTGACACGAATGTTCCAGCTCCTCGGCGATCCAGCGACAACGGCGGCGAGCGAAGCGCAGACCGTCCTCGCAATGGAAACGCGCTTCGCGAAAGCCTCACGCACACCCGTGCAGCTTCGCGATGTCGTGAACAACTATCATCGCATGACTCTCGCACAGCTCGATTCACTTACGCCCAACTTCAGCTGGAACGCGTTCTACGCTTCGGTTGGCGCTCCACCTGTCGAGAAGATCGATGTCGGGCAGCCCGAGTTCTTTGTGGCCGTCGACAGCATGGTTACAACAGTACCGGTCTCCGATTGGAAGACGTACCTGCGCTGGCAGCTCGTGCATCGCGCTGCGCCGGGGCTCAGCACGCCGTTCGTGAAAGAGAATTTCGAGTTCAGCAAGGCTTTTACTGGTGCGACCGAGATGCTTCCGCGCTGGAAGCGATGCGTCTCCGCGACGGATGCGAACCTGGGCGAGCTGCTCGGGCAGCAATACGTCGCGCGCGCATTCACTCCGGCCGCGAAAGCGCGCGCGGTGGCGATCGTCGACAATTTGGTGACGGAGCTGCGCGGCCGCGTCGAGCAGCTACCGTGGATGGGACCCGAAACCAAGCAGCAGGCGCTCGTCAAGCTCGATGCAATGACGCGCAAGATCGGGTATCCGGACAAGTGGCGCGATTACTCAAAGCTGCAGATCGGGGACACCGATTACTTCGCGAATCGTCGAGCCTCGCAGCAGTGGGCGGCTGCTCGCGATTTCAACAAAATCGGCAAACCAACCGACCGCAGCGAGTGGGGAATGACGCCGCCCACGGTTAACGCGTACGAGAATCCGCTGCTCAACGAGATAGTATTTCCGGCCGGGATTCTTCAGCCGCCTTTCTATGATCCCAAGGCTGACGACGCTCTCAATTATGGCGCGATGGGAGCGGTGATCGGACACGAGATGTCGCACTCATTCGACGACCAGGGTCGTCAGTACGACAAGGCCGGCAACATGCGCGACTGGTGGACGAAAGAAGACGCCGCGCGCTACGACGCCGAGGCGCAGAAGATCGTCCAGCAGTACGACGCCTACACAGTTCTCGACACAGCAACTCACGTTCAGGGAAAGCTCACGCTCGGCGAGGACATCGGAGATTTCGGCGGACTCACTGTCGCCTACGCCGCCATGGAACGCGCTCTGGCGAAGCACCCGCAACCCATGATCGACGGCTTCACACCCGAGCAGCGCTTCTTCCTCGGTTGGGCTCAGGTCTGGCGCGAGCTCGATCGTCCGGAGTACCAGCGCTATTTGGTCAGCGCGGACCCCCATCCACCTGCCAAATGGCGCGTGAACGGACCTCTCAGCAACATGCCCGAATTCAAGGCAGCGTGGGGCTGCAAGGACGGCGATCCGATGGTGCGTCCTGCTAACCTGCGCCCCCGCATCTGGTGATTTGAGTATGAAGGGCATCCTGATAGTCGATCACGGTTCGCAGAAACGCGAGGCGAACGACATGCTTCGCTGCATGGCGAACCTGATTCAGACGATGGCCGGCACAAGCATTGTCGTTCGGTATGCCCACATGGAGCTCGCCCATCCGGACATCAGCGAGGGATTCGCGAGCTGCGTCGAAGCAGGCGCGACCGATGTGACAGTATTCCCCTACATGCTGTCTCCCGGGCGTCACAGCACCTCTGACATCCCACGCATGGTGGGCAACGCCGCGCGCTCACATCGCGGAGTTTCATTCAGCGTGACACCCGCGTTCGGGGTGCACGAGAAGCTCGCCGAGATCGTGCTCGACCGGGCCGGCGTCGAGGCGGTGTTCGATCCTGCTGGCGCCGAAGGTGACAGGTGCTGGGACCCGGAATGCTCGGAGAGTCTATGCGGCGACGCCTGTCGGGCAAAAAGCGTGAACAGGGGGGCCCGCGAATTCCTGACCCATCAGCGTCCTGCTGATGCAAACTGAGACCGCAGGGTCAGCCCTCACTCTTCTTTCCGAAGAAGAGACCATGTTCCGCGATGCTGTAGCGTCTTTCGCGGAAGAGGAAGTCCGGCCCCGCGTGACGGAGATGGAAAAGGCGGGCAAGATCGACTCGAAGCTCCTGCCCAAGTATTTCGAGCTCGGCCTCATGGGAATCGAAGTTCCGGAGCAATACGGCGGGGCGGGCGGATCCCTGTTCATGGTGACGCTTGCCGTCGAAGCAATCAGCAAGGTCGACGCTGCCTCCGCCATCGTCTGCGACGTTCAGAACACGCTCGTCAACTATCCGATCGCGGCTTACGGAACCGACGCGCAGAAATCGAAGTACCTCCCGATGCTGACATCAGAGATCGTGGGCGCCTACGCACTGTCCGAGTCTGGCTCGGGGTCGGACGCGTTCGGCCTCGCTACGCGCGCGCAGAAGCGCGGCGACAAGTGGGTGCTCCGCGGGCAGAAGCTGTGGATTACCAACGGTGCTGAAGCCGGAATCTTCATCGTCTTCGCGAACGCTGATCCCTCTGCCGGATATCATGGCATCACTGCCTTCATCGTCGAGCGCGACTTCAAGGGATTCAGCGTCGGCAAGAAGGAAGACAAGCTCGGCATTCGTGCATCGAGCACGACCGAGCTGCTGCTCGACGACTGCGAGGTTCCGGAAGAGAACGTCCTCGGACCTGTTGGACAGGGTTACAAGATCGCCATCAACACCTTGAATGGGGGCCGCGTCGGCATCGGAGCGCAGATGATCGGCGTCGCACAGGGAGCTCTCAGCGCGACCATCAGTTATCTCAACGAGCGAAAACAATTCGACAAACCGCTCGCTGAGTTCCAGGGAATCCAGTTCCAGATCGCGCAGGCCGCGACTGATCTCGAGGCGGCGCGCCTCATGGTCTACAACGCTGCGCGCCTAAAGGACGCGGGAAAGGACATTGCCCGAGAAGGCGCGATGGCAAAACTTTTTTCTTCACAGGTTTGCGAGCGCGTGACGTCTCTCTGCGTGGAGCTCTTTGGCGGTTACGGCTACACGAAGGACTACCCGGTCGAAAAATTTTACCGCGATGCGAAAATCGGAACGATCTACGAAGGCACGTCGAACATGCAGCTCCAGACCATCGCCAAAGCCATCCTCAGGTAAGCGCACCTAGGGCGACGTCGTTCCCTTCAGAATACCGTCGCGCACGCGTCGCGCCTTCGCAGATGCCCGGGGATTTTCGGCCAGACGCGACTCTATCCGCGGGACGAAATTGAGCCGCGCCGACAGATTCACCTCCTTTCCATCTCTTCGCACCACTATTGGAAGCGGCGATCCGCGCGCCGAGTGTCCGTATTTCGCACGGAATTGCTCCGCCCAGTTCGGGTCGCCGACGTTGAATCCGCCGACCGTGAGCAGTACGTCGCCGACTTGTACTCCCGCTGCGTCCGCGGAGCTGCCCGGCACTACCTGGGTGACGTGCACTCCGCTCGTGTCCTGCACCGTGCCGATGCCGACACGCGGCTCGTTGATTGTGTCGCGCAGGAGTCGCAATCCCGCGAGAGGCAGAATTGCATCGTACGGAAATGGCTCGCGGCCGTCGATGTAGCGATTGTAAAAATCCGTGAACGATTTACCGTTGGCGGCTCGGCTGACCGCGCCCCACCACTCGTCTGACGTGAACCCGCGATCGTTTTTGTAGTCACTGGTATAGAGACCGCGCATCACGTCGTCGAGCGATTGCCGGTTGTTCGACGCGTCCCGGATCATGATGTCGATCAGAAATCCCGCCAGGGAGCCCTTGGGATAGTAGATATACTCGGTGCCATCTTTCGGATGGATCCACGTCGAGAGCGACGCATCCTCGAGCGATGTGGGCGGCAAAGCCGCGACTTCGGATATTTTCTCTCCAGTGGTCGAATAAAATCCGGCCGCGTCTATGACTCCGCCCCGCACTTCGGCGAGGTCTGCGTAGTAGTCAGTGATTCCTTCACTTACCCAGAGAAATGTCGTCGGCTGGGGCTGGTCGTAGCGATACGGATACATGTCCGCGGGTCGCAGCCGCTTGACGTTCCACGAGTGGAAGATCTCGTGCGCGTAAATCGACATGATGACGGGGGTTCCGAGCAATCCCGGTCCGTAGATGTCGACGTGCGAGCTCTGGTGCTCCAGCCCCGAGCCACCGCCGTACGACGGATCGGCGATCTGCATGACGCTGTAGTTGGCCCACGGAACTTCCCCGAACACGCGCGCTTCGGCGGGAATAACACGTTTGAGCGTTTCCCAGACTGCGATCCTGGGGCCGCCGCTGACGCTGCCCGAAGGATACGTCGCGAATCTCACCCAATGATCCGCGATCTGCGTGCTGTCCACGTCGAACTGCCCGACGAAGAAAGGCATGTCGACCAGATCGTGATAGTTCGAAGCGGAGAAGCGGTGAGCACCGGCTGGCGTCATTCCGGTGACTACCTTCCAGCCAGCTTCCGTGTTGACCGTCACCGCGGCGGGGAAATCAAAGCCCCTCCCCTCAGGATAGAGAAAGAGATTGGTGCCATTGAACAGCAGAAAGTCCGGGCGTGCCCAGGTGTTGGCGTTGTCCAGACTGTCCGCCTCGTAATCGAATCTCACCGTCACTTCGCCAGCTGTGCGCGGACGAACGCGCCATGTATCAGGGTCGAGTTTGTCCCAGCTCAGAGACGCACCGGTTTCTTCGGCGGCGAAATTCGACACGTTGCGCGCGAAGTTGTCGATCTCGTAGGCGCCTGGCGTCCACGCCGGTAGAGAAAGGATGACGGGCTCGCTGCCCCCAACCGTGAACGTCATCGTCGACGAGACGAGGCGCTGCTCGGCGTTCGCCCGCGTGAACGTCACCTCGTAACGAATGTCCGTGATTGGCGCGGAAGTGGCGGTGGCTTGTGCGCCGATAGTCACGGGCGCCGCCCAAAGCGCGGCGAACAGCGACAGGAGTGAAAACTTGGATTTAGTTCGCATCCAGATCAGGATTCGGGGAGGCGTGCGGGAACGTCGTCCAGGTCGATTGCAAGAGTCATTCGCGCGCGCCATACAGCGGTTGCGGGTCGAGTGCTATATTCGGGACCTGAACCCCCACTCAAGCTGATGATCTCACCCGAATCTCTCGCCTTCCTCAGGAAGCTTCTGGACACGCCCGGCCCGTCCGGGTTCGAGTCCGCGCCGGCCAAGGTATGGCGCGAACAAGCAAAGAAATTCGCGACGGTCACGGGCGACGTCGCCGGAAATAGTCTGGCCGAAGTGAACGGCAAGGGCGCGCCGACGATCATGCTCGCGGGCCACATCGACGAGATCGGCGTCATCATCAGCTACATCGACGACCAGGGCTACGCATACATCCAACCCATTGGCGGCTGGGATCCTCAGGTTCTGATAGGACAGCGATTGCGTTTCATCGGCCGGAAAGGCGACGTCTTCGGCGTGGTCGGCAAGAAGCCCATTCATCTCATCAAGCTGGAGGACCGGGAGAAGGCCGGAAAGTTCGTCGACCTCTGGGTGGATTTCGGCGCCCGAACGAAGAAAGAGGCCGAAGACAGCATCTCGGTCGGTGATGCGGGCGTGATCGATTCGCGGACGCTGGAATTTCCTAACGGTCGCATCGTCTCCCGCTCGATCGACGACCGAATTGGCGCCTTTGTGGTACTCGAGGCCCTGCGGCGCTACTCCGACAAACCCGGGTCAGCCAAAGTCGTCGCGGTCGCGACCACGCAGGAGGAGATCGGATATCGCGGTGGCGGCGCCGGTGTTTGCGCATCCTGCATTGGCCCACAGATGGCAATAGTGGTCGATGTGACTTTTGCGATCGACCACCCAGGCGTCGAGAAAAAGGAGTACGGCGAGGCGGCGATCGATGGCGGCCCCGTCCTGACGCGCGGTTCTATAATCTCGCCGGTGGTTTTCAATCTTCTTCGCAAGACCGCCGAGGAGAAGAAGATTCCGTTTGCTCTCCACGCTGCTGGCCGGGAGACAAGCACGGACGCCGACGCGATCCACATTGCGAGCGAAGGCGTCGCCACTGGACTCGTCGCGGTTCCAAACCGCTATATGCACTCGCCCAACGAGCTTGTCAGCATCCAGGATCTGGATCACGCCGCCGAGCTGATCGCCGAGACGTGCAGGACCGTCACGGCGAAGACTGATTTCACCGCGCGCTAAGCAGTTGCTCTTCCCGCCTCTCGCCTCCCGCCTCCCGCCTCCCGCCTCTCGCTTCCCGCCTCCCGCCTCCCGCCTCCCGCCTCTCGCCTCCCGCCTCCCTCTAGTGCCCAAGCCGATCCCGCCGCCGCGCGAGGAAGGATTCACCACTCGAACGACGTCGCCTCTCTACTGGGCGAGATACGGGCAGCCGGGCGCAAGAAAGCTGCTTCTCTTGCACGGAGGCCCCGGCGCCGATCACTGCTACATGTTGCCCCAGATGTTGCACCTGGGCGAACGGTACGATCTACTTTTTTATGATCAGCGAGGCGGTGGCAAATCCAGATCTGACGCACGGGTTCCAGTCACCTGGGAGGCCCACGTCGAGGATCTGGGCGCCGTCGCCGCGGAGTTTGGCTTGGAGCCGCTCTCGATCGTCGGCTATTCATGGGGTGCGATGCTCGCCCTTCTCTACACCGTGGAGCAGCGGAGGAATCCGCACCTGATTCCGCCCGCGAGACTCGCCCTCATAAACCCCGCGCCTCTCACTCGCGAGTACCGTCGCCAATTCGAGACGGAGTTCGCCCGCCGGCAACAAAGTCCCGAGATTGTCAGAATGCGAGAGGAACTGGCAGAGTCAGGGCTTCGAGAGAAAGACCCGGCCGCCTACCGACAGCGCGCCTTCGAGCTGAGTGTGGCTGGCTACTTTTCCGATCCGAGGAAAGCGCACGATCTTACGCCGTTTAGAGTGGTCGGCAGAGTCCAGCAATCCGTGTGGGAGAGCCTGGGGGATTTTGACCTCATCCACGGTCTTGAGGGAGTAAAAGTCCCCTCTATTGTCATCCATGGCCGTGACGATCCGATTCCACTAGCGTCTTCCGTAGAAGCTTCGCACGCTCTCGGCACGAACCTCGTGGTTCTGGACGACTGCGGGCATGTGCCGTACGTTGAACGGCCCGAGAGGCTGTTCTCGGCACTCGACACATTCCTTGATGAAACCAATGCGTCCGTTCGAAGCTGAAATTCAGCTATGACATCAGATTCAGGCGTTACCCAGCACGCGATCAGCTCGATTACGGTCGACGGCAAGGAGTACAGGGTCGCGCTCCGTCTCGCTTACGACGGAGTGGAATACATCGGCAGGTTATGGTTCAGCGACCCGAACAGCGATCAGATGGGGATTCCTGATCACGGGGCCGTTCCAGGTCGCACGATCGCGGAGGCGGTTGAAGTCGCCAGAAAACTTACCCCGCAGGATCTCGAGCGTCGCTGCCACCGCGCCCTCGCCGACAAGAGACGTTACATCCGACTTCGCCGCGCGACGGAAGAGATCATTACCAAGATCAAGTACATGAATCGCGTCGCCGTGACGATGCGTCACGGAATGCTCGACTCGGAGGGCGCCAGCCAGGAGCTCGAGCTCATTCAGAAGCAAATCGAAGAGATCGTGAAGACGCTCCCCTTCCACGCCGGGATCGAAGAAGGAAGCTGACTCGGCGTTGAGCATGTCGCGCTTCGCCACTCTGCCACGTAGCTGAAAGCAGGTTATACGGATGCTCCGAATTTTATCGGATGCTCCGAATCGCTCCGTTTGGCGTAATGCCTCCCGCCTCCCGCCTCCCGCCTCCCGCCTCCCGCTTCCCGCTTCCCGCTTCCCGCTTCCCGCCTCCCGCCTCCCGCCCCCCGCCGTACCCCTTAGACCGTTCCTTATATTGAAT
>JBOHTC010000016.1:0-34994 GCA_050733495.1 Gemmatimonadaceae bacterium | reverse complement strand
ACCCTCCCGATCGTGCGTCTCAGATCCCGACCTTCCTTCTCGTAAAGTCCATCGAAAACGTCGAGATCGCTGGCGTACACTCGCCTCGCGAGCAACGAGGCGTTGTCCAACGGCACACGCTCGACGTACCTCGGACTGATGGTCTTGAGCGCCGGTCCGACGTCCGAGACGAGCGCCGCACGCGCATGAAGGTATACCGTGTCTCGAGCGAGTATCCGTGCTTCCCTGCTTTCCGGATGCGCGGCGTAAGCAGAGTCGAGCGACTGGATCAACCGCGCCCAAAACCTCGCCAGGAGCTTCTCATCCTCCCACTGCGCATCGAGCTTCGCCGCCGCCATATCCTGGCCGCGCGATCTGAAGAACGCCGCTGCCCCGCGCGCACCTACGAACATCGCAAAAGATTCGTTGAATGGCGCCTGATCCGCAGCATAAAACGTGTTGTGCGTCAGCTCGTGGACCACGGTGTTGGCCAGCGAAAGCGAGTCGCCTCGAAGCGTCGTGTTGAGCAACGGATCGTTGAAAAATCCGAGCGTGCTGAACGCATCAGACGGCCGCACGTACACGTCGAATCCCTCGGTCGCCAGATCGCTCGCTTCGCGATGCGCCGCCGCGAAATCGAAGTAGCCTTTGTACGGAACTCGCCCGACTACCGGGAACCACCAAGTGTACGGCTTGAGTGTATCGCGATACGCCGCAGAAACTAGCAGCACAAGTGTGTCGTGGTCCAGGCGGGAGTATGTCGTGAAACTGTCTTTAGCCCTGAGCTTAATGCTGTCCTTTGCGTATTGCCGAGCCGCCAGAACCAGCTTTAACTTCTCCCGAACCTCCCTCGGAGTGCGAGGGTCGCGCACAAGTTCGGAAATTGGCTGCCGCCGGCTCAAAATCTTTGCCTCTTCCCATGCGCCGCGACTCAGATAACAAGCAGTCGGAGCAGAAAACAGAAGCACCACTCCGAGGGCAACCGCTATCGCTAAGAAACCGCGCCGCATTATCTTACCAAGTGTCCTTCGTCCACCTTCACTGCCACTCTGAATACTCACTCCTGGACGGCGCCAACCGCATCGATGATCTCATCGGTAGAGCGTTGGAGTTCGAGCAGCCTGCCCTCGCCATAACGGATCACGGTAACCTCCACGGCGCGTGGGAGTTCCAGGAAAAAGCAAAAAAAGCGGGGCTCAAGCCGATCATCGGCATGGAAGCTTACGTCGCGCCCGGCGACAGACGCTCTCGCGATCGCGTCGGTGGAGACCGCGGTAAACCCTATTACCACCTGATCCTCCTCGCCCAGAACTCCACCGGATACAAGAATCTAGTCAAGCTCTCATCCCTCGCCTACACGGAAGGATTTTACGCCAAGCCGCGCGTCGATCGCGAGCTGCTCGCCAGATACAGCGAAGGAATCGTCGTCTCCTCCGCATGCATGGCCGGCGAGATCGCGCACCACCTGCTGTCCGACCAGTACGATCAGGCGCGCGCCGCTGCTTCCTGGTACGCCGATGTCTTCCGCGACCGCTACTATCTCGAGGTCCAGGCCCACGACTCCGAGAACCAGGCGACCCTGAATACCCGCGTCTTTCAGCTCGCGGCCGAGCTCAATCTGCCCGTCCTCGCGACCAATGACGCGCACTTCCTTACCCGCGACGATCACGACGCCCACGATGTGCTCCTATGCATCGGCCTCGGCAAAGATTTCTCCGATACCAACCGGATGCACTACGACGCCGGGCTTTACTTCAAGAACGCGACTGAGATCGCTGATGCGTTCCCCGGCCGCAACGATGTTCTCGACAACACACTGCGCATCGCCGAGGAATCGGCGATCAAGTTCTCCAAGCAGTACAAGGTGCCGTCCTTCCCGCTCCCCGCCGGCGTCGAGACCGAAAACGAGCTTCTCATTCGCCTCGCTGAAGAGGGCGCGCGTGAACGCTACGGAGCTGAGCTGCCTCCCAATGTGCGCGAGCGGCTCGACTACGAGCTGGGCGTCATCACCAAGACTGGATACGCCGGCTACTTCCTGATCGTCGCTGATTTTATCAGAGCAGCCCGCGAGAAGGAGATTCCCGTCGGACCGGGCCGGGGCTCCAGCGCCGGCTCGCTCGTCGCTTACTCGCTGAAGATCACCAACGTCGACCCGCTTAAGTTCGATCTGCTGTTCGAGCGCTTTCTGAATCCGGAGCGCGTCTCCATGCCCGACATCGACGTCGACTTCTGCTTCGAGCGCCGCGGCGAAGTCATCGAGTACGTGAGGCAGAAATACGGACGAGACTCCGTCGGACAAATCATCACCTTCGGAACCCTCAAGTCGCGCGCGGCAATCAAGGATGTCGGCAGAACACTCGGCTTCACACCTTCCGAGACCGATTATCTCGCCAAGCTGATTCCTAATCACCCGAATTTCTCGCTCACCGTCAAAGAAGCCATTGAGCGGATCCCCGAGATTCGCGAGTTGTATACGGCGCGCAAGGACGACGCGCGCGAGGTCACAGAGCGAAAGCAGCGATATCGGCAGCTGCTCGATTACGCCATAAAGCTCGAGGGCCTTTCGCGGCACGCCGGAGTACATGCCGCCGGCGTTGTCATAGCGCCCGGTCCGCTCGACGAGTACGTCCCTGTCTGCACCCAGGCATCAAAAGGCGCGGGCGGCAACGGCGACGAAGACTCGATCGTGGTCACTCAGTACGACATGAACGCGCTCGAGCACGCGGGCATGCTGAAGATGGATTTCCTGGGTCTTACCACCCTCACCGTCATCAGCGACGCGCTGCGCGGAATCAACGAGCGAACCGGCGCAGCACCAGATCTCGACACACTTCCGCTCGACGATCCCGACACCTATCGGATGCTGCGCGCCGGACGAACAGTCGGGGTATTTCAGTTCGAGTCGCCGCTTGCCACTGACCTGTTGAAGGGAATGCGTGCCGACCGCTTCGACGATCTTGTGGCCTCGAATGCCCTGATGCGTCCAGGCCCACTCGACGCCGGTATGCACAAGGTGTACATGCGGCGCAAGCGCGGCGAGGAGCCCGTTAAATACATCCTGCCCGAGCTGGAGCCGGTTCTCAAGAGCACCTACGGTGTCATCACCTATCAGGAGCAGGTGATGAGGGTCGCGCAGGCGCTCGCTGGCATCTCGCTGTCGGAAGCCGACGTGTTGCGCAAAGCGGTAGGCAAAAAAGACGCGGAGCTCATTCGCATCGAGTTGGGCAAGTTCATCGAGAAGTCAGTCGCGCGCGGGCACGACCGCGAAGTCATTGAGGAGATCGCAGGCCAGATCGAGACATTTGGCCGCTACGGTTTCGTCAAATCGCACTCAGTCGCGTACTCGATCCTCTCGTACCACACGGCGTGGCTCAAGACGCACTACCCCGCGGACTTCATGGCCGCGCTGCTGTCGTCCCAGATCGGCGACGCCGACAACGTCGTCAAGTACATCAACGAAGCGAGACAGCTCCACGTTCCTGGCGCGGCCGAGCCAGGACTCGAGATCCTTCCGCCTGACATCAACGAATCGGGCTACAAGTTCACCGTCGTCGGAGAAACCAAGATCCGCTTCGGACTCGGCGCCATCCGCAACGTCGGCCGCGGCGCGATCGATTCCCTTCTCGCGCCGCGCAAGAAGGACGGGCCGTTCAAATCTCTCTTCGATCTGTGCGAGCGGATCGATCTCCGCATCTGCAACAAACGCGTGCTCGAGGCTCTCGCACACGCGGGGGCGCTGGACTCCCTCGGCGGACACCGCGCACAAATCGCGGCGGCACTCGACCTCGCCATCCGCGAGGCGTCACTCCGTCAGGAGGATATCGCAACCGGCCAGGTTTCGCTCTTCGGGTCGCCATCTGGTGAAACGCAAAAAACCCAGGCGAGTCAGAGTCTTCCGAATGCAGCGCCGTGGACCGAGTCCGAGCGACTGGCCCACGAAAAAGAGATCTTAGGATTCTATATTTCGGGTCATCCGCTCGAGCGATTCCGCGCGGAGGCGGAGATCTTCGCGACGCACACCGTGTCAGACCTTGGCACGTGGAGACCGGAGCTCATGACCCTCGCGGTGGTCGTCACAAACATCAAGCGTCAGATGAGCAAACGGTCTGGATCTGAGTTCGCGCGGCTCACTGTCGAGGATTTTTCGGGCTCGGCCGAGGTTCTCGTGTTCCCTGAAAAGTGGGCGACCCTCAATGATCAGATTCGAGCCGATGTGCCCATATTGCTGAAGGGAGCGTACTCGAGGCGCGACGAAGGATCCGACAACCCGGCATTCATCGTCGACTCGGCAACGAAGCTGGCAGAGATGCGGACCAATGGTCAGGTGACGGTTGCGATAGACCTGGCAAAGGGCGCATACTCGGGTGATGTGATGTCGGACGTGCGGGCGATTGCTGAAACGTATCCAGGCTCGGCGCCGCTCGAGTTTCGATGGAGCGACGGAACAGGAACCCAGGCGCGGTTGCGCTCCCGCTCGCTGAAGCTCGCCGCCGATGGCGCGGCGCTGAGCGCGCTGCGTAATATTCTGGGAGAGTCTTCCGTCAGACTTCAACGCGGGAGCTGACAGGTGGCATCAGCAACACTGCTGGAGTTCGAGAAGCCGATCGCCGAGCTGGAGCGGCAGATCGACGAGATCAAGAAGACGGCCGGCGACAGCCAGCTCAGCGTGGCAGAAGCAATCGAGCCACTCGAGCGCAAGCTCTCCGATCTGCGTGAAGAGGTTTACAAGAATCTCACTCCCTTCCAGAGGGTGCAGGTCGCGCGCAACCCGAAGCGCCCCTTTACCGCCGATTACATCCGGCTCGCCTTCACTGATTTCATCGAGCTGCATGGAGATCGCGCTTTCCGCGACGATGCCGCAATCATTGGCGGCTGGGCGCGTCTCGACGATGACACTGTGATGGTGATCGGACATCAGCGCGGGCGTGATACGAAGGAGCAACTCAAGCGAAATTTTGGAATGCCCCACCCGGAGGGTTATCGCAAGGCGCTACGGCTAATGAAGCTGGCCGAGAAATTCCACGTGCCGGTGCTGACATTTATTGATACACAGGGAGCCTGGGCAGGACTTGGCGCAGAGGAGCGCGGACAATCGGAGGCGATCGCGCGCAATCTTTATGAGATGAGTCAGCTGCAGGTGCCGATCATTGCGACGGTGATCGGCGAGGGGGGATCCGGCGGCGCACTCGCGCTCGGTGTCGCAGACCGGGTGTTGATGATGGAGAATGCTGTCTACTCGGTGATCTCAGTCGAAGGATGTGCGGCTATTCTCTGGAAGGACGCGAAGAGTCCCGAGATGCGCGAGAAGGCCGCAACCGCTCTCAAGATCACCGCACCGGAGCTGCTCGAGCTCAAGGTCATCGACGAAGTCGTTCCCGAGCCGAAGGGCGGCGCGCACGCGGACCATGACGCTGCAGCGAAATCACTGCGCGAAGTGATCTGCAAACATCTCGAGGAGCTCCGCAAGATGCGCCCGGAGAAGCTGGTGCGACGCAGGCGCCAGAAATTCCTCCGCCTCGGTGCGTGGACGGAGTAGCTGGTGCCACATCTCGTCGAGATTGCCTTCAAGGGCAACCGTAAGGAATTCTTTCTCTGGGACTATCCCGATCCGCCGCCGCTCAAGGCCGCGGTGATCGTCGACGTAGACCGGGGTGAGGATCTCGGTTACGTCCACGCACTCGGTGATGTCGCTGAGAAACGCAACGTGGGCTGCGCGCACGGATGCGGCCAGAGCCTTCCTGAGCGCAAGGCGCTGCGCCTGGCGACGGAAAAGGACCGCGGGCTGTCGAAGGATCTCGACAGGTTGAACGAGGACGCACGTCGCAAGGCTATGGAGCGGGTCCGCGCCAACGGGCTCGGGATGAAGCTCTCCGATGCCGAGTGGCAGTGGGACAGAAAGAAGCTCACGCTGTATTTCACTGCGGACAAGAGAGTCGATTTCCGAAATCTGGTGCGCGACCTCGCCTCACTGTTCCGTACGCGCATCGAGCTCAAGCAGATCGGAGTCCGCGACGAGGCGAAACGACTGGACGGAATCGGTCGTTGCGGCCGGCAGTATTGCTCTGCATCGTGGCTCCCGGAGCTGCGTCCGGTGAACCTTGGTGTCGCAAAGGATCAGCGTCTGTCTCTGAATCCCTCACAGATCTCCGGAGCTTGCGGCCGTCTGATGTGCTGCCTGCGGTACGAGCACGAGTTTTACGTGCAGAGTCGAAAGCGCTTTCCCAAGGAAGGGAAGATCGTCACTACGAGTCTCGGTGAAGAGAAGATCGTGAGCGTCGACATCTTCCGCGAGCGAATCACGCTGCGCGGCGTAGAGAGCGAGATTCGCTCGCTCACTCTCGCCGAGTTCAAGCAGGAGACCGAGCAGCTTGCCGGCGTTGGTTCAGCGACTACCGTCGAAATCGAGGAGGAGGATAGTGGGACGGAGGTAATCCGCCCCGAAGAGATTTCGCCGGAATTGATGTACACGGCGGAGCATCAGATCCCTTTAGCGCGCTCGAGTGTGGTGTCCGAGCCGGTGACCAACGGAGATTCTCCCGTACGCGACGCCGACAATGCGAGCAAGCGGCGCAGGGGAAGGCGTGGAGGAAGGCGCGGTCGCGGTGGAGACGGCTCTTCGTCCGGAAGCTGATAGTTGGCCAAGTACTTCCTGACCTGCGCAATCGATTATGCCACCGCTGACCCGCATCAGGGCCACGCCTTCGAGAAAATCGGCGCCGACGTCATAGCGCGCTATCATCGGCTGCGCGGTGACGACGTGCACTTCCTCGTGGGGATGGACGAGCACGGCCAGAAGGTCGCGCAGACAGCCGCCGAGCGAAAAGTGTCGCCTCAGGAGCTGGTGGACGCGGTTGCGGAGAGTACAGAACAGATCTGGGCGCGGCTCGAGATTTCCTACGACCAGTTCATTCGCACCACCGATCCCGCGCACAAGGCCGGGGTCAAGCATCTGATTGGGCAGATCTTCGAGAACTCGCCGAACGATTTCTACGAGAAGGCGTACGCAGGCTGGTATTGCATCGGTTGTGAGTCGTTCAAGCAGGACAACGAGATCGCGGACGGAAAGTGCATCCTCCACCCGACACGTGTTCTCGAGTGGGTTGAGGAGAAAAACTGGTTCTTCAGGCTGAGCGCATATACCGATCGACTGAAGAAACTGGTCTCGAGCGGGGATTTTCTGCAGCCGAAGTCGCGTCGCAACGAAATTCTTTCGCTGCTCGATTCCGGGCTCGAAGACGTTTCCGCGAGCCGCAGCCGGTTCTCCTGGGGCGTGCCCTTCCCACGAAAAGGGAGCGGCGGCGAAGACCAGACGACGTACGTGTGGTTCGATGCGCTGCCGAATTATCTGACGGCTACCGGATTTCCGAATCCGGACTACGAGACGCTGTGGCCGGCCGACCTCCACGTAATCGGAAAAGACATAACGCGGTTCCACGCTGTGATTTGGCCCGCGATGCTAATGGCGGCTGGAATTGCGGTGCCGAAGCGCATCTGGGTGCACGGATTTGTGCTCGTTGGCGGAGCGCGCGTGAGCAAGTCGGCGGGTGGCAACCTTGATCTGCGCGAGGCCATTGGCCGCTTTGGTCCCGACGCGTTCCGTTACTTCCTGATGCGGGAAGTGCCGTTCGACGGAGACGGAAATTTTTCGTGGGAGAGATTCGAGGAGCGGTACAACGCCGATCTGGCAAACGCGCTAGGAAACCTCGCGAGCCGCACGATTTCAATGGTGGAGCGCTATAGTGGCGGGATCGTGCCCCGCGGCGAGCGCAACGAGATCGACGCAGCGGATGAAGCCGATCTTCGGGGATATCATCAGTCGATCGGGCCCAAAGGATTTTTGCTGCACGAAGCTCTAAAAGCCGTCTGGCTGACCGTTGCGCGGGCCAACGAGTACGTGGACCGGCAGGCGCCGTGGAAGCTGGTAAAGGATGCCGGCAAACGCGCTGAGTTGGACAGCACGCTCGCGAGCCTCGTCAGACAGCTCGCTCGGCAAGCCGTCTATCTGTGGCCTTTCATGCCGAACAAAGCGCAGGAGTTGTGGGATTCGCTCGGCGCGCCTGGTCGCGTGAATGATGTAGGTTTCGACCGCTTGAAGAAACTGGATTCGACGGGATGGCACGTCCACAAAGGCGCGTCGTTGTTTCCGAAGGCCGAGGGAACGAGTGCTTGATCAGGAATCTCTGGGAAACAAAATGCCCTGGATGCGATCGAACGTGGTACGGTGTCCGCACCGGTTAGTTCTTGGTGATTACCTGGATCACACCGCCCATGTGCCCGCTGCCGAACTTGTACTGGGCTTCGTAGGACTGGTAAAAGCGAATCTCCATTACGACATCGACGCCGATATTTCGCAGCGAATTGACGTCGCTCGAGTAGTACGTGTCATCGACGAAAACATGAACGGGTATAGCGGGCGTGCCTGGCTCAATAGATTCGCGTCCACGGCTGTGGAAGAAATTCCCGTGCGTCTGAGCCACGACGTCGTACGCGTTGCTTACATGGAGCAGGGCAATCTGGTCCTCTGTCACGGTCGTGGGATCGCCGCCAGGCGCAACCGCGGTGTTGGCGTGAGTGCACCCCAGCACGACGGTAATCAGCGCTACGACCAAATACGCGGCGTTAGTGCCCCGGCGTAATCCGTCCGCGCGATTGTAACCCATAGAAGCCTCCTCCGGATTGGCCCCGCAATCGTATGCGCCGACCCGGCGCCATGCGGGGCTTGTAGAGAGCTTAGCACAAAGGGGGCCCGTTTCCCGGACCCCCTCTATTTACAACGACTGCACCAGCATAGGAGCCTACGGCACCGGCGTGATGTCCCCGTTGCGCGCGTTCGACTCACCCTGAGTGATTGGCAGCTCACTGACAAGCGCATCATTCGCACCTGGCGATGGCATGCCAGGCTGAGAGACGTACGCGACGTTGAACAGGCCGTATTCGCGCAATGCGACGATGTGTTGCGGACCGACGTACGCGAAAGTGTAGCGAAGCTCATATAGCAGCCCGTCGATGGCTGCTGACGCAGTCGCGAACGTCGGATACGGTGCCAGCCCACCCTCTACGGTGTGCGTAGCATTTATATCTCTCGTCGCGCCAACCAGATCGCCGGTGGCGATCTCCGCCTGTGCACGAAGCAGGATCAATTCTGCATTGCGCACACTCGGAAGGGGGGCGGACTGGAGGGCGGCGTTCGTCGGATCTGTCAGAGCCAACCGATTCGAAGCCGTGAAGCCATCTACAGTCGCCTTGGAGGCCGGGATAACGTTAGCCGCACGCACGTCGCCTGCCATGAAGGAATTCACGAAGTTATCAGTGACCAGGTTCGATGCACCCTGCTGCGGATTCGGCGTGCTCTCCGGTGCAGATGGATTGTACTCGTACCACGGCCCCGTGTTGAGATATTCCTCCGTCATCGGCGTCGGGGCACCGGCCAGCGCAATGTTGAGCGCTGTGACTGCCGCCGCCGCACTACCTGCATTCGGAGCAACCGGATCAAGCGCACGCAGCACCTCGACCTTTCCCTTCAATCCACGATTTAAGAGAATGAGGTTGGCTGTTTGCGAGTAGTCACCGTGGAGCGAATAGCCCGATGGAAGCTTGAACGGAAGTGACGGCGAGGCAGCTGAAAGATCTGTAAGCGCCGAATCAAGCAACGCCGAGGTGTACGCCAGGACCGAAGCCTTAGTGCGAATCGGGTCCAGTTTGGTTGCGTCGGGTCCCTGAATAACAACGCCGTTCTGGTCGCGATACTCGATCAGCCGGATGTACGAGAGCGCATCAAGGGTGCGTACAAAGCCACTCGTTGCAGCCTGGTCCGCCGCACTGAGACTGGTGTACGACGCATCGTTGAGAAGGATCTGGGATGCGCGAAGCATCTGGTAATAACCGGTCCACAGCGATCCTCCGATGAAGTCGCTGGGGTCTGGCGGCGTTACGTAAAACTCCGTGACGAAGCGGCTCTCATTGATGGTTGGAACGATGGCATCGCGCGCCATTATCCCGCCCCACAGGATGTAGCGACTCATGTTCGATCGGTCCTGCGCCGTAATGCCCGTGACCAGCGATTGCAGTGTCTGGGGCGATCCAGCCACGACGTTGTCGAAGCTGGGTGCGACCGGATTGTCCTGGCAGGCACTCGCCAGCACAAGAGCGCTGGTGAGTGATGCCGCTATGTATTTGTTCATTTAAGTGCGTTCCCCGAGATTAGAATGTGGCGTTGAGCGAGAGGAAGAACTGGCGGCTTGGCGGATACGGCGTCACGTCCTGTGTACGACCGATTGGAGCGTTGCCGAAGTTCGACACCTCGGGGTCATAACCGGTATAACCCGTCCACGTGAGAAGATTGTGGCCGCTGGCCTCAATCCGGAGATCCTTCGCGCGGCTACCGAACATCCAGTGCGCGAACGATTCGCCGAGATCATACGACAGCGTGAGCTCGCGCAGCTTGGCAAAGCTTGCATGTTCGGCGTAGACCGGCAGGCCGGCGAGAAACGCCGCACCACGCTTCTGCGATGCCAACGTGTCGGCGAAATTGCTTCCGTTCACGTTGAAGTCGAAATAGTTGTTCGTGAGGTTGACGGCGTAACCACCCTTCCGCCAGTCGAGCAGGCTGGACAAGGTAAGCCTTCCGAGAGTAAAGTCGTTCGAGAAGCCCATCTGGAAATCAGGATTCTGGTCTCCAATGCTGATTTCCTTACGCGTCTTGGTGCCCGGGAGGAAACCGTCGAATACAACGATTTGGGTCGCCGATTGGCCGACCTGGATCTTGTAGTCTCCAAACCGCTCGCTGAAGCCGGCCCCAGTCGTGAAGGCAGGTACCGGAAGGCTGAGCACCTTGTTCTTGTTACGCGAGAACGTGGTGTTGGACGTCCAGCTAAACGTTCCGCGCTGGATCGGAACCAGGTTCAACCCAACCTCTGTGCCGGCGTTCCGGAGCGAGCCACCGTTGATGACCTTGGTCGTGAAACCGGTCGACGGGGCAAGTCCGGCTGTCAACGTCATTCCAGTCGTTTTCTTCTGATACTGTGTGGCTTCAATTCCCATGCGACCGCCGAAGAATGTCGCATCGAATCCGCCTTCGATCTCGGTCGTCAGTTCTGGCTCGATCGCGCTGTTCCCGATCCGCGCACCCTGACGAAGTCCGTTCACTCCGTCTTCGAGCAGCGCCGTGAGGAACGTGTACTTGAAGTTCACCGGAACTCGGTTACCGGCCTTTCCATAAGCCAGACGCAACTTGAAGTTGTCGGCCTTTGGCGGGAGCCATGGGAGCCTATACGATATGGAAGCCTTGGGGTAAGCATTGAACTTGGTCGGATCGCCGTTGGTGCTGGACCGCTCAGCGTTCACCGCACCCGTGAGGAGGAGGCGCTCGTCTGCGGTCAGCAATTCTTCCTGCGCGTAATACGAGAACGCCTTGGTGAGGCTCTGAGCCTGGTTCACCGCAGTTTGAGTAGCCGTCGCAATGTTGGTGATGCCTGGGAAAAGTCCGAGTCCCTGGTTGAACACATTGTCAACCTGGTCCCTCACCTGGCGCAGACCACCAGAGGTCGTGGCCGTAAAGGGAGACAGTATGAGCCTGTGTGTGACATTCAGGTTCAGGTTGGCGCTGACAACATTGGTGTTACCATGGGCAACGGTTCCTGGATACGGGCTGATAATACCTGCCTGTTCCAGGTACGTGTACGGTGGGGAATACACCAGAGCCGCGTCGGAATAGTCATCGACACCGCCAAGCAACGAAACGTCCAGTGTCTGCCGCGTCGAAGCCACCACTGACAATGCAGCCTTTCCGCTTGCGATCAGTCGATAAACGTTCTCGGGGGTCTGGATTGCTTCCTGATCCTGGAGGATGTTCGCACCGCTCGCCACAAACGGATCGGTCGTGTATGCACCATTTACCTTACGGGAAAAGTCGAAGAACGTCGGCGTGCCTGATATGACGTCCAGCGGGTTGATGGCGTTGTTGTCGTTACCCGAGATGCCGCGCTTGGTGAGCGTATGCAAAACTTCACTGTTGGCGCTGAGATTCAGCCTGGAGCTGAACTGCTGAGTGAGGTTGAGGCGGAGACTCTGCTTGTCGTAACTGTCGGTCGACGTAATTCCAGCATCGTGCTTCACGCCAGCTGAAGCGAAGTACGTCGTGCCACCGTCCCCGGTACCACCGCGCAGGGACGCAGACGTCTCGTATGACAGACCCTTGTTACCGTAAAGCTGCTTCTGCGGATCGGTGCAGCCGGCGTACGGATTTGCGGCGAAGTAGTCCGTCGCACCGGTATAGCCACTCGGCGTATTCGCATCGATGTAGTCTGTCGCCTGAGCCTGCGTGAAGCAGCGAAGCTTCATCAAGTTTGAAACAGATGAGGTGCCAAAGCGCTGCACGAAGTCGAGCGAAGGTGCGCCAGCACGCCCACGCTTGGTGGTGATGATCACTACACCGTTTGCGCCTTGTGACCCGTAGATGGCACCGGCCGAGGGTCCCTTGAGGACTTCGATAGACTCGATGTCTTCTGGGTTCAGGTCGGCGATGCGGTTCACCTGCTGATCCTGGTCGGACGAGATTGCGCCGCCAGCACCGGTGATACTGTTGAGCCCGTTACCGAATGCGGAGTTATCTACGGCCACACCGTCAATGACGTACAGCGGCTGATAGTTACCGTTGATCGTGTTGGTACCACGCATCTGCAGCTGGATACCGCCGCCGGGCGCGCCGCTGTTGGATGTGATGACCGCGCCGGGCACCTTACCCTGAAGCGCGCTCTCGATGTTCTGTTGCGGCACCTTGTTCAACGCCTCGGTGTTGACGACAGTTATCGCGTTTGCTGCATTTACGCGCGACACTGTGGTCGCCTGACCGGTGACGACTTGCGTCTCGAGCTGCAAGACGTCACGAGCGAGCGTAACGTTGAAGTCGGATGCCCCGGCGGGGACTGCCACCGTCTTCTGTGCGTAGCCGATGCGCCGTACACGGAGCGTCGCCGGACCATCGGGAATCGTAATCGAGAAACGTCCCTGGTCATCGGTGTAGGTGCCTAGCGTTGTGCCAACGACATTGACACTCGCTGCAACGAGAGGTTCACCGCTTCCTTCGACGGTGACTTGGCCCGTGATGCGCCGCGTCTGCGCGAAGGCGCTGGCGCTGAAAAGCCCCAGCAATAGCAGTGAAAAAACGGACGAGCGAATTCTTTTCATGCCTGTCTCCAGCATTTTTGTGGGTGAGGCTTGCTGCCCAGGCGCAGCAAGTCCGGCAGAGTAGAGGGATCTCTGCGGGCTTTCTTGTAAGGCCCTTATTTACGGACGCGGTCAGAAACTGTCAATAGTCATCAACCCTAAAGACATCCTCGCCGCAGCCAACTACATCACCTGACGGGCGGCTTACAAGAATTTGGCGGGAGTTGCCGCGCCGAGCTTACGGCGAGCGAGGAGCGGTGGACGACGACGTCCCGGTCGCCTTGTTCGTCCCAAAATCCACCACCGGTGCCGTCTCCGTTCCCGCCGCCGCCTCGAAATACGTCCTCGGCTTCGCGCCAATCACCTTCGCGGTAATTGCCGCCGGCATGTTTCGGATGTAGGCGTTGTATGTGTTTACAGCCTGGTTGTAGTCGTTCCTCGACGTCGCGATCCGGTTTTCGGTGCCCGTCAGCTCGTCCTGAAGTCTCAGGAATCCCTCGTCGGCCTTTAGCTGCGGATACGCCTCCGAGATCGCAAGCAGTCTTCCCAGCGCGCCGGTGAGTTGGTTGTTGGCGGAGGCCATCTGGCCGGGGTCGCCCGTCTGAATCGCACCCGCTAGTCCCGCGCGCGCCTGCGCAACCTGGGTGAATACCGTCTCTTCGTGCTGCGCGTAACCCTTGACAGTGTTCACCAGATTGGGGACGAGATCCGCCCGCCGCTGAAGCTGCACCGAGATCTGCTGCTTCGCCTGCGCAGCGTTCTCATCCATCGTCTGTATCGTGTTGTATCCGCAGCCGCCAAGTGCGAGAAGTGCCGGCGACAGAGCGAGCACCAGTCCACGTTTCATTTTGTTGAATCCTCAGTTGGTGATTTTGGCTCTTCATCCTTTCTTGGGAGCCGGTTCCAATCTATCCCTGAAATTTGTCGAGATAACCCACCAGTGCCTCCATCGCAGCCAGATATTCCTCGAGCACTCGCGAAGCCGCGTCCTTCGGAAGTTTCTCCGCCCCTCGCGTGTGCCGGACGACCTTTACGAAAGGGTCCGGGGAAAATCCGGCTTTTTGCGCGACGCTCTTGCTCAAGGCCTCATAATCCTGCGACGGCACTTGGCCGTGTAGCCGCACCACGCCGCGAAATATCACCATCAGCGTGCTGAGACTCTTGTCGAGGACGTCTAGCTGCGACCGACTGTCCCCTCCAGCCCCCATGATCGCCTGCCGAAGCTGAAGCAGCTTCCCCATCGTTTGATGCTCGACCTGGAGGCGAAGGTCCGCCGGATCCACTCGTATTCCGTCGAACGGCGGACTTCCGTGTAGAACACGATGCCGCTCCAGAATGTCGGCATATTCCATCGGGAAAATGTCCGCCGACGATCGCCATTCCTGTGTCGTGAACGTCATCGGCGGCGGATTCCCATCCTCCGCCCACGCCTTGGACACTGCCGCGACTGCCCGCAATCGGTCGAGCGGAAGGGAGTCGACGATCACGAGCACGTTGTAATCCGAGGTCTTTGGCCTGTGCTCTCCCGCAACGGCTGAGCCGTACAGCACCACCGAACGCAGCGCGTCACCGTATGCGAGCTGAAGCTGTCTTACCAATTCATCGAGTTTCATCATGCTCCTTCCTAACGGATGCGGAATCGCGCCCGTTTCGATTCGTGATTGCACGGAGCTCTATCACCAGCTCGACCCACCGCCGCCACCACCAAACCCACCGCCCCCGCCAAAACCTCCAAAGCCTCCACCACCGCCGCCGAATCCGCCGCCTCCCCCTCCCCAGCCGCCGCCAAACCCGCCTCTGCCGCCGCCGAATGAGCCGAAGCCTCCAATGGGAATGATGATCGGCAGACATCCGGGACCCGCGCACCCTCCGCATCCCCTTCGTCCACGACGTACGCTGCTGAGCACAGAGAGGATGACAAGGAAGATGATCAGGTAAGCGAATGGCGGAATGCCGCCGCCGCTACTGGTGGGGTAATTGTCCGGGCTCGCGACTTCCGGTGGCGCAGAAAGAGAGGTATCGAGACTGAAATTGAATTCCTTTGCGAACCGCTGCGCGGTGCGCAGCGTCACCAGCTCCAGCCCCGTACTGTAATCCTTCTGAATGAACGCCGGCCTCGCCTCTCGGCAGATGTCACCCGCATCTGCATCGGTGATGAAGCCTTCGGCACCGCGTCCAGTCGCGACGAAACAGTGCCCGAGTCCGTCCTTGCTGGTTTCCTTCGGGACAACCAGGATTACCGCTCCGGCGTTGCGCGTCGGATCCCCTGGATTCCCAATTTTCCCCAGCTTCCACTGCCTTCCGATCTCGAGAGCAACCTCCTGTACATCGCGCGTCCCAATGTCTGGAAGCGTGACGATCGTCATCTCCCCCCTCGATTTCGTCCGCACGTCCGCGGCGATTTGCTCCATGCGCTGCGCCGCGTCCGGTTGGATGACGTGCGCGAAATCGTTCACCAGGCCGGTAGGTGCCGGAATCTGGATCGCCTGCAGAAAGAGCAGCGCGGCCGTGCGCAGCACGGCGACCAGTCTGGCCATCGGCAAAAATCCCACGAGCAGCGCGTTCAGGATGCTCTCTCCCTTGATTTCATCGTTCGAGAGGACGTCTATTTAGTGGATGATTCACACACAACTTAATCGACTCGCCGTGCCGGCATTTGTCGCGCTCGCATTCGCCTGCGCGCCCGCCAGCAGCAACCGCGGCAGCGAAAGCACATCCACTCGTCAAGACACGGCTGTGGTCGGTCCCAGGAAGGCGCCCACAGACTCTGACATCGTCAGAGCTGACCTCGCGCGAATCCAGGGTAGTCCGAATGCTCCCATATGGGTGATCGAGGTGAGCGACTTTCAGTGCCCGTACTGCAAGCAATGGCACGACGAAACTTATCAGACTTTCCGTGACGAGTTCGTGCGCACCGGCAAAGTCCGCCTGGCCTACGTGAATTTCCCACTCGCACAGCACCAATACGCGTGGCCCGCCGCCGAGTCGGCGATGTGCGCCGGCGCGCAGAACAAGTTCTGGCAAATGCATGATGCGCTTTTCAATACCCAGACGCAGTGGGAGGCGCTGCCCTCACCTGCGCCCTTCTTCGATTCGCTCGCCCGCGCTCAGGGAGTGGACATTGATCGATGGCGGCAGTGTGTCCAGTCAGGAAAGATGAAAGCCTGGATCCAGGCCGATCACGATCGCGCACAAACCGCGGGCGCCGGATCGACGCCGAGCTTCATGATCGGCGACAAGCTGCTTGTCGGAGCGCAGCCAATCGAAGAGCTCCGAAGCGCCATCGATTCAGCAATGGCAAAGAGCGGCAAGACCGCACCCTAACACAAGAAGACCAAAGTGAATTCGCTGCTGCGAATTCCATACACGCTCGCGGGACGCGCAGCCAACGCGATCGCGCTACTCGTCCCACCGGGAGAATCAAAGTTCCGCCGCGGACTCAACGCGCGGCGTGACTTGATCGATCGCTACGAGCGCTGGTCATCGACTTCGCGCGATCCTGCAAGACCGTTGATCTGGTTTCACGCGCCTTCGGTCGGAGAAGGACTGCAGGCTACTCCTGTTATCGACCTCGTCCGAACTCGGCGCCCCGACGTCCAGATAGCCTACACGTTCTACTCGCCCAGTGCCGAACGTTTCGCCGGTTCGGTCCAGGCGGACTTCGCCGATTATCTGCCCTTCGATACCTTGGACGCCGCGGACGCAATGGTCGCCGCCCTCAAGCCCACTGCGCTCGTCTTCAGCAAGCTCGACATCTGGCCGGCGCTCACCGAACGCGTCGCCGCCGGAGGTATTCCCGTTGGAGTGATCAGCGGCACCCTCGCTGAATCTTCCGCTCGTCGCGGTGTTCTCGCGCACCTGCTCCTCGGCGACGCATATCGCTCGATTTACGCGCTCGGAGCGATAGACGAAAAAGACGCGACACATTTTCGCGAGCTCGGTGTCCCCGACGAAAGAATTCGAGTGACTGGCGACACCCGATACGATCAGGTGTGGCAGCGTGCCCAGCGGCCCGCTCCTCCGCTCGTTCAGTCACTCCACTCCTCACGGCCGACGCTCGTCGCCGGCTCGACCTGGCCCTCGGACGAGATCCATCTCCTCGCTGTCTGGATGCGAATCCGCGAGAAGATCCCTGACGCCAGGCTCATCATCGCCCCGCACGAGTTAACCGCAACCCACCTGGCCGCGATCAGAACCTGGTCGCAAAAGAGTCGGTTGAGACTCGCGACGATCGATGCGCGCGATGCGGCGGACGCGGACGTCATGCTTGTCGATCGCTTTGGCGTTCTCGGTGATCTCTATTCACTCGCCGACGTCGCGTACATCGGCGGCGGCTTTCATTCGGCCGGATTGCATTCGGTGCTCGAGCCCGCCGCCTTTGGCGTGCCGGTGCTATTCGGTCCGCGCAATGACAAGAGTCGCGACCCCGCCAAACTCATCGTCGCGGGTGGAGGAGCTTCAGTGAGCGGAGAGGCCGACATGACGCTCAGACTCCGCGACTGGCTGGGCTCATTGCCGGCTCGGGATGCTGTCGGCGCGGCGGCCCGGGCGATGGTTCACGACGGAACTGGGGCTGCCGAGCGCTCGTTCGCTCTGGTCAGCTGGCTGCTGGATCGGTGAGAACCGGTTTTGGGTGCACCGGCCGATAACCAACTGCGTTCTCGCTGGGCTTGTGGACGAAAAATCCTTGCACCAGGTGTACGCCGAGCGATTTCACGACCTCGTATTCTTCTTTTCGCTCGACACCTTCCGCGATGACCATCGCGCCGTGCTCGTTGGCAAAGCGCACCATCGTCTCCACCAGGTTCTGCTTGATGAAGTTCTGATCGATGCAGTTGATGAGCGACATATCGAGCTTGATAAAATCGGGCTCGAGGTTCGCGATGGAGCCGAGACCTGCGTAACCACTACCGGCGTCGTCGACCGCGAAGCGATAACCCTGGTCGCGGAATTCTTTCAGCCGTCCGCGAAACTTGGGATAGTCCTTGATTGCGGTGCGCTCGGTGATCTCGATCACTACACGCGTCGGATCTTTTACGTTGAGCGCCTTTACGTCGAAAGACGGGTCGGCAAAATCCGCTGGGTCGACGTTCATGAAGAGTAGCTCGCCGTCCTTTAGCAATTTTCCCATTCCCTCGATTGCGCGCTCGCGGCAAAGGCGACTCAGATCCCAGATGAGATCCGACTGGGCCGCAATCTCGAACATCACCTCCGGACTCCGCATGCTGCGCAGATTCCCCCGCGCCAGGGCTTCGTAGCCGAAGACCTTTTGGTTATCAGTGATCACGATCGGGTGGTACTCGATGTAGAGACCCCGATTGCGCAGGGTTTCACGCAGATCGCTGACTTTCTTCGCCTGCTCGCGGGCCTCAAGACTCTTTGAAGCATTGGCTGCCTCGCGAATGCCACGATAGATCTGTCGCTCCAGCCTGAGCTTCGGGTTGTACACGACCAGTGCTCGGCCGACGAAGATGTCGAAGAGTGCGGCGATGTCTTCACCATGGACGCGCTCGATCTCTGACGAAACTGCTTCCTTCAATCCAGCGGTGAGCTCGGTGATCTCCGCATCCGTCGCCGCAGGCGTGTCGTCCTGCGGTACGTGGAAGAAAATGAAATCGTCGTCATTTGGAAATGCGACCATCAGCTTCGAGGAGGCGAGCGGACTTTTGCTCAGAAAATCCCGCATCGCCTGGCCGGTGGTTTCGAGGACGCTGTCGAGTTTTTCCCACCCGTAGATTTCTTCAACTTTGGAGTACCGGTCGAAGTTGAAGTAAAGAACAACCAGCTCTCCGCGATCCTGGACAGCCTTCCGAATACTGTCGATCGTCGCGCCGACAGTGGGCAGACGGGTCAGCGAGTCCCGCAGAAGCTGGTGGTAATCCACGCTCAGGCTGCGGGGGTAGCCGAGAGCTGCTTGATATTTCGCTCGACGGTTGACGCGAGCTTGGAGAGCTCGAACGGCTTTTCGACGAAATCATCCGCGCCTGTCTGAAGCGCCTGGCGTTTGTTGACCCAGTCGTCGAGCGCCGTCACCATCACCACGCGGACATTTCTACCGAGGGTCGGATGCTGCTTGATGTCGCGACAGACCTGCCAGCCGTCACGCCCAGGCATCATCACGTCGAGCAGAACGAGCGACGGCTTCACCTCTTCGAAGGCCCTGAGCGCGTCGTCACCGTTGTAAGCGACGGTTATCGGGTATCCGCGGGCCTCGAGATAGTCCCGGATGATGTGGGCGTTGTCCGGATTGTCGTCGACGACAAGGATCGGCGGGTGAGCTTGATCAGCCATAAGCGATTATCAGCGATGATGTTATCACTTCCAGCGGGGCAATTCGCAAGCCAGAGTTGTGCCTGCCTTGACAAAGTTGACCACGCAAAACAGAGTGCAGGAAGGGAAACATTCAAGGAAGGAGCCGCCATGCACGCACGCCAGGGACTAGTCCTCCTCGGAGGTCTTGCCGCGTTTCCGCTTTTGACGATTGGGGCGCAAAGCCCGAGCGCACCAACGCCTCACACGTACACGGTGAGTGGTGTCGTCCGAGACGACGCGCAGGCGCCTTTGAGCAATGCCGAGCTCAAGCTCACGCGCGATGGCGAATCAGCCCGCCTCACGCGAACAGGCGCAGATGGAAAGTTCGGATTCGAGAAGGTTCAATCCGGGGCCGTGAAGGTATCCGTGAGACGCCTGGGTTATAAGGCGACGACGAGGGATGTTGCCGTGAGTGGTCAGGCGCCAGCGATTCCAGTCGATTTCGCACTCGAGATGGCAGCTACAGATGTGGAACCCGTGTACGTCGAGGGAGAAAACGACAAGATGCACGAGTTCTATGAGCGGAGGCGCACGAACAATTTCGGCAAATACATCGACGGAAACGAAATCCGCCGGCGCGACCCGCGGCTCATAAGCGATCTACTCCGCACGATCCCTGGCGCTACCATTTCCTCGGCGAATCGGGTGCAAAATCGCGTACTTCTGCGCGGGTGCAAACCGACGATCTGGGAGAACGGAATGAAGGCTTTCGGCGCAGAGCTCGACGATGTCGCCAACCCTACCGACGTAGCCGGGGTGGAGGTCTACGTTTCATGGGCGGGACTGCCGCCGCAGTATCAGGATCGGGAGAATCCGGGTTGTGGGGCGATCATCGTGTGGACCAAGGATCACTGACTGCCGCTCAGAGTTTTCGCCGAGAGGAACAAAAAGCCCGCGGAGAATTTCCGCGGGCTTTTTTTTACGGTAGTCCGAAGCGAATTCTTACGGCAGGTTCAAATTGACACCAGCGCAAGTCGGTGCGTTCGCCGGCTTATCCCACCACACCATCGTCCCGAAATTGTCGGTACCACCCTGATCGGTGATTGCCGCCTGAAGATTGTCGCCGTTCTTGGTCTGCTCGGTCTGAGAGTAGTAGAATCGACGCGGAACGTATGGGACAACAGCAGCGGGGCCTGGCTGAATCGTCTCTGGCTGGCAGGTACGACGCCACTCGAACCACGCATTCCCGCCATCGCCGAAGAGCGCGATCCACTTCTGAATCGCAATCTGCTTTAGACCGGCGACACCGCCCTGATAAGCAACTTCGGGACGGGCCAGATATGCTGCAATCGCGGCAGCGTCGGTTATGCCCCACTGATCCATCGAAGCCTGAATGGCCTCATTGTAAAACGCTGCGGCTTGGCCTGGATTCAAGCCTCCCATGCTCCTCTCCGCTGCTTCGGCCTGGATGAACCTCACCTCGGCAAAAGTCAGAAGCTCGGAAGGAAGCGTCGCCCCCGGTCCGCCATAGCTGGTGTACGACGTGGCACCCGGGAAGAAGATTTTCCCGACGCGGGACGCACTCACGATGTACGGCTGTGCGTTCGGCGCGGTTACACCATTGGGTGCACCCGCGTACGTTCCCGCGGCGGTTTTGTCTGCATACACCGACAGGCGAGGATCCGCGTAGCCGTTCAGAATATTTATGAAGGTGTTGGACATCCGATAATCGTCGCGCGTTTGCAGGCTCGCCGAGAACGGATTGTCATTTATCCCGTCGCCCGGCCAAGGAAGCACGGCATTGTCGGCGTTCGACGTGAACAACCCGCCGGGCGCGCTA
Organism: Gemmatimonadaceae bacterium; assembly: GCA_050733495.1. GTDB lineage: Bacteria > Gemmatimonadota > Gemmatimonadetes > Gemmatimonadales > Gemmatimonadaceae > UBA4720. The sequence goes on along the minus strand of JBOHTC010000016.1, from coordinate 13,759 downwards.
AACGCCTTGGTCAGCTCCGCGCTTGCCAACGTTGGATCCACGTTGGTGAGCCGCATTGCCAGACGCGCGTGCAGCGAGTTGGCAAAACGTGCCCACGCGGCCGGACTGCCACCATAAATGGCATCCGCGCCGCCAAGCGACGCGTTGGCGCCGCCGGTAAGGGCGGTCGAAGCGTTGTCGAGCGTCTGAAAAAAGTTCGTGTAGAGCGCCTGTTGTGTATCGTAGGTCGGTTTGGAGCTACCGCCAGCCGAGTCGGATGCTAATGCATCGCTGTACATGACGTCTCCCCACGAATCGGTGAGGAAATCGGCAGTCCATACCTTCATAACCGAGGCCGGTCCCCAAATGCCGGGATCCGTCGCATCCACTCCCTTGCCGATGACCTTCCGAAAGTCCTCCAGTTCCTGGTAATACGCGGCGTCGAAAGTTCCGGTCAAATCCGCGCGCTCCAGTCTGAGGTAGGTGTCCTCGTCGGTGTACTGGACTTCTGCAAGATGCTGCGCGAGGAATTCGCCGGCGCGCCAGTCGAACGTGGTGCCCAGCCAGCGGGATACAGATTGACGCACGGCGTTGGTGAACAAAGAAGTCGCCGACGCGTCCGTCGGACTGTTCGGATTCTTATTTACATCCGTAAGTCCGTTGCCACACGCCATCATCGCAGCCAGAATCGCTGCGCCGGCGCCGGCTCTGAGAAAGCTTCTATTTGGCATGAGAGTGTACTTAGTCATGTGTGAAAGAGGTCTGGTGGCCGGTTTCATGGCGTCACGCGCAAGTTGAACCCAATGCTCCGGGTGCTCGGGATCGCAGCGAACTCAAAGCCTTGCTGGTTTCCCGTGCTGTATGAGAACTCCGGATCGATGTTCGGAACCTTGGTGCTGGTCCAGAGATTGTTTCCGATCAATGCCAGATTGACGCCCGAAGCGTGAAGCATCGACGCAAAGCGTCCCGGCAGATCAACGCCGAAGCGCAGGTTGCGCAGCTTCACGAAACTGTCGTCGTAGGTGTACTGTTCGGCATTGTAGTACAGCGACTCCCAGTACTCCTCGGCCGTGACGCGAGTGGTGTTTGGCTGACCGCTAACGTCGTCGGTTCCCTTCACCACCAATCCCGGGTTGTTCCAATCCACTTCCCGACCCTTCAGCGAATTCTTGAAGATGCCGGTATAGTCGCCCCACATGTTCGTGACACTGAAGATCTTCCCGCCTCTGTGGAAGTCGAACAGGAAGCTCAGTTGCGCCGGACCGAACCGGAAATCGTTGTTCCAGCCACCAACCCACTTCGGTTGAATGCTGCCAATGACATCTTGGTCGCCGAGGTCAGGTAGTCCGTTGTGTGTCAGGATGTTGCCGGATGCGTCTCGGGCGTATTTGTAGCCGTAGATCACGCCATACGGCTGACCCACGCGAGCTTCGAGGTTCTGATACCAGTCGCCGCCAATGCGGTAACTGTCGACACCCGGAGCAAGCGTTACCACCTTGCTCTTGTTCTTCGCGAAATTGAAGGTGGTATTCCACTGAAAGCCACCGGCAGTGCGAATCGGTGTCAGGTCGAGCAATGCTTCAAAGCCCTTGTTGTCGATCCGCCCAAGGTTTGCAACCTGCGATTGGAATCCGGTACCCGGCGAAACATCCAGGTCAACGATCTGGTTCGTCGTTGATTTGGCATAGTAGCTCATGTCCGCTGTCGCGCGGCCATCGAGAAAGCCCAGCTCCAAACCGAGTTCGCCCGACTTGGTGAGCTCGGGCTTGAGGTCGGGATCCTTCTGTGAATTGTCGAGCGTAACCTGCGGAAGTGAGCCGAATTTTGTCGGCTGGCCAAGGTACACCGTTTGGAGCTGGTACGGGTCAGCGTCGGCACCCACCTGCGCGAGCGAGCCGCGCAGCTTCACGTAGCTCACCGGGCCGGATTTGAGAAATGGAATCGCATCGCTCAGCACTATCGACGTATTTACCGATGGATAAAAGTAGGAATTGTTGCCCGCCGGAAGCGTCGAAGACCAGTCATTGCGACCAGTCGCTTCAACGGTCCACCAATCGTTCAACGTGAAAGAGCCGGAGCCGTACAGGCTATTAACCTGGCGTCGCGTGACATTGGATGTCAGCGTTGGGGTAATTCCGGCATTTGACGAGTTGTAGATACCCGGGACGATGATGCCCGCCGTGTATTGCTCGTCATTGTTGTAGCGCTCATAACGCCGCGCCCCACCGAGCGTGCCGTTGAATTGCAAATGCGAACCAGCACGCTTGTTCGCCGTCAGCAAGAGATCGGAGTTGTTGGCGTTTGAGTATTCCGCGAACTGGGTGTAAGCGCCGGCGAAAGAAGGATTCGCGTAAGTGAGATTCCCCTGCGCGAAATCCTGATTGATTTGCCAGCGATAAATATCTGATCCTGTCCGCGCCGTCGCATCGAGCCAGTCAGCGATGTGGTACCGCGCTGAAACGTTGCCGACCACGCGATCGCGAACGTCCTCTCCCGGATTGTCGTACTGGAGCCAGAACGGGTTGTTGTGGAAGTTGTAATTCCAGTTCGAAAGATTCCCGTTCGCGTCACCCATGCTGTTCCGCAGAGCATTCATGTCGACTTGCCGTCCGAACCACACGAACTGCTCGAGAATGCCGCTGTTGTAGCCGGTGCCGGCGCGGTTGTGATTGTCGTCGTTTATGTACTGGATGTCGCCACTGGCGGTCAGCTTGTCACTCACCTGGAGACTTCCGCTCAGAAGGCTGTTGAACTTGCGAAAGGTATTGTTCGGAACGATTCCGTTGACCTGCTGCGAGCCCACCGACAACCGGGCCTGCGCTTTGTCAGTCCCGCCGCTGAAGGCGAGCGTGTTTGCCAGCGTCTTCCCGGTGTTGAAGAAGGAGCTGACGTTATCCGGATGCGCAATCCACGGAGCACCGTTCGGTGCATTGAACTGCGCGCAAGGAACGCTTTGATCGTACGTGTGTGGCGCCAACGGATCGCTTGGGCTGTTCGGCACGAAGATGCAGCCCGAAGTGCGGCCGTCGAGTCGTGGGCCGAAGCTCTGGTCCAGACCATCATTGGTACCCGCTCCCTTTCCGTTGACGAAGTTGAACTCACCGCCGGCGCCCTGGCCGTACTCGTTTTGATAGTCAGGGAGAATGGAAGGCTTGTCCCAGGTCAAACTCGAGGTGAGCTGAGTCTGGACTCTGCCGCCCGTGTTAGCTCCCTTCTTCGTCGTGATCAGGATCACGCCATTTGCGGCGCGTGATCCATAAAGCGCCGCGGCGTTGGGTCCTTTGAGAACCGTGACAGTCGCTACGTCTTCAGGGTTGATGTCGTCGATAGCGCTGCCGTAATCCTTTCCTTCACCGCCGTCCCCAGCGAGGTCCAGACCCCCACCATACGACGCGCTGCCGTGGCTCGCGTTTGAAATCGGCACGCCGTCCACAATGAACAGCGGCTGGTTGTTGCCCGTGATCGAGTTCTGGCCGCGGATGACGATGTTCGTCGACCCTCCTTGCGTTCCAGACTGGTTCATTACCACGCCCGAAACCTTTCCAGAAAGCTGGTTAAGGATGTTCATGTCATGGCTCTGGTTCAGCTCGGTCGACCCGACTTGCTGCACCGCCGTGCCGAGCTGACTCCGCTCGCGAGTGATGCCGAGCGCCGTCACCACCACTCCGGTCAGCTCCGTCGCCGTCGGCGACAAGCTGAAGTTCTGAGAAACTGCCGAGCCCGATAGTGCGACCTGCGCGGAGCTGGGGCTGAAGCCCAGGCGACGCGCCATGACTGTCACCGTCGTGCCGGTTGCCGAGGACGGGGCGCCGAACGTGTACCTGCCCTGGTCGTCGGTGAATCCTCCAACGCGCAGCGTCGGGATGCTCACGCTTGCGCCTACTACTGGTGCTCCACCGGTGCCAGTGACCTGGCCACTGATGGTCGTTCCCTGGGCCTGAGCGAATGCCGGGCTGAACCCGAGCACCACGCCCGCTACCACAAGGAAGCGAGAGAGCTTACCTGTCATTCCCATACTACACCTCGCAGAAGTGAAACTGGGATGATATGTGTGTCGCAATCACCAGGGTGTCGTTCGATCACTCCATGGCAGCGACGAGTCAGGCTGCAGCTGGGACGTGACGAGAAAGATTTGCGCGTCACGCAGCAGATGCAGGAGGACGATGTCCCGAATGATTCCCCCAGCCAGGGATCTCGGGATGTGCTTCGTATTCGTGTAACCTGAAGGAGGGGATTTCATAAGTCAACCGGCGGCCTGCGTTTCTAGCTCGCTGGCGTCGCCTTCTCGGTCACTACGCGCACGTCGTTGTTGAACACCTGCAGGAATCCGCCCGCCACTTTGAAACGATTGGACCCGCCAGTCGCGCCGAGTCGGAGCTCACCGTCTCCGAGAAGCGCCATGAGCGGCGCGTGCCCGGTGAGAATGCCGAGTTCTCCATCGTACGCCGGGGCGACGACTGAGTCAGTCTCGCCCTCGAACAACACCGCCTCAGGCGAGATCACCGTCACCTTGAGCATTGTCAGCTATTCGAAAGACGCTGTGCGGCTTCGACCACTCCGTCGATTCCGCCCTGCATGAAGAACGCCTGCTCCGGATACTGATCGAACTCGCCGGCTACCAGTCGCTCGAACGAAGAGATCGTTTCGTCGAGCTTCACGTACTGGCCCTTGATGCCCGTAAACTGCTCCGCCACGGCGAATGGCTGCGACATGAAGCGCTGAATCCGCCGCGCGCGACCGACGACGAGCTTGTCTTCCTCCGACAACTCGTCCATGCCAAGGATCGCGATGATGTCCTGGAGCTCCTTGTAGCGCTGCAGAATGCGCTGCACATCGGTCGCTACCTTATAATGGCGTTCGCCAATGAACTGCGCGTCGAGAATTCTGGAGGACGATGCGAGCGGATCGACTGCCGGATAAATACCGAGCTCCGTAATCGCGCGGGAGAGAACCACCGTCGCATCGAGATGCGCAAACGCCGTCGCGGGAGCGGGGTCCGTGATGTCGTCGGCCGGTACGTAGATCGCCTGGACCGACGTGATCGAACCATTCTTCGTGGAAGTGATACGCTCCTGCAGGTCGCCCATCTCCGTGGCCAACGTCGGCTGATAACCCACCGCGCTCGGCATGCGGCCGAGAAGCGCGGAGACTTCAGAACCAGCTTGCGTGAAGCGGAAAATGTTGTCGATGAACACGAGGACGTCCGCGTTCTCCACGTCGCGGAAATATTCCGCGACAGTCAGCCCCGTGAGGCCAACCCGCAGGCGCGCACCGGGGGGCTCGTTCATCTGTCCGTAAATGAGAGCGGTCGAGCCGAGCACGCCCGACTCCTTCATCTCGAGATACAGATCGTTTCCTTCGCGGGTGCGCTCGCCCACGCCGCAGAATACCGACTTTCCGCCGTGGCCTTTCTGCACGTTGTTGATTAGCTCCATGATGACGACGGTCTTGCCGACTCCGGCACCGCCGAAGAGACCGATCTTCCCACCCTTCACGAACGGAGCAATCAGGTCGATGACCTTGATTCCCGTTTCGAAGATCTCAGTCTTGGGCTCGAGGTTGGCGAAAAGCGGAGCCGGACGGTGAATCGGCCAGCGCTCGACATCGTCTGGAATTGGTTGACCGTTGTCGACCGGCTTTCCAATCACGTTCAGAATTCTGCCGAGCGCAGCTTCCCCGACCGGCACCGTGATTGGTGAGCCCGTATCTTCGACGTCCATCCCGCGCACAACTGCGTCGGTGGAGGACATAGCGACCGCGCGCACCTGGTTGCGGCCGATGTGCTGCTGCACTTCGACGACGACGTCGATATCAACTCCAGCGTCGGTCTTGCCGCGAATGCGGAGCGCGTTGTACAGCTCCGGCAGATGCTCGGACTCGAACTCCACGTCGAGCACAGGTCCAATGACCTGCACGACCTTGCCGACATTGTGCTTCTTGGCCCCGGCGGCTCGTGTTTTTTTTCTCTCGGTGCGAACGGCGGTTGCCATAATTACCCCTGTAGCGCAGCAGCACCGCCGACGATCTCGGCGATCTCCTGCGTGATCTGCGCCTGGCGGGCGCGGTTGAAGGTGCGGCGTAAAACGTTGAGCATCTCACCCGCGTTGTCGGTTGCGTTCTTCATTGCTGTTCGGCGGGCACCTTGTTCCCCAGCCGCCGTCTCGACGAGCGCCCGATAAACCGAGTTGCGCACGTACGACGGCAAGAGCTGAGTCAGGATCACTTCCGCCGAGGGCAAAAGGATATAATCAGGTTGCGGTCCCGTCCGCTCGGGCGGCGTAACCGGCAGTATCATCTGCGAGGCCGGAGGCGTCGAGAGCGCGGACTGGAATTTTGCGTAGACGATGTAGACGGCATCTATGTCTCCGGATGCGAACCGGTCAATCAAGGCGTCCACGATCTCCGCTGCGTTCGCGGCGGTCGGTCGATCGCTGATGTCGGTGCGGCTGGACGCAACAGCACGCGCGACGTACCGGAAATAGCCAAGGCCTTTCTTCCCGATCACGTGCAGCTCGGGCTCGACGCTCTTCTCCTTGAGACGCGCCAAAAGAGCGCGGGTTTCTTTCAGCAGATTCGCATTGAAGGCCCCGGCGAGTCCGCGATTGCTCGTCAGCACGATCACCGCAGCTTTGCCGATCGTGGTCGGCTGTCGTAGCAGTGGAAATGCTTCCGCAAGCTCCGGCGTGTAGAGATTGGCGATCACTTCCGTGAGCGAGTTGGCGAAGGGACGCGCCGCGACGACGCGATCCTGCGCGCGCTTCATCTTGGAGGTAGCCACCATCTCCATGGTACGCGTGATCTTGCGCGTGTTCTCTACGGTCTTGATCCGTCCCTTGAGCTCGCGTCCCTTCGCCATCGACTAGCTCTTTTTGGGAGCGAGAGTCTGGTTGAACTGCTCGAGCGCCCGCCGCAGATCGGCTTCGGTCTCCTTGGAGAGAACCTTCTCTGTGCGAATTCGCTGGGGGACCTGCGGAAACTGCTGCTCCGCGAACTCGAGGAATCTGTGCTCCCAGGTCTTGATCTCGCTGACCGCGATCTGATCGAGAAATCCGTTCGTAACCGCGAAAATGACCATGACCTGCTGTTCGACCGGCATGGGATGGTATTGCGGCTGCTTCAGGATCTCGACCGTGCGAGCACCACGCTCTAGCTGCTTCTTGGTTGCCGCGTCGAGGTCGGACGCAAAGGAGGAAAACGCCTCGAGCTCGCGGTACTGCGCGAGGTCGAGCCGCAGTCGACCCGCCACGGAACGCATTGCCTTGACCTGCGCCGAGCCTCCAACACGCGAAACTGAGATTCCGACGTTGACTGCCGGCCGAACGCCCGCGAAGAAAAGATCGGCCTCGAGGAATATCTGTCCGTCAGTGATCGAGATGACGTTGGTCGGGATGTACGCCGAGACATCACCTGCCTGGGTCTCAATGATGGGTAGCGCTGTGAGGGAACCGCCCGGCTTCCGGATGTTGGTGCCATCTACGACCGACGCATCTTCGCTCAGCTTCGCTGCTCTTTCGAGCAGTCGCGAGTGCAGGTAGAAGACGTCTCCCGGAAAAGCCTCGCGCCCTGGTGGTCTCCGGAGCACCAGCGAGAGCTGGCGGTACGCGGCGGCCTGCTTGGATAAGTCGTCATAGACGCAGAGCGTCGGAAGTCCTTCGTTGTACATGAAGTACTCCGCCATCGCGCATCCGGAATAAGGCGCGATGTACTGCATCGGGGCGGGATCGGACGCGCTGGCAACAACTACGATCGTGAACTCCATCGCGCCCGCCTGGCGGAGCTTTTCGACGACGGATGCGACGGTCGAATTCTTCTGGCCGATTGCGACGTAAACGCAGATAACGCCCGTGCCCTTCTGGTTTATGATGGTGTCGATCGCGATGGCGGTCTTGCCGGTTCCGCGATCGCCGATGATCAGCTCGCGCTGTCCGCGACCAATCGGAATCATTGAGTCGATCGCCTTGATGCCTGTCTGCAACGGCTCCTTTACGGGCTGCCGAACGATGATGCCAGGCGCCTCGGACTCGACCTTTCGGGTGTGCTTGGCATTGATCGGACCTCGATCGTCCATCGGCCGGCCCAGTGGGTCGACTACTCGCCCCACCAACTCGTGCCCAACCGGCACCTCGAGTACTCGGCCCGTCCGCCGAACCTCGTCGCCCTCCTTGAGCTGGAGGTAGTCACCGAGCACTACGGATCCGATGTTGTCCTCTTCGAGGTTGAGCGCGAGAGCCGTAATCTTCGCGCCTGTCTCTGATGACGTGACCTCGAGCATCTCGCCAGCCATCGCTTTGCTCAGCCCGTAGATGCGTGCGATTCCGTCCTTGACCTCGAGAACGGTGCCAACCTCTTCGACATCGAGCTCGTGGAGGTCGGCCGCTTCGATCTCCCGGAGGAGTATGTCCTTGATCTCGCCTGGGCGAAGAATGGATTCAGTGGCCATGGTTCGGTATGCTCAGGTGGCTCGGGCAAGGCGGGACCCGCATGGGCCGTTCCGCTAGAATTTTTCGCTTGTGAAATTTATCACAAGCGCCTTTCTCGGGCAATAATAATCGGCTTCCGAGCGCTAGGCCCGACTTCTTGTTCTCCCTTGCGCGAATCGGTCTATCAGATCGGTTGTCCTCAGCCTCGCCAGAGAAGCCGGCCTGGTGCCAAATATCCTTTGCGCGGTGACAGCCAGGTGAGAGGACGAGGCAAAATCGAGGATTCGGGCTATGTCCCGGATGTCGTGCCCAGGATTCTTCGCCAGTTCCGCCGCCGCGATAAGCCGTACCAGATCGATTACTCGCTTGAGATTCGGTGCGCCCGGACGCGCGAAGTTTCTGCTCAGATGCTCACGACTCAGGCCGACGCTCTTCGCCAGATCCCTCGTTGTCACGGAGTGGCCTGAGTGCGCGATTATGGCATCCCACGCTGCTCGCTGCAGCGTGGTGGTCAGACCGAGGGTGTGCGGAGGCTCGCCAAGTGCTTCCCGAAATCGCGTGGAGAAGGCATGTGGGAGAACGAGATCCCGGGCGACGTTGTCGTCGAGACCATCGACAATCACGTCGACAAATCCCAGTGAAGCACATCTCGCAACTGAAGGAGTGTCCGAGGGACGCAGGGGAAGAATCCCGAAGAATGGCGCGCTCGGGAATTCGGCAGCGAAGGCAGCCGACTTCCAGGTGTTGTCGTCGGGAGCGCCGAGATCGATGAGCGCGGCGTCCACGAGCACGCGTCGGAACACGGATTCGAGCTCCTCGGATGACCTTGTGGAAATGATCTTCCACCGGCGGCGCGGAAAGGCTGAGCGCACGAGGTTTCGCGCGCGATCGCGCTCGAGATGCACGACCAGAGTCGGTAACGTCGACATCTCGCTCGCGGCTGTCACCGCTACACGCCCGCTTCCACGAGGTCGAGATCCGGCTTGCCTTCGATGAACTGCCTGACCACCGGATCGTGGGTGTGCTGGATTTCGTCGACGGTACCAACCTGCCGGACTTTCCCTTCGTAGAGCATCGCGATGCGCGAGCCGACAGTGTAGGCACTCCTCATGTCGTGGGTGATCACGATACTGGTCACGCCGAGCTTCTCGCGCATGCGGATCATGAGTTGGTCGATGATGGCGCTTGTTACCGGATCGAGGCCGGTCGTGGGCTCGTCGTACAGCATATACTTTGGCTGCCGGGCGATCGCGCGGGCGATCCCGACGCGCTTCCGCATTCCTCCCGAGAGCTCCGCTGGAAATTTCGATTCGACACCGGGCAGGTCGACCAGCTCGAGCGCCTCCCCTACCCGCTGGATGATCTCGCGCTCGGTGTGGCCGCCTTCTTTTCGCAATCCCATCGCGACGTTCTCGCAGATGTTGAGCGAATCGAACAATGCCGCGAACTGGAAGACGTATCCGATGTGCGAGCGCAGCGCGTAGAGTTGCGCGCGCGTCAGTTTGGGCACTTCCTGTCCGTCGACGAATACGGTGCCGCTGTCGGGTTCGAGGAGTCCGACAATGTGCTTGATCGCTACAGACTTTCCTGTTCCCGAGTAGCCTATGATGACCATAGTCTCGCCCTCGTTGACGTCGAGGGTGAAGCCCTCCAGCACTTTCTTCTCGCCGAAAGATTTGTGGACGTCGATCAGTTTGATCACAAAGGTGAAACTAAGCCGAAGATGGGAAACGGCTAGACGCTGCACAGAGCAACGGAACACTACACGCTGCCGGCTGATCGCTACCCGCTGATGGCTGCCTGCCGGCTTGGAGCCTGCGATCCAATAAGCCGTCAACTCAAAGCCTTCTTGCACCGATGAAAATGATGTCGTCAGGCACGCCGGCTAAGGCAGTCTTCAGCATGGCCGATTTCAAAAAGCTTGAGGTTTGGAGGAAGTCGCACGCGCTCGCTCTTGTCGCGCATCGCGTGGCGCTAACTATTCGAGGCGGCCAGTACGCGTCGCTAAGGAATCAGATCATTCGAGCATCGATGTCGATACCGGCCAACATAGTAGAGGGGCGAGAGCAGACAAGCGAGCGGGAGTTCGCGCGGTTCCTGCGCTATGCGCTCGGCTCGACTTCAGAGCTTGAGTACCACCTGATCGCTGCCCGGGACATCGAGGTTGTCGGTGCCGAAGATTTCATCGCATTGGTGTCGCAACTAAAGGAGGTGCGCATGATGCTATTTGGCCTATTGAGGCGGCTAGGAACGTCTGACCAACAACACGCGAGCATGAAGAAGGCGCAGTCCCAATAGGACGGCAGGCAAGTAGCTGGCTGCGACCAGCCGGGAGCGATCAGCCGGCAGCGTGTAGTGTGCGTTTGTTAGAAAAAAAAAGGGACGAGCATCGCTCGTCCCTTTCCGTGTCCCTTTAGAGCTACGCCGCGAAGCTTCCGAGCGCTCTTCCTACATCGCCTTCGCGGAGCCGCTTCAAGGCGCGGTCTCGAAGCTGACGCACGCGCTCGCGGGTGACGCCGAGCAGCGAGCCAATCTCTTCGAGCGTGTGCTCACGCCCGCCCTCGAGCCCAAAGTACAAGCGGAGGACTTTTGCGTCCCGAGGCGGAAGCGTTGAAAGAGCGGTCTCGATCTCGTCATTGAGGAAGCGGTTCATTGCTTCCTCTTCGGTATCGGGCATCTCGTCCGCGACGAAACGCTCGATCAGCGAGCGATCGCCTTCCGGATCCATCGGCGCGTCGAGACGTACATCACCCGTGTTCAGTGCGGCAAGCGACTGCACGACGTCAACCGACAGCCCCGTGAGCTGCGAGAGTTCCTCGGGGGTCGGCTCTCTCCGCATCTTCTGGCGCAGAATCTCCGACGCCTTGATGATGCGGGAGAGATCGGCGGTCCGATTGAGCGGAACGCGCACGGTACGACCCTGACGCGCCAGCGACGAGAGAATCGCCTGGCGAATCCACCACACAGCGTACGAAATGAATTTGACGCCTTGGTCGGGATCGAACTTTCGCGCAGCAGTGAGGAGTCCGACATTGCCCTCGCCGATCAGATCGATGAGAGGCATGCCGCGGTTCTGGTATTTCTTTGCGACGGAGATCACGAAGCGCAGGTTGCGCTGCACGAGCTCCTGGAGCGCGTCGGGGTCGCCGGCGCGAATCCGACGAGCGACCTCAATCTCCTCAGTTCCTTTGAGCAGCGGATAAGTGCTGACTTCATAAAGGTACTGATCGAGGATGTCCCTTTCGGGCTCGTTCGGAGCGATTCCGGCGACAGCCGTTTTGCGGCGGCGCTTTACTTCAGCCATTGGTGCACACCTCTTGGTACTATTGCGTGAAAGCCTATGCGAATGCAGCCTTTTTTTCGGCCAGCAATGCGAGCGAATGAGTGTTGTTTCGACGACCTGGAAGCGCGAAATCATAGGCGCTGACGGGTAATCAAAAAATAATTGTCGTTGAAGCGCTGCAAGATACCGGCCGTTGCCGATTTAGCCAGAGCGATTTTCTTGACTTCGATACTACCCTTGGATATCCTTCGCGGTTCCTGCGGATTGCATTCGCACCGTCAGGAATGCCGGGGGTGTAGCTCAGTTGGGAGAGCGCTTGAATGGCATTCAAGAGGTCATGGGTTCAAATCCCTTCACCTCCACTGACTTAAAGCCTGGGAACCAAGGGACTTCCGACGCCTAGGCGACTGCCCGGAAATGCCAGCCGTGCAGGGCATCGTGCAGGGTAACGCAAAAACCCCTCCCTCGGTGACGCGAGGGAGGGGCCAAGAGTAAGCCTTCCGGCTCACCCGTGTTTCACGGGAGGTTTACTCGTGCGTCAGCCCAAGCCCTGGTTCCGCGCTGCACTCGACACCTGGTACGTCGAACACAACCACAAGCAAGTCCGCCTCGGGGGGCACCCCGACGGCGCCCCGCCCCCCAAGAAAACCAGGGCCGGTTGGAACGCCCCGCCGGCGATCCTCGACGCCTTCTACAAGCTGATGGCGTCGGGCCCCGCCAACCTGCCCCGGCCCGACCAGATCCTCACCGCCCAGGTGTTCGACCTGTTCCTGGCGCACTCCGAGCGGCACAACGCCCGCGACACCTACGTCTGGTACAAGCACTTTCTGCAGCGCTTCTGCGAACTGTACGGACGGCTCCCCGCCCACGAGCTGAAGCCGATCCACGTCACCCGCTGGCTCGACGCCCACACCTGGAAGGGCGGCCGCCGCAACGCCGTCACCGCCGTCAAGCGGGCCTTCAACTGGGCCGACCAGCAGGGCGTCCTTTCCCCCAACCCGCTGCGCAACGTCCAGAAGCCCCCGGCCACCCGCCGCACCCGCATCGTCACGCCCCAGGAGCGGGCGGAGATCCTCACCGCCGTCAAGGACCGGAACTTCCGCGAGTTCCTGACCGCCCTCTACCTGACGGGCTGCCGCCCGTCCGAGGTGGCCCGCGCCACCGCCGCCCACGTCAACCTCGACCTCGGCGTGTGGGTGTTCGAGCAGCACAAGACCGCCAAGCGGACCGGCCAGCCGCGGGTAATCTACCTCTGCCCCGAGATGGTCGAGATGTCCCGGCGGCTGGCGGTCGAGCGCCCCGACGGGCCGCTGTTTCCCAGCCGCAGGCTGGGCCGGCCGTTCTCGAAGAACGCCATCCGCATCCGCTTCCGCCGGCTCCGCAAGAAGCTCCCCCACCTGAAGGGCGTCGTCGCCTACGCCTACCGGCACAGCTACGCCAGTGCCGCCCTGGAGAACGGCGTCGGCATCGCCCAGGTCGCCGAGCTGCTGGGGCACACCGACACCAGGATGGTGTCGCGCCATTACGCCCACCTGAGCCAGAAGGTGCAGCACATGAAGGACGCCGCGAAGAAGGCGGCCGGCGGCTAGGCGGTGAGGTGCTTCAAGGGGAGGGGGCCGGCCAGCCGCCCCTTCCCCGCGCTCGCCCGGAGGTAGGCGAGCAGGGCGGGCTCTTCGATGCGGATGCAGCCGCGCTTGCCCGGTCGGCCGTGCCGGGTGTGGGCGATGACGCCCGAGCGGCACAGGGCGTAAATGAGCGAGGGCGAGATTCCGAGCCGCGCCGCCGCCTGCTTCACCGTCAACATGGCTCACCTGTCCAGGCCCCGGTCCCGGTCCTTCCCGTCCCGGCCGGCCCATCATCCCGCCCCTGTCGCGGCGGCGGTCCCCCGCACTCCCGACAGTACCAAGCGACCCCACAACGCAGCCCGCGCGCACGACCCGGGCGATCGCCGCCATCAGCGCCTCGGGATCGTGGCCGTGTTCCTCCCACAGCCGCACGACCGTCGCCCATGCCACCGTGTCCAGCACCCGGTCGTTCACCACGCCCCTCCTCTCACGGTCCGCGCCCTGCCCGCAAC
>JBOHTC010000015.1:0-2579 GCA_050733495.1 Gemmatimonadaceae bacterium | reverse complement strand
GCCGACAAAGACGAAGCGCTGGACCGTTCTTCGCTCGCCGCACGTCGACAAGAAGTCGCGCGAGCAGTTCGAGCTCAAGACGCACAAGCGGCTGATCGACATCCTGGATTCGCGCGCGGCAACCGTCGACGCGTTGACCAAGCTCGATTTGCCGGCCGGCGTCGACGTCGAGATCAAGGTCGAGTAGTGGTCCAGCGCCACGAACTGCGAACAACCACTAGGCGAATTCGCCTGTTAGAGGGAAGATGATCGGGATAATCGGCAGAAAGCTGGGGATGACCCAGGTCTTCAATGAAGAAGGACAACAGATTCCTTGCACCGTGGTGGAGGCGACTCCGAACTCGGTGATCAAGGTTCTGACCAAGGACAAAGTCGGCTTCGACTCGGTGGAGCTTGGATTCGGCGAGCAGCGTCACGCCCGCGAATCCAAGAAAGGCGAGCGCACTCCACGTGGCCGCCGCGCCCACAAGGCAGTCATTGGCCACGCAGCAAAGGCCGGTGTCACCGTCGCTCCCGAAGTTCTCCGCAGCTTCCGTCTCGACGACGCGCAGCTCAAAGAGAACAGGAAAGCGATTCCCACCTACACCCTTGGAGACAAGGTGACGGTGGAGATCTTTGCTCCGGGCGAGCAGGTGAAGGTCACTGGTACGTCCAAGGGCCGCGGTTTTCAGGGCGTCGTGAAGCGTCACAGCTTTGGCGGCGGACCGAATACGCACGGCAACACCAAGCACCGCCGGCCCGGCTCCATCGGGCCAGGCACCGATCCGTCGCGCGTCATCAAGGGAAAGAAGATGCCGGGTCACTACGGCGCTGAGCGTCACACGCAGACGCACCTGCACATCGAGCGCATCGACGCGGCTCGCAATCTCATTTACATCCGCGGCTCCGTGGCCGGTCCCAAGAACGGGATCGTACTCGTGAAGAAGCAGGGTTAATCATGGCTGAAAGGACGACTCAATCATTCAAGGCAGCGGCATACACCGCGGGCGGAACGGCGCGAGATCAGGTGGATCTCCCCCCCGATCTTTTCGACGGCACCGTCAACATGCCGGTGATGCACCAAGCCGTTAAGGCTTTTCTTGGCAACCAGCGACTGGGACTCGCGTACACGAAGACGCGTGGTCTCGTCACGGGTGGAAACCAGAAGCCGTGGAAGCAGAAGGGAACCGGACGCGCCCGTCAGGGCTCGCGCCGCGCCCCGCATTTCGTGGGCGGCGGAACTGTTTTCGGTCCGACTGGACGCAAGTACAACCAGACTGTGCCGCGCCAGATCCGCGCGCTCGCGAGAAAGAGCGCGCTCAACGCTCGCGCGCGTGAAGACGCGCTGATCGTAATCGACAACTTCAACTACGACGCTCCCAGCACCAAGCAGCTCGTTTCGCTGCTCGGCGCGCTCGGCGTCACCGACAAAAAGGTTCTGATCCTCACCGATGGGTCGAAACAAAACGTTTTCCTGAGCGGCCGGAATCTGCAGCGCACGCACGTGATGCCGTACGCGGACGTATCGACGTACCACATTCTGTGGTCCGACGTGGTTTTGGTGGAGTCGAATGCACTGGGCTACACGCTCGATACGGTAGAGGAGAAGCCGATCGCCCGCACGAAACCCGAGCGCAAGTCGCGCGGCACGGAAAAGGCCGCGGCGAAGACGGCAAAACGAGAAGCGAAGAGCGCCAACGCGCACAAGACGGCGCGGAAGGCTGCGAAGGCGGCTGGTAAATCAGCCAAACCAAAAGCCGCGGCCAAGACGGCAAAGAAATCGTCGGCCAAGAAATCTGCCGGCAAAAAGAAGAGGAAATAAGGATCAAGTCATGCCGACACTAACCCGCACCATCATCACACCGATTGTCACCGAGCAGACATCGGGGGCGTATCAGGAACGCGGCGAGTACGCGTTCCGCGTGCACCCCGAAGCGACGAAGACCCAGATCAAGCTCGCGATCGAGGAGCTCTTCAACGTGACGGTCACCGGCGTCTGGACCTCCAACCACCGCGGCAAGAATCGTCGCGTGGGTCAAACGCTTGGACGTCGTCCGCATTGGAAGAAAGCTATAGTGACGCTCGCTCAGGGCGACTCTATCGACATCTTCGAGGCGTAGGCGATCATGAAAGATGGAATGAAAGGAATAATTCGTCTCGCCCACGGCGATTCGATAGACATTTTTGAAGCCTAAGCGATCCGGAGAGACGGAATGAAAGGAATTGTCACTCTCGGCGCTGCCGCTCCAATAGACATTTTCGAGGCATAGATAAATGGGCGTTCGTCAATTCAAGCCTGTCACCAAGAGCTCGCGCTTCCGTTCGGTCTCGGATTTCTCCGAGGTCACGCGGACCACGGGCGAGAAGTCGCTGATGGAGCCGCTAAAGAAGAGTGGTGGCCGCGACAATCACGGCCACATCGCGATGCGACGCATCGGCGGTGGACACAAGCGCATGTACCGCGTCATCGACTTCAAGCGCAACAAGTTCGGCGTCGCTGCCACGGTGCGTGAGATCGAGTACGATCCCAATCGCACGGCGCGGATAGCGCTGGTCGAATACCAGGATGGCGAGAAGCGCTACATCCTGCATCCCAAGGG
>JBOHTC010000014.1:0-21548 GCA_050733495.1 Gemmatimonadaceae bacterium | reverse complement strand
GGCGAGAGCGCCTCCATTACCACTTTGGTTGCCATATGTGGTTAGTCGAGGTACATGACTTTTCTTATCGCCGCCACGGTTTTGCCAGCATCGGGCTTCGCTGCGCGTTCCAGATTTTTCGCGTAGGGCATAGGCACGTCTTCCTGGTGAACCCGAAGAACAGGCGCGTCGAGATCGTCGAAGCACTCACGCTGAATAAAATCGGCTACCTGTGAGCCCATTCCGCAGATCTCCCATCCTTCCTCGAGCACGACAGCGCGATGCGTTTTATGCACGGAACGCGCGATCGCTTCCACGTCCATTGGTCGAACGGTGCGAAGGTCGACGACGTCGACGTTGATTCCTTCCTTGGCGAGGTCGTCGGCGACACGCATCGCGACGAGCACCATTTTCCCGTGAGTGATCAGCGAACAGTGATCTCCCTCGCGCTTGAGCTCGGCGACGCCAATGGGGATGACGTGCTCGCCCTCGGGAACTTCGCCCTTGGTGTTATAGAGCATCTCGCCCTCGAGAAACACAACCGGGTTGTCGTCGCGAACGGCGGCCTTGAGTAGGCCTTTCGCGTCGGCGGGAGTTCCGGGCGTACAGACTTTGAGTCCGGGAATGTGGGCGAGCCAGCTCTCCCACGCCTGCGAATGCTGCGCGCCGAGCTGCAAAGCGGCGCCATTGGGGCCACGAAAAACCATGGGCATTTTGAACTGGCCGCCCGACATGTAGAGCATCTTCGCTGCTGCGTTCACGACTTCGTCGAGAGCGAGCAGGGCGAAGTTCCAGGTCATGAACTCCACGATCGGACGGAGTCCCACCATCGCTGCTCCAACACCGACGCCGGCGAATCCGAGCTCAGTGATAGGAGTGTCGACAATTCTCATCGGACCGAATTCGTCGAGCAATCCTTTCGAGACTTTGTACGCGCCGTTGTACTGCGCGACTTCCTCTCCCATGAGGAAGACGCTTTCATCGCGCTGGAGCTCTTCGCGAAGCGCCTGGGTGAGTGCGTCGCGGTAGGTAAGAACGGCCATCAGGAGCTTGTATCCGCGATGACGTCCTTGTGCAGATCCTCGAGGGGCGGCTCGGGGCTGGCATCGGCGAAATCCCAGGCGTCTTGCGCGATCGCCTTCGCTTCGTCGTCCAGCTTGTGCATCTCACCTTCGGTGAGCTCGCCGGATTCGAACATCCTGTTGTGCAGAAGGAGGATCGGATCGCGCTTCATATTTTCCTCGAGCTCGTCCTTCGTTCGGTAGGTCCCGCTCACCGCATCCGACATCGAGTGACCCATGAAGCGATAAGTCTTCATCTCGATGAGTGTGGGCCTCTTTTCCTTTCGCGCTCGCTCGAGAGCGCGCGCCATGCAGTCGCGCACCGCGAAGATGTCCTGTCCATCCACGATCTCGCCGTCCATGCGGTAGCCTTTCGCGCGAACGATCACATCCTCGTTTGCGGTGGACCGGGAGATCGCCGTTCCCATTCCGTAACGATTGTTCTCAATGATGAATATCACGGGCAGATTCCAGAGCGACGCCATATTGAGCGCTTCGTGGAATGCGCCAATGTTTACCGCGGCCTCTCCAAAGAAGCAGACGCAAACCTGATTGCCGCGGCGGTACTTGATTGCGAATCCGACGCCTGCGGCGATAGGAACGTGCCCGCCGACGATGCCGTGTCCGCCGAGGAAGTTGGTCTTGGCATCGAAGAGATGCATGGACCCACCTTTCCCGCCGGAGCATCCGTCGACGCGGCCGAACAGCTCCGCCATGATCGCGCGCGGGGTCACGCCACGTGCAAGCGCCTGGGCGTGATCGCGATAAGCTGTAATCACGTAGTCATCCGGGCGGATCATCGACATCACGCCTGTTGAAATCGCTTCCTGGCCGATGTAGAGGTGGCAGAACCCACCGATTTTTCCGAGCGCGTAGGCCTCGGCGCACCGCTCCTCGAAGCGGCGTTGGGTCAACATCGATTTGAGCAACTCGCGTCTCTGCTCGACCGTAGTCCCTGGAACTTCGGTGGGTGGCGGGGGCCCGGCCGCGCCGTTTCCCGCTGCGTGTTTCTCGGAAGGCGGAGTGTTCTCCTTGCCCTTCGGTGAGGATGGACGCTTTGCTTCTGTTCTCATACGCCTGCCGCCTGCACCTGCTCCCAGGCGTGGTAGCTCGAGCGAACGAGCGGCCCGGATTCGACGTGACGGAAACCCATCTCCATTCCGATCTCGTAAAGCCTTCTGAACTCCTGTGGAGTGTAGTAACGGTCGAGGGCGATGTGGGCGTCTGAAGGCCGGAGGTATTGTCCGAGGGTAAGAATGTCGACGTCGACGTCGCGCAGGTCGCGCATCACCGTGACGACTTCTTCGATCGTCTCGCCCATGCCCAGGATCATTCCGGTTTTTGTCGGAATGTCGGGCGCTATGCGCTTGGCGTAGCGGAAGATCTCCATGACTCTGGGATAGCGGCCGCCCGGTCTTGCTTTCTTGTAGAGGCGCGGGACCGTCTCGGTGTTGTGGTTGTAGATCTCGGGCCTGGCCTCGAGGACCGCGCGAATGCTGTCTTCGCTGCCCTGGAAGTCCGGGACTAGAACCTCGACCGAGCATCCTGGAATGCGATCGTGAATCTGTCTGATCGTCTCAGCGAAGATGTAAGCTCCGAAGTCGGGAAGGTCATCACGGTCAACCGAGGTGATCACGGCGTGTTGCAGCCCCATCTCGGCAATCGCCTGGGCGACGCGTTCCGGTTCAGCGATGTCGTACTTGGGAGGGCGACCGTGCGCGACCGCGCAGTAAGCGCAGTTTCTGGTGCAGACATCGCCGAGGATCATGAAGGTGGCGGTCCCGTGCTCCCAGCATTCGCCGACATTGGGGCAGTGCGCTTCCTCGCAGACCGAATGCAGGTCGAGCTCACGCATCAGGTGCTTGAGCCGCACGTAGTTGGGGCCGCCGGGAACTCTCACCTTGAGCCACGACGGTTTCCGCTCCGGAAGCGGATCCGCGCGGTGGTGCCCCATGATCTGATAGAGGGTATCTGTCATCGTTTGCGGCTCGGGCGAGGATTGCCGGCGAGCATAGGCAATCTACATCAAAAACGGTCGGGGCGAAATTGTGACAGGTCGAAGCTAAGTGGTGTTCCGGTCACGAGATCGGCGATTAAATCCCCTGTTAGGGGGGCCATGAGTACGCCATTTCGCGAGTGGCCACATGCGTAAATGCATGAGGGCTGTTCCGGGTCCGGTCCGATGATCGGGAGCATGTCCGGTGTAACCGGGCGAAGTCCCGCCCAGGCGCGTGTCGTGTTCACTGATGACAGCGGGGGACAGATTTCTTCGGCTGCCGACCGAACCCTTTTGACGCCATCGTCCGTGGTAGACGCGTCGTATCCAACATATTCCATCGTACTACCACCGATGGTGGACCCGGCACGCGGGACGAGATAACCTCGCGGACCGTACGCCACGTGTCGAAGCGGCGCGATCGAGTAGGAGATGAGCTGCCCTCGCGCGGGTTGGACGGCTTTGGCCAGGCGTGCGCCCGGAATCTGTGGCGCCCAGGCTCCTGCGGCGAGAACGAGCCGTCGCGCGGCGTGCGATCCCCTCGACCGCGTTTTCACGGTGGCGGACGATTCGCGTGCGGCGATTTCCGTTGCTACGTCCACCACAGTTGTGATCCGCTCGGAGGCCGACACGTATTTCTCCAGAGCGGAAACCAAAACCATGTTGTCGACCGCTCCGTCGTCAGGGTTGTACATCGCCCCAACCGCGTGCGACAGAGATGGCTCGATGTCGCGCAGCTCCTTTTGATCGAGCCATCGCGCTGTCGCCACCGCCGGCTTCTTGAGTCCTTTGATCCCTTTCTGGCTCAACGCGACCTGTAGGATACCGAGTCGGTTGAGCGGGACTTTGATTCCGGTTCGGTCCTCGAGAAATGCGACGTAGTCAGGGTAGCGGTCGCGCGCGGCGACCGCAAAATCGTGGGCCGGTCCGGCTGCTTTCTCGACCGATGGAGCCAGCATGCCAGCGGCGGCCGGTGATGCCTCGCCCAGCTTGTGTTGCCCGATCAGTGTGACGGTGACGTTCCGCTCGGCGAGCGCTGTCGCCGCGGCGAGGCCAATCAATCCGCCACCGACGACGATGACATCCGTGGTCAGTTTATTTGCCTCTTCTGAAACCGCAGGTAGCGGTGTAGCGTAGAGATACCTGTCACCGTTTTGGAGAAGACATGCTACGCGCCATCTTCATGATTGGCCTTTTCGCCCTGCTCGGCCTCTTCGCCGTCGGCATGGTATTCAAGCTTTTCGGCGGAATCATTGGACTTACTTTCTGGCTGGTAGCGCTGGCGCTCAAGGTAGTCATTGTGGGCGGGCTGCTCTACTTCGGCATCCGGATCCTGAGCCCAGGCACGGCGGCGAGGCTGAGGGAGAAATTTTCCGGAACCAGGCTCACGCGATACTAACTCGGTGTAGGGGCCGATCGCTGCGAGTGCGATCCACAGTATATATGCGGTCACACCGGGCTCCTGATGTCTAGCCACCGAGACGAAGTTTCATCCGGATGAGGCGGATTTTGCCGGATTAAATCGGATCGCTCCTCTTGGCGTGAGAGCGCATCTCGGCGGGCCGGGGATTTTTTGGGAACTGCCGCTCGGGCTGGCCCCTCACGCCACATGAAGCTTTCTATCGCTGAAGGCGAAGCCCTCGCGTAGAGCCCTCGACGCAAACGAGCGCCAAGAGGCGCTCTCAATGCAAACAAGCGCCAAGAGGCGCTCTCAATGCAAACTAGAAAAAAATCACAGCCCCGGCACGTGGAGCCATAACGCCACGAGGAGCGATCCGTTAAATCCGGCAAAATCCGCCTCATCCGGCCGAAACTTCGTCTCGGTGGCTAGAAGTCAGGAGCCCGGCGTGAGGATGGCAGCTCCCAGCCTAGCTGCTGCAAAGCTCGCGGCTGCCCGCTCATGTATTTGAAAGTGCGAGTGTGCGAAGAGGCTATACGCCGAGAGCGTTAACTACGGCCCACACCAGAAGTGGCACCATTATCTCGTGGTGCCCGGTGATCTCGTAACCCTTTCCACTTCCCTGGGTCGGGCGCTGCACCACATTGACGCGCGGACGGTAGTGGCGCTGCATGTCCATGTCGCAGGTCGTGAAACCCGTGGGTTTTCCGCCGTGCAGGTTGCGCGCGATCGTGAGCGCTTTGAGAAATACCTCCGGCATGATCACCGCGCTGCCAAGATTTAGCGCCACGCCACCGCTGTCGAGCGTAGGCAAAGACCCGGCGAGTCTCCGAAAATCGCGATGGCTCGTATCACCGATCGCTGCCCCGCTTGCTGATGGATGCTGGTGAATGATCTCGGCGCCAAGTGCAGCATGGACGGTGCAGGGAACGCCAAGTCGATAGGCAGATAGCATCACCGACAGCTCGGGATTCGAGAGCGGCGATTTCTCGAGGGCGCGCGCGAGGGACTCACCCATTCCCCAGTCGTTCTCAGCACCTGCGGTGAACGCCTCGTTCATCCCGCGGCCCGTCTCTTCGGCCATTCCGAAAGTGCCGTCTACAAGTCCTCGAGCGACGTCTTCCGATGTCGCGCCAAAGCGCGCGATCTCGTAGTCGTGGATGGCCGCGGATCCGTTCATTGCCAGGTGCGTGATTACCCGGCGCTTCATGAGGTCGATAAGAAGTGGCGCCAGGCCAGTCTTTACGATGTGTCCGCCCAGCATAACGACGACGCCGCGGCTCTGTTGCTTTGCGGATGCGACCGCATCGACGACCTTCAGGAAATCACGAGCGACCAAAACGTCGGGAAGTGATTTGAGAAAGGCGGAGAAGCTGCGATCCTTTCCAGGCGGCGTGGCAAATTCCGAAGCAACGACCTTGTTCGGACGTCGCTCGATGGGCACCGTTCGGACTTTCGAGAGATCTGCTTCCACAAACTGACTCGAAATCGCGTTTTCCGGTCGCGGAGTACCGGATTTCGATCTCGAAGTTTTTTTCGATCCCGAAGTCGCGGATTTCGACCGCTGCGCGGTCTTATCAGCCGCGCTGCCAGCGCGGCCGCCGCGTTTACCGCCTAGGGGTTCGGCGATGGGAGATAGGACCTGAGATAAAGGTTGAGCGATCCGAACGACAACTTCGACTTGAGTTGGAGCATGATGTGGCGGTCGTCGTCAGACAGCCAGACCTCGGCGTGGCCGTTCTCCGAGAATATCCCTTTGGTCTTGATCATCGGCTGGACGACGATCGCATTGAACTTTCCGGCGGGGACGGAGACGCTCTCTTTGCGCAGAACGCGGATCCGCACCGGATTTCTGTCGGGGCGGAAGTACCTGTTGAAATCGTAGGTCTGGCCAACCACGAGCGGGATCGTGCGCAGAAAATAAAGGAAGGAGCCATCGTCGAGTGGATTGCTGACGGAGGGCTCTTCCTTCTCGGGCTTCTTGGAGGTCTGAATGAAGACCGCGCGCTCAGGATAAATCTCGAACCGGCGCTCGGTGTCCTTGCCGCCTTCCTGAAGCTGCTGCACGAAACGCAATGAGGAGAGCGTCTCGGCATCCATCCAGCTCTCGTACACGTCGTTCACACGATACAGAAAATTTCCGCCCCGCACCCAGAACGCCGTGTGCCAGGCCGGACGGCCGCGAAGGTTGTCGAGCGCAACGACTTCCATGTGCGCGCTCCCGACCCTCAGTGCGCCGAATTTGACGTCGTACTCCATCTTCTCGCCAACGGCGAATGGAACCTTCGCCCGTTTGGACGGGGATCCGACGACCGCAGTCGCGGACGGCTCTGGTGCCGATTGCGCGGCGGACGTGGCGACAACCGTCAGCGAGAGGGCAGCAACGCGAGCGATCAACCTCTGCGGGTTCACGAAACACGACTCCCGGTCGACGTGAGGGCGCGCGCTCTTTTGCTGAAGCGGTAGAGATTCAAAGCGTCGGCGAACGGCCGGACTCTCGTCTCACGCGTGCGTACGTCGTAGCGAGGTGCGAGGTCGACCGTCTCCACTCGGCGGGCAAAGCGTCGCGCCTGGAGAAGCAGCTCCATGTTCGCCGCCCAGCCGTTGCTCCCAACGACCGGTTTCTCGCCCAAAGTCTTCAGCAGCTCACGAAGTACCGAAATGCGGTAGAGGCGGAACGTGGTGAACGGATCGCTATCGCCAGTTTTTGGAAGACCCGCTCGCTGGATCCAGGCGGCGAGACGGCGGAGCCTCCGCACGGCGGCTGGGGCTTCCTCGCTCAGCTCCTGTTTCGCGACCACTATGTCTGCCCCGCCCTCGAATCGCTTCACCAGCTCGGGGATGTGCTCCGGCTGATCAGTGAAATCGGCCTGCATGACGATGAACGCATCGCGGCGCGCATAGCGTGTCCGGCGAGTGACCTCGCGGACCAGTTTGTCGAGCGCAAAGCCGTAGCCTTTCCGCTGCCCTCCGCGAAGAACGGTCAACGGAATGACTTCGGCGTATGGCTCGACGATCTCACGCGTGCCATCGGTGCTGCCGTCGTCATAGACGATGATCTCATATTCGCGCGAATAGTCCTGGAAAACCCGACGAATGCGCCAAAGAAGCACTCCGACGGTAGGACCTTCGTTGTACGTTGGGAGACAGATATAGAGCAAGTCGGACCCGCTGTGATGGGGGGGAAGCGCGGGGAGCGCCTCACCAAGATAGAAGTACCCGCCAATTGGACGCTACCCCGCAATCACTCTATCCTACACCTCATCCGTCCGTTCGATCGGTACCAACTCCATGATTTCGCTTCAATGTTCGCTCGTACACTCCGAGCGTTTCCCGGGAAGTACGATCCATTGAGAACATCTCCGTTACTCTCGCTCGTCCGGCCGTTGCGAGACGACTAGCGAGGGGGCGATCCTCAAGCAATCGAATTATCGCCCGGCCGAGTCCCTGAGAGTCGCCGACGGGAGCAGTCAAACCGGTCTGGCCGTCCACTATCGATTCGGAAATCCCCCCGCCAGCGCACGCCGCGACCGGGATTCCAAAAGCGAGAGCGTCCAGGAGAGTGGTTCCCAAGCCTTCCTCGCGAGAGCTGAGGGTGGCAACGTCCGCCGCTACCAGAATCGATTCGGCGTCCGGAACGTGGCCCGGAGCGTGGACGACGTCCTCGAGCGATAGCTCGCGCCGCGCCCTTTCGACA
The DNA here is from genome assembly GCA_050733495.1 of Gemmatimonadaceae bacterium. Taxonomy (GTDB): domain Bacteria; phylum Gemmatimonadota; class Gemmatimonadetes; order Gemmatimonadales; family Gemmatimonadaceae; genus UBA4720. The sequence continues at coordinate 13,416 of JBOHTC010000014.1, read as the reverse complement.
TCTCCGCGCAGAGGTCCTTCCCCGAGCATGAGCGCTTGGACCGACGGGATCTTGTCCCGAACAACCGCCATCGCCCGGACGAAGGTCACCGGATCTTTGTGAGGAACGAACGCGGCCACTTGAACCACAAGTGGCCCGCCGCGCACTCCCAATGATGCCAGCCGCGCGGCAGTTGCCGGCTGAACGGTGCGCGAGAGATCGATTCCGCTATGGACGATCTCGATCCTCGATCTTGGGATCCCGCTCGCCACGAGCGCCTCGGCGACAGCAGAGGAAATGGCGATAGTCGCTTTCGCGCGTCCGTAAATCCATCGGCTGAACGGATTCGAGCGAAGTCGGAAATCCACACGGCGGGTGATGACCATGGGAACGCTGGTGCCGATCGTTCCCAATGCCCCGAACGCCACTGCATGCGCGGTATGCGCGTGAAGGACATCCACGTGTTCTGCTCGTATAAAATTTCTCAGTCTCAATGCGGCGAGGATGTCGGCCTCACCCCGCGGCGAAAAGGAAAAGACCTGAAGGTTGCGCTCGATCGCCGCCGCAGTCAGGGGCTCGCCGGGTCGTGCCGCCACGATCGAACGATGACCTTTCGCAGCGAGATCTGACGCAAGCCAGAGGAGCTGACGCTCGCCGCCCCGCCAGCCTCGTTCTGTGTCAACGTGGAGAATCGTGAGCGCTTTCTTCAACGATCCTCGGGACGCCACTGCTTCGCGTGCTTGAGGAATCCGTAGAATGCCGCCATGCCGGCATGAATTACTCCTGCACGGCCGTCCAGAATTCCCAGCTTGAACACCAGGCGCTTCCACACCTCGGCCGGGATGCGAAGCAGATGCCACATGTGGAAGCGCGCACCCGCACTGCGCTTCTGGGCGGCAATAATCTCCGTATAGCGGTCCATCGTAGCGATGTGTTGACTCAACGTTTCGTACTTGACATGCTCCAGCGGTGAGCGAAGCCGAAGCGTTCGTCCCCGAACCAGCATGCTTTCGTGAATCGGCTTGGCGGAAAAAGTCGCCGTGTTGCGACGCGCGAGACGCAGCACCCAGTCGGATCCAGTGCCGCCGAAACGGAGCCGCTGACCGAGATAGGTCAGTCGGCGCCGTATCCAGTAGCCATCGGCCGAACCAGGGATGCGGGTGACTGCCACTATTTCCGCAGCGAGCTCCGGTGTGATGCGCTCGTCCGCGTCTATAGAAAGAACCCACTCGCCTGTCGCGAGATCGAGAGCTGCCTGCTTCTGTGCGCCGAAGTTATCGAAGGCGCGGTAAGAGACGCGCGCACCCGCGTCCTTCGCGATGTCAGCCGTTTCGTCGGTCGAGCCATCATCGAGGATGATCGTTTCATCAACGACACCCTTCAACGAGTCGAGGCAAGCTCCCAATCGACGAGCTTCGTTGTGCGTTATTATTACTGCCGAAAGGTGGGGAGCCATCTGTCCCCGAATCTTCAACAGCCCCGAGACGTTGTCCAGCAGCAGGAATCTGTTTCGCTTCGGCGTCCACGCATGGAACTGAGACGGATTGAAGTCGCGTGGCGCGCTTTCTGGATGAAGGCGATTGCGGCGCTGCTCCCCGGTCCGGAAAGAGCGATAATTCCCGACTGGGATGCCCGACCCATGCGGCTTCTCTACCTCCGGTTCGAGCGCATCGGTGACCTGATCATGGGAACCGCGGCCATCCGCGCAATCAAACAGGCGCATCCGGGTCTTTCGATAGATGTGCTGGTTACGCCTACCAACGCTCCGGTGATCGAAAACAACCCGCACATCGACCAAGTGCTGACTCTGAATGGGAAGGCGCGTGGCGGGTATGCGCGTGCGCTGCGCGACGTGCGACGTAGGGGCTATGACGTCGTGGTGGACGGCCGGCTGAACAAGCCGCCGATCTTTACCTCGGCTCCTCTCGTGATGCTCGCTTCGCGCGCGAAATACAGAATCGGCGCCGCGGGTGGACGCGCCGACCTCGTCTACAACATTCCGCTGCCCGAGTACGACAGGCAGATGAACTTCATGGAGGCATCGAGGGCACTGTGCGGCCCATTTGGAATCGATCCCTCGACAGTGAACTGGCGGCCCGAGATCTTTCTTACTGATGCCGAGCGCTCGAGCGCGGAGGAACGGTGGGGCGATGTCGGGCGCCGCCGGCTCCTTGTCAATCTCTCAACATCGGAGCTCAAGAGACGCTGGCCGGACGAACGCTTCGTCGCAGCGCTGAAGTTCGCACGCGCGCGCGATCCAGAGCTCAGTATCGGCGTGAGCGCAGTGCCCGCGGAATGGGCCAGTGTTGTTAAGATTGCCGGTGAGGTGGGTGGGGTAGCGCTGCGCACCCCGAGACTTCGCGATGCGCTGGCACTCGTTGGCACCACGGACATCGTGTTCACTCCAGACACTGGAATATCCCACGCCGCGTCCGCCTTTAGCCGACCGGCAGTAGTGTTCATGCCGGCTAACTACGGTCCGTACGCGCCCTATGACACGCCGGGGGAGCTAGTGTTCTGGCCGGGATCTTCGATCGATTCGCTGAAGGTGGAACACGTCACTCCAGCACTTGGAAGATTGCTGGATCGGTTTCGCTCTATACGCCAGTAGGTCTGCGGTTTCGAAGGCCGAGGCGGGATAGAAAAAGCTGACGATTACCAGCTACGCCTTATCGATCGTCTTGTACAATTCTGCAGTGCGCTCGATCATGGTGCCAGCGTCGAACTGCAGCGCACGTCGCCTGGCACCGTCGGCAAGCTTTGCGCGCAGGCCTGCATCCTTAATAAGCTCCTCCGCGGCGCGAGCGAATGCCTGGATATCACCGCGCGGTATCAGACGACCGCACTTTCCGTCCTCAATTACTTCTGGCAAGCCGCCGACCGCGAATGCAATGGGCGGCACTCCGAGTGCCATCGCATCGATTACCGATGTGTCCAGTCCCTCGGAGCGCGCGGGATGCCAAAGGATGTCGAGTCCCGCCAACGCCTCGTGGATTTCCTCGACGAAACCGGCGTCAAACCCTTCGACGCCCGACACCGTCGTTCCCCCTTTTCCCTTGCCGCCGAGCAGAACGAGACGCGTGCGGCGGAAGAGCTCGTCGGGCAGGCGTCGCGCGATCCCCCCGACTGTGTCCAGACCTTTCTCCTGGGTCATCGCGCCGACGATTCCGCAGATTACTGTGTTTGGCGGCCAGCCGCGCTCGCGACGCCAGTTTCGTGGACGGGTAACCTTTGGGGCGGGAATGCCCGGATACACGACCTCGATGAGATTGGCAGGGACCCCTGCCTTGACCATCGCCGCTTTGACGGCGTGGGAGACGGCGATGAACGCGTCGACGCCGTGACGATATTTCAGCCGAACCAACTTCGGCGGAAAGGCGACGCGCCGCGTGACGATCAGGCGGGTCTTTCGCTTGCCGAGGAGTGCCAGCTGGGCAATGGAGTGAGAGCGCGCGTCGTGAGCGTGGACGATATCAGCGCTCCACTCGCGCGCGACCGCGCGGAGCTCGCGCGCGGATCTGATGTCCCACTCGCCGCGCAGGGTGAGCCGATAGGTTGGAAGTCCCGCCCGCTCCGAGCGTCTGATCAGCGGAGACCCCGTCGGCGCTACCACGAGGACGCGATAGCCGAGGTCCCTCAGTCCAGTCGCGAGCAGAAAAACCTGACGCTGGCCGCCGCGCCAACTACGCCCGGAATCGACGTGAAGAATTCGCGGGTGGTCCACTACGCTCCGAGCTGACGCGCGAACGCCTTGAAGAGCCCTCTATCCCAGGATTCGGGTGAATCGGCAAGATCTTCCGGATGCCACTGAACTCCCATCACCCACCAGTCCTTCCCGCTGGACTCCAGGCCTTCGATGACGCCATCGGGTGAGCGCGCGGTGACGCGCATTCCCTCAGCTACGCGTTTTACCGACTGATGATGAAATGAGTTCACGGTCACGCGCTCGGCACCTAGTGCGCCGGCGATGAGCGAGCCGGGTTCAACGGAGATCTCGTGTGAGCGTCGCTCACGCGGGGAGTCTTCGTCGTGATCGATCGAGGTGTCAACCTCAGACGGAATGTCCTGCACGAGCGTTCCCCCGAGCGCGACGTTCAATATCTGGATGCCGCGACAGATGGCGAGAATGGGTGTCGCGCGCGCCCTCGCCTGCTCGATTAGCGCCGTCTCAGTCGCATCGCGCGCAGCGTTCACGTAGCGTACTTTTTCGTGCCGCTGCTCGCCGTAGAGCGCGGGGTCGACGTCTTCACCACCCGTGAGCACGAGACCGGACACTGAATCGAGCACAGACGACGCTGCGTCAGCGCTCGAGAGCGGGGGTACGATTAGTGGTATGAGCCCTGCGTTTTCGAGGGCCGTCACGTAAGCGGCAGTGAGTCGGACACGCCTGGTATCCCCATCGGGGCGGATACTGGCGGTAACAGCAACGGTGCAGGCTGGAACCCGCTTGCGCGCGGACGACACGAGTGATCTCTCTTCGACAGGGTACGTTGGCATTGTTGTTCGCCGCCGCGTCGGCGACAAGGGCACAGTCCCAAAGTCTGAACGGGCTGCCCGTCACCTGCAAGGGGGAACGTATCACTCGCATCGACATAGATGCGAACCCGCCTTTCCGGATCACCGGGAACAACGTGTGGCAACGAGTCGGCCGCTTCGCCGCGAAGCAGCACGTCACCACCAAAGCTACGGTTATCCGCCGATACCTCGCGCTCCAGCTTGGCGATCGGTGCACCGAAGTCCGTCGTGCCGAGTCGGAGCGTATCCTTCGCGCGCAGCCTTTCATCGCGGATGCAGCGGTGCTCGCGTACTCGGACGACAACGGCGGCGTGATCCTGAGCGTCACGACCGTAGACGAAGTCTCGATCATCCTCGGCGGCACGGTCACTTCCGCGACGCCCCATTTTCGTGGGCTCCTCCTTGGAGAGGACAATCTGCTCGGCAGCGCGATCCACGCCGAAGGCCAGTGGAAAAAGGGACGAAGCTTCAGGGACATCTATGCGGGGAAGGTCGTCGACTACCAGTTTCTTGGGCGGCCGTACCAGTTCCGACTGGAGGGGGGTCGTCGCGAGCTCGGAAGCGATTGGGCGACCGAGGCGAGCCATCCCTTTCTGACCGATCTGCAACGTATTTCCTGGCGAACGACAGCCGGCAACAGCCTTGGTTACTACTACTTTCGACGGCCGAATGCGTTGCCTGCGGCACTCAAGATCGAGCGATCGTACAGCGACATCGGTGGAGTCGTGCGAATCGGTCCCCCACTTGGGCGTCTCCTTCTGGTCGGAGGCTCCGTCTCCTTCGAGGACGAGACTCCTGACGTGCAGCCGGTGATCGTCGGCGATTCAGCAATTTCGGCGGACACGAGTCAGGCGCTAATCAATCGCTACACGAAGCATCAGACGGCGCGAGTCAACGCGCTATTCGGGATTCGAGACGTTCATTTTTTACGGGTCACCGGTTTCAACGCGCTCGAAGGCACTGAGGATCTGCGAACAGGAGTCCAGCTGGCGACGCTGGTTGGAAAGGGCGTGGAGCTTCTTCGCGGTAAGGAAGCGGACTGGTTCGGATCCACCGATCTCTACGCGGGAGCGGCATCCCAGCTCACCTACGCAGCGATCGATGTGGCTGGGGAGGCAAGGCGCAGCGAAGCGGGGGATTGGGACGGAATTCTGGCACACGGTCGCGCGGCGCTCTACGCGAAGCCGTTCAACAGACAGACTTTGATGACCGATCTCACATGGAGCGGCGGCTGGAGGCAGCGAATTCCGTTTCAGCTCACGTTTGCCGATCGGGACGGTGGTCTGCGCGGATTCAGGTCATCCGAGGAGGGCGGCGCTCGAAGATTGGTCGGAAGGGTGGAGGATCGTTATCTGATCGGGCGATATAAGGACGCGGCGACTCTCGCCGTCGCGGGATTCGTGGACGCCGGCAAGATATGGGCGGGGGACTCGCCGTTCGGCGTCAACACTCCGCTTCACCTCTCGACGGGATTCAGCTTGCTGGCCGCGAGTCCACCGCAATCGCACCACACAATTAGAGCGGACTTCGCGTTCCCGGTAAAGGGCGATCACACGAGAGGCGTGGAGGTGCGATTCGTAGTTACGGATTTCACGAGAGTGTTCCGCATCGAGCCGCGCGACATCGCGAACAGCCGGGAGAGGTCCGTCCCTGCGACCGTGTTCAACTGGCCATAGGCTCGGCGTCGAGGCTTCTTAGCTTACTGGCATTTTCAATACATAAGCGGGCCGCTACAAGCTTTGCAGCAGCTTGGCTAGGAGCTTTCATACTCGCGCCGGGCTCCTCACTTCCGCGCCGGGCTGCTCACTTCCGCACCGGGCTCCTGACTTCTGGCCACCGAGACGGAAGTTTCATCCGGATGAGGCGGATTTTGCCGGATTAGACGGATCGCTACCAGTGGCGCGATAGCTCCTCGCGCCCGGGCTGTGATTTTTTGTTGTTGGCATTGAGAGCTCCTCTTGGCGCTTGTTTGCATCGAGAGCTCTCCGCCCAGTTCAAGCATACAGCGATAGAGAGCTTCGTGTGGCGTGAGAGGCCAGCCCGAGCGGCAGTTTCCAAAAAATCCCGGGCCGCCGAGATGCGCTCTCACGCCAAGAGGAGCGATCCGATTTAATCCGGCAAAATCCGCCTCATCCGGACGAAACTCCGTCTCGGTAGCCAGAAGTCAGGAGCCCGGCGCGATGGAAGAGGATGAATTCATCTCGGTGGCCGGTCGAAGGTCCTCCACCAATTACCGCGGGGGACCCCCAACAAAATCCCAACGAGCGGATACCGTTGCGACGACTGTCAGCTCGCCCGCCACTATAGGAGTTGGCGCGCTGTTTCGTGACATCGTTGCCCCAGTGACGATTACGCTCTCCAAATAGGCCTGCCCGCCAGCTGGTTGGTAGACCCCGCCCGAATTCATCGCGATAAGCCGGCCCAGCGTTCCGCCAGCGCCACGGGCCATTACATCGGCGTCGGTTCGTGCTTGTCGGACTGCATCGGCGAGCGCTGCGCGCCGGGCGCTGTCGGCATTCGACGCCAGAAACTGGATTGACGAGATATCGGTCGCACCCGCTGAGATCCCTGCGTCGATGACTTTGCCGACGTCGTCGAGACGACGCACTTCAGCCCTTATCGTATTTCTCGCGGAGAATCCGGTCAATTTCGGGGGGGCGTTCTTGGGGTATTCGTATACCTGCGCGAGGGCGTAGCCCGACGTCGTCACCTGCTGCTCGGTGAGACCGGTTGCGCGTAAGGCGCTGATTGTCGCCGCAACCCTTCTTGCATTTTCGGATGCGGTCTCGACGGCGCTCTGTGACTGGGTGGTGACGCCGATGAGCACGTACGCGTAGTCGGGAGCGAGGCGCACCTCGCCGCGACCACTAGTGGTGATTTCGGGTTCGCGTGGCGATGGAGATACCGCCTGCGCCTCCGAAAGAGCGGGAATGCATGTGAGCAAGCAGGAAATCCCGACAAGAAATCTGTACATCTTGCCTCCGGTGTGTGCGCTGTGGCTGGGTGACGATGCCATTTCAGGCGGGAATGCCTCGATTTAGGCTCGTCTCCTTGGAGACGCTTGCCGGGCGAGCTCCTGCACACACGTTTGGCACTTACCCGCTACGGAGATTCAAGCCGCAGAAATGGCTGTTGCCCCCGCGATCGGTTCTTAGCGGTTGGCCGCCGGGATTCCGCGCATCATCCTGCGCACTGGAAACACCAGCAACCCACAGACGATGGCGGCCGCGAACAGCGAGAGCGACGTCTGTCGGAAGAGAATCGGCATGTCGCTCAGCTTTTCAGGATCTACGCGACCGCCGACCAGGCCCGCGATGAGATTTCCTAGCGCGTCGGCCATGAACCACACACCCATCATCTGTCCCTTGAACTTCAGGGGCGCGAGCTTCGTCATCGAGCTGAGGCCTACCGGGCTGAGAGATAGCTCGCCGAATGTCTGGAACAGGTAGCTGAGGACCAGCCACCACGGAGAGACCAGGGTTTTGCCACCGGCAGCTATGACGATATTTGCCGCGACGAGCATAACAACGAATCCGAGTCCCGCGAAGAACAGTCCCCACGCAAACTTCGCAACGCTCGACGGATCCCTGCCGCGTTTGCCCAGCGCAATCCAGAGCATTCCGAAAACCGGTGCCAGAGCGATTACAAACACCGAATTCGCGGACTGAAGCCAGAGCGTCGGCATTTGCCAGCCGAAGACGACACGGTCGGTGAAGTCGTGGGCGAAAAGATTGAGTGAAGTCGGGGCTTGCTCGAACGCCGACCAAAAGACCGAGGCGAAAATGAAGAGGAGGAAAATTACGAGCACCCGTTTCCGCTCCGCGGGATCGAGTCCGCCCGCCGCGAAGACGTAGACGAAGTAAAGCAGTGCCATCGCCACGATCACGACCGTCATTCTCCGCGCGATGGAAACGGCATTGATCGTAATGGCCCCCGTCATTGCGAGCAGAACAAGCAGAACGATGATGGCGACTGCTGCGCCAATGATCAGCTTGATGCGCCGATGCTCGGCCGGGTCGGTCGAAGCGGGCGCGACGCCGACATCGCCAAGGGTTTTGTCAGCGCGACGCCAATACGTGAAAACTCCGATGAGCATTCCAACGCCGGCCGCGCCGAAGCCCAGGTGCCAGGCGATTTTCTCGCCGAGGTAGCCCGTGATGAGCGGAGCGACGAGGGCACCGACGTTAATGCCCATGTAGAAAATCGAGAATCCCGCGTCGCGTCGCGCGCCGCCCTCAGGATAGAGATCGCCGACGATCGCTGAAATATTGGGTTTCAGCAGGCCGGTCCCGAGGACGATGAGAATCAGCCCGATGAAAAACGCCGAATGCGCGAAGACGATCGAAAGTGCAATCGAGATGTGGCCCAGTGCGATGAGAATGCCACCGTACCAAATGGCTCTTCGAAGACCCAGCAACCTGTCCGCGATCCACCCACCTGGGAGAGCGGAGAGATAAACGCACGCCGAGTAGATGCCGACGATCGCGCCCGCGGTCTCTCGGGTGAAACTGAACCCTCCGGTGGCGAGCGCCGCCGTCATGAAGAGTATGAGGAGCGGTCTTATCCCGTAGAACGAGAAGCGCTCCCACATCTCGGTGAAGAAGAGCGTGGAGAGCCCGACCGGTTGTCCGAAGAAAGTTCGAGTGCTGGCGCCGCGCGGAAGTCCCGGTGGCGGCTCGTCGTGCGTTACGGTTCCTGCCGAGGGCTGCTGGAATACGTCTTTGTCTCGCGCCATTGTCGGAGGTGTTGGGGGATCGCTACGCGTGAACCGCCGCGAGCGGAAGATACCGCTCAGCTGGATGGACGCCACCAGCGTTCTTTTGTTGTTCCCAATCGATGGTGGTTGGCGGCTGCTTGATGCAGGCCGCGAAATGGCCCGGCGCTTTTTCTTCGAGCGGCGGGACGATGCGCGCGCACGCTTCGTCTTTCGCCGGATGGTGGCAGCGCGGATGGAAGACGCAGCCAGACGGCGGGTTCGCGGGTGAAGGCACGTCTCCCTGCAGGATGATGCGATCCTTCCGCGCTTTCGGATCGGCCACCGGCACCGCGGAGAGAAGCGCCTGCGTATAGGGCATGATGGGCTCGCGGTAAAGGTCGTCGGCGGCAGCGAGCTCGACGATTTTCCCGAGGTACATGACGGCGACGCGATCGGCGATGTGTTCGACGACCGAAAGATCGTGCGCGATGAACATGTAGGTGAGGTTGTGATCGCGCTGTAAATCGACGAGGAGGTTGATTACCTGGGCCTGCACTGAGACGTCGAGCGCGGAAACGGGCTCATCGCAAACGATGAACCTGGGCTCGACCGAAAGCGCACGCGCGATCCCGATGCGCTGGCGCTGTCCTCCCGAGAACTCGTGCGGATACCGTGACGCGTACTCCGGGCGGAGTCCAACTTCCTCGAGCAGCTGTCTCACTCGCGCATCCGCCGCTGATCCTTCGGCGAGCCGGTGGATGGTAAGCCCTTCACGAATGATCGCACCAACCGTCATCCGAGGATTGAGAGACGAGACGGGATCCTGGAAGATGATCTGCATCTCGCGGCGAAGAGCTCGGAGATCCGACGCTCCGAGCGATCCGACATCGCGCCCCGCGAAGCTTATCTCGCCGGAGGTCGGCTCGAGAAGTCTGAGAATCGTGCGGCCCGTGGTCGTCTTTCCGCACCCCGATTCACCGACGACGCCGAGCGTCTCGCCGGCGGCGACATCGAACGAGACATCGTTCACGGCTTTCACCGCGCCAACCTGCCGCGCGAAAACGCCTTTCTTTATCGGAAATTCCTTTCGGAGATTCCGAACCGAAACGAGCGGCGCACCGTCCGATCTCGCTGGTGGCGCGGTCATGCGGCGCCGACTCCCTCGAGGACCACGAGCGGAGGGTGCGGATTATTCCGGCGGTCCGGCTCGATCGCAAGATGACACCGCGAGGTATGGCTCGCGCCTACGTCGTAGAGCGGAGGATGTTCGCGCTCTGGTAGATCCCAGGAATAGGGGCAACGCTCTCGGAAGCGGCAACCTGTCGGCCAGTTCGTCGGCGACGGGACTGTACCGGGGATGACGTTCAGTCTCTCCTGGTCGTGGCCGATGTGCGGCATCGAGTTGATGAGGCCTTCGGTGTATGGGTGGTGGGCATGCGCGAACAGCACGTCGACTGCAGCTTCCTCCACCACTTCGCCGGCGTACATCACGACGACTCTAGACGTCGTCTCGGCTATCACTCCCAGGTCGTGGGTGATCATGAGAATCGAAGTGCCGAATTCCTTCTGCAGATGCATTAGCAGATCGAGGATCTGGGCCTGGATCGTCACGTCGAGCGCCGTGGTCGGCTCGTCGGCGATCACGAGGGCCGGCTTCATGATGAGAGCCATCGCGATCAGAACGCGCTGCCGCATTCCTCCGGATAGCTGGTGCGGGTACTGTCTCGCTCGATCCTCGGGCGCGGGCATGCCGGTGACCGCGAGCGTCTCGACAGCGCGGTCCCACGCTTTACGCTTGCTCAATCCAGCGTGAATCCTCGCCACTTCCGCCACCTGGTCGCCGACGGTGAAGACCGGATTTAGCGCCGACATTGGCTCCTGGAAAATCATCGAGATGCGATTGCCGCGAATGTGGCGCATCTCGGCATCCCCAAGAGTGACGAGATCCTTGCCTTCGAATTCGATGCGGCTTCCGGACTCGATGCGGCCGGGCGGCTGGATGAGTCTCAGGATGGAAAGCGCGGTGACGGATTTTCCGCAACCGGACTCGCCGACGATTCCAACTGTCTCACCCGCGCCAACGTCGAATGACACGCCGTCGACCGAGCGCGCTACGCCGGCTTCCGTGTAGAAGTAGGTTCTGAGGTCCCGGATCGAGAGAAGCGGCGCAGTCATGGGGTTTTCAGCGCCGCTCGTACGCGTCGCGGAGTGATTCACCCACCACATTCAGCGTCATGACCGTAAGCACCATGAAGAGACCTGGGAAAAGTGACATCCACCAAAGCGTCGCGACCTGATCAGCACCATCCTGAATGATATTTCCCCAGCTCGCGAGCGGCTGCGGGACTCCGATTCCCAGATACGAAAGTCCCGCTTCCAGGACGATAACGTGGGCAACGCCCAACGTCGCCGCAACGACGATTGGAGAGATCAGATTCGGCAGCAGGTGGCGCAACAGAATTCGTTTTCTGCTCGCGCCCAGCGCCCGGGCAGCAGTGACGAATTCCGCGTGCTTCAACGCAAGAACCTGACCCCTGACTATGCGACTGAGTCCGAACCACCCTGTAAGGCCGAGGAACAAAATGAAGGCCGCGATGGATAGCTGGGGCCACGCGACGAGTATTCCGAGCAGCAGCAGCAATCGCGGAATCGCGAGAAAGGCATCGAGTACGCGCATCATCACGCCATCAGTCAGTCCACCGGCGTAGCCGGCGATCGCGCCGTAGAACACGCCGAGTGTGAGACTGACGAGGGTGGCGAGCAGACCGATCGTGAGTGACAGTCTGGTGCCGTAGATCACCCTGCTCAAAACGTCGCGGCTGTATGGATCAGTGCCGAAGGGATGCGCGAGCGATGGTGGAAGATCCTTGAGTGCAACGATGTCAGGCTGGGCGGCTGGATCGTACGGCGCGATCATCGGCGCGAGGAGTCCGACGAGCACGATGACCACGAGCACGATGAGAGCGACGCGCGAAGACGGCTTGCGCAGGAGACGTCGCAAGGCGATTGCGAACGCAGACTCCCGCGGCCGCGGCAGCTTAATGGCCGCGGAGTCTTGGATCTGCCCAGGCATATAGCACGTCGGCGAACAAACTACCGAGTGTCACCATGATGCTGCCGATGATCACTCCACCCACAACGAGCGGGTAATCTCTCGTGCCGATCGCGTTGATCACGGCGAGGCCCATTCCGGGCCACGCGAAAATCTTTTCGACGAAAAATGCACCGGTGAGCAGCGCGGGAAAGGAAAGTCCGATCAGACTGATTATCGGTAGCAGAGCGTTTCGAAGTGCGTGGCGCCGAAGGATCTCGCGCTCGGTGAGACCTTTTAATCGCGCGGTACGGATGTAATCCGCCGGCAGAACATCTATCAGCGCCGCTCTTTGGTAGCGGGCCACGGCGCCGGCCGAGAGAACCGTCAGCGTCAGTGCCGGAAGAACCAGATGCCGAAGACGGTCGGCGATTCGCGCTGCGAGCCCCATGTATTCGTGCATCACCGGATCCACCGCACCGCCAACCGGGAAAATCGGGAGCCAATACGTGAACGCCAGCAGCGCCAGAATCGCCAGCCAAAAATCCGGCATCGAGAAAAGAAGCAGCGTGATTCCGCTCAGCGCGTGGTCGGTCGCTGTGCCGCGTCGAGCGACCTGAACGAGCGCCACGAAGATTCCCAGCGCGAAACTGCCAATGAGCGCAACACCCATAAGCAGCAGGGTGTTCGGGAGAGCCGTTCCGAGGACTTCGAGCACAGTCCTGTCGTGCGAGAACGACCAGCCAAGGTCGCCGTGCGCTAGTCGTCCGATGTAGCGCGCGAATTGTTCGGGCAGTGGACGATCGAATCCGTATTGCGCGCGCAGCGTCTGCCGGACGCTTTCGCTCACATTGGGGTTGTCCATCACCGCGCTGAAAGGATCGCCGGGCGCAAGATGGATGAGCGCGAACGTGATCGCCGCGACGAACGCGACGATTACTGCCGCCTGAGCGAGCCGTCGGGAGAAGTAGAGGAGCACCCGCTAGGGCGTCTTCGGACCGGCAGCCGGCGCGGCCGGCGCGATTGTCTCGACCGGAGCGTTGTCCCGGGGAATCCGCTTGTCCGGGGGGATAGACCAATCCGCGATGTGTGCCCACCATGCGTCGGATCGGAGTGGCGCCAGCTCCAGTCGAGAGTTGTAGCCGAGCGCAGGCCGCGACTCCGCCAGCCAGATCGCGGGTGCGTCGTCGATGAT
>JBOHTC010000013.1:0-30479 GCA_050733495.1 Gemmatimonadaceae bacterium | reverse complement strand
CGAGGGTAGTCGAGGTTGCCCTTGGAGATTGATAGAAAAACGACCATTGCTGATAGAAAAAAGACATTGCAGCCGCGCGTCCCAGCACTAGAGTTGGTACCCTCGTTCAACTCAGGGGTGGGCGATGAATTGGTTAACGCATAGGCGAATTCTTTCAGCGGTTCTTGCAACCGTTCTATCAAGCAGTTCAATCGCGGCTGCTCAACCAACTCCGATCTATGTGCGCATTCCGAGAGCGGATTTTGAGGTTGCGTACGCTGAGCAGGCAAACTCGAACTGGTGTTGGGCTGCTAGCATCCAGATGATCTTGAACTACTACGGAATCAGCATCAAACAGCAAGAGATCGTCGGGCGCTCGTATGGCGGGAGCTGTTATAAGACTCGCGGTTGCATCAAGTTACGAAAACGGTCACTTTCGAAAGAGAGTGACCGTTTTCGTTTTGCTGGACTCCTGCTAAACAAGCCGATTGAACTTGATATGAAAACAGCCCTGACGTGATACGAACAGCATCGCCCGCCCCGAGGTGCTACGAAATACCCTAACGGCCTCCAAGCGGTCGCACGGGATGGAATTCACTTGTCTCCCAGCCGTGAACGCGAACGCGACTATTGCAGCACGAACACGGCTGATCTGACCACTTGGGAACTGGGCGCCGAGGTCGAGAGGACAGGAGACTCGGTTGCCTCCACATCAAAAACCAGTCGGTAGTTGCCCGCCACGGCTGGTGAAACGAGTTTGGGATACCTTCCAGCTCCAGTATATCCGAATAATGTGACGGGAAGTCGTGCTGAGTCACCCGGCGCGATCGGCCAAAAGCTCGTCGCGCCGCAACCCGGCGAAAAAACTGTGGTCCACGTTCCAGCGCTGTCACGTTCGGCGTCGGGGGCGACGAAGCGTCCAACGAGCGCAATTTGACGTGAGTCTCGATTGTGGACGATCGCCGTGATGTTGAAGAAGGTAGCGTCAAGATTATGTTGCAAAGTCACCGTGTCGGGAACGGTCTTGATATCGACGAGCAGTAGCGACGGACTGCTACTAGCGCTAACGCAAGCCACGCTAACGACAACAATCCGTAAGCAACAAACTGGAGCAAGCCCAGCGCTTCGGTACATGTGCTTCATCGGTCAAATTCTCAGGGGGATATGTCGGCTGACTTGCTGGCCACACTCGCAATCACTAAGGTACCTGAGACAGCGCGAAGGTGCGCGAAGGTTCACCCAGGACGTAGTTGCTAGAGGAAACGCGATGAAGTTCATGCTGCTGATCTACAACGACCCCGCTTTACTCAGCGAAATTCCCCAGCCAGAGTTCGATTCGCAGATGCGCGACTGCCTCACGCACGCTGACGAGCTTCGCCACGAAGGATACTTGCTCGATTCACAACAACTGGAAGATCCGTCGACTGCCCGATCGGTCCGAGTTCGGAAGGGGCGTCAAACAACCGTCGACGGTCCGTTCGCCGAATCGAAAGAAGTACTCGGCGGGTTCAATCTCATCGAGGCGCGCGACATGGACGAAGCGGTCCGCATCGCGGCCGAGTTTCCGTGGGTGCGATCGGGCTGCGTGGAAGTCCGTCCTGTGCGGGATCTGAACGTTGTGCGGCAACAGGTGAAACACGCTTCGGCCACGGCGCATTCGGCCGACGCCGTCGGCGCCGAGAGGAGCTGAAGCTCAGTCGGCCGCGGCGGCGCCGAGAGGGTTGGCCGCCATCCAGTCCTTGTCGAGTCCGAACAGAAACACCATTCCTCCGTTCGCAAGCTCGGGAAGAACCCTCTCTGCCCGCTGCGGCTCCATCGCGGGACAACCTTCGCTCCGTCCCGCCTTCGTCGCGGTGACGTAAGGCGCCCCGTGCGCGACCACACCCCGAGCAAGCGCGTTGTCGTTGTAATTAGCAGACAGGCCCTTGAGGCGAAGGCCGATCGAGCTGTAGGGGTGGCCGCCGGTCTTCCCGTGGAACGCGTAAGTGTCCTCTGCGAGGTATAGACCGAGCGATGTCGCCTCGCTTCCCGGCGCATTCGAAAACCTGGTGGGAATGCCGTACTGAGTCGTCGACGATCCACGGCCGTGCGCAACGGTGAACGGGCCCTCGACTATCTGGAGCGCGCGCATATCGAATATGTATCCGCGCGGCTCGGTGCTCGGCAGGCCATAGTCGACAAAGTACAGGAGAGGTTTTTTCACATCGGCAGGATGCTGTGCGAGGTAGGCGAAGTAGCTGCCGAATGCCTTCTGCAGCGCTTGCGGATTACTCAGTGGCCTGACGGCCGAGCTGAATGCGTGCAGAGCACTCTCGATTTTCACCGAGAGGCCGGAGCCCGGCTTGTCGGGTTGAGCAGTCGTGGGAGCGAGAGCCACGATTCGAGTTACCGACGGCACAACGGGACCGGGCTGATTCGCGGCATGCACTAGCTGCGCACCCGCGAAAATCAGCGCCGCGGCGCCGGCGATGCCAGTTGTGAGATATTTCGTTAAGTCCGTTCGGTCTCTCATAGCTTCCGCTCTTGCATGCATATAGATGTGACGATCTACAGGAGTGGACTAGACCAATCCTGAGCAAGCTTTCAGATTGACGCGCTACAATATCGTATCTCGCGCACGAGTAGAAAAGGAAAATTTCACTCGTTCAGCGCGACTTGTTTTATACCCCATCCGAAGTCAGGGGTGCCGCTAAAGCGCGGCCGTAACGAGATTATGGCAACATGGTAGACGTATCGGTCATTGGGGACCGCGTGCGATTCGAAGTAGACGGCTGGGACAAGCTCTGGGCACTGAAGAGCCAGCTCGAGATTCCGGTTGCGCACATCAAGGGAGTGCGCGTCGACCCCGAGGCTGCGCGGGGTTGGTGGCACGGACTCAAACTACCCGGCACCAATATTCCTGGAGTTCTCACCGCCGGAACCTTCCTGCAGAGCGGCGGCGCCGTGTTTTTCGACGTCCACAATCCCGATCGGACGATTGTCATCGAGCTCGACCACGAGACATACCGGCGTCTCGTCATAGAGGTTGAGGACCCGGGGCAAACCGCGACGATGCTCGAGAATGCCCGCAAGAGCCAACGTTAGATGACTGCGGTCACCGATGGAACCACGATACGTCCAATCTCGCACCGCAGCACCAACGAGAAAGTACTCCAGCTGGTGCGACCGCTCGTCCGCAAAGGTGTGAAAGTGGCAGACATCGGCGCGGGCGAGGGATTTTTTTCCCAGCAACTCGGGCAGCAGCTACAAACCACTTCAGGGCTCGAGCCTGCTGAGATAATCTCGGCCTGCGACATCTTCCCCGAATACTTCCTTTATTCCGCGGTCGAGTGCAAGAAGATCTCATCCGATGGCCGACTCCCGTACGACGACTCGTCAATCGACGTTGCCTGCAGCCTCGAGGTCGTCGAGCACGTCGAGGATCAATTCTCGTTTGCGCGCGAGCTGTTTCGCATCCTCAAGCCGGAAGGGACCGCCATCCTGAGCACACCCAACGTGCTCAACGTCAACTCGCGCTGGCGGAATCTGCATTCAGGTTTCGCCGTGCTGTTCGATCCCTTGCTCCTCTCGAGCACGGACCCGCGCCACACTTCGGGACACATCAATCCCGTGTCGTACTACTACATCGCGTATCAGCTGTCCCGTGCTGGGTTTTCCCCTATATCGGTTGACTACGACCGGTTCAAGAACTCGGCGCGATTTCTCCTCCTGCTCTGCGGGCTGCCGATCCTTATCGGAAACTCGCTCTTACGTCGGCGCCTAAACGCTCGCAAGCCGGACGTCGTTGCCGAGAACGCGTCACTCCTGCACGAGATGTGGTCGTTCAATATGCTCACATCCCGCAGCATCATCGCCATCGCCAAAAAGCCTGCGTGAATGCCGGCGGTGATCGCATCAGGCACCTGTTCGCGACGCAGGACTACGCGCCGGATCTGGGCGGCATGGCGCGCCGCCACGTCGAGCTTTGCCGGCGCCTCGCCGATGCGCGAACAAGCATAGAAGTTTCCACCGTCAGGTCCGACAGCGCGCGGGCTTTCGATGCCGGCGAGCCGTACGACATCCACAGACAGCCCTTCTACTTTTCGGAAGCCAAGCGATTCACGAACCAGGTGCGGTGGGCGAGGTGGCTCCTTTCCCCTGAGCAGCGAAGCGTCAGAATAATTCACTGCGGAAACGTGCGGCCGGTTGGATATGCGGTGAGTCTCGCACATCTGAGGCGGCGTACCCCGTTTCTCCTCTACGTGAACGGCTCTGACATTCTGCGCGAGCAACAAACCCTCGACAACGCCAGAAAAAAGTTTGGAGCGCGGCGCATCCTCGGGGCAGCCAGTGGAATCGTGGCGACATCGGCGTGGGTAGGTCGTCTCGCCGCCGAGCTTGTCGAGCAACTCGGGATTCGAAAAGCTCCGCCGATCGGAGCTTTCGATCTTGGAACCGATCCGATTTTTTTCAGCCCCGCGAGGGACACCGGACGACTCCGCGAAAGCTGGGGAGTTGGCGAGGCGCCGCTCCTAGTCACGGTGGCGCGCGTGATTCCGCACAAAGGTCAGGACGTCACCATCCGAGCCATGGCTGCGCTGAGCGAGGAAATCCCAACCCTCCACTACGCGATCATCGGCGTTGGGCCCGATGAGACGCGACTTCGCGCTCTGACAGAAGAGCTTCGCGTTGCTGACAGAGTGATTTTCGCGGGCGCGCTGACGGATGAGGCAGTAGCCGAGGCCTATGCGACCGCCACGGTTTACGTTGGGCTGTCCCGAGTGGAAGACGTGATTTACGCGGAGGGATTTGGGATCTCATTTCTCGAGGCCGCTGCTTCAGGACTTCCGAGCGTCGCGGGTGATTCCGGAGGAGTTCGATCGGCGGTGCGGGACGGTATTACGGGAACCATCGTCGAGCCCACCGATGTGCGTGCCGTGGCCTCCGCGATCAGGGATTTTCTCAGTGACCCTGCAAAGCGAGCGGCATTCGGGGCGAACGCGCGGTCTCTCGTCGAGACCTACTACAACTGGGACCGCGTCGCTCGCGACACTCGCGACTTCTCCTATCGTGTAACTGGTCTGTAATCCGCGCGGACGGCCCTTCACTTGCAAAAATGTTGGGCGCCCGCTGACGAGGTAGGGCATCACCCAAGCAATCGCAGGGAGAGTAACCATGGCAAACAACATCTCATTCAAAGCGCTCGCGCTCGCCGCGGCGCTCGCGGCGGGTTCCGCGTGCGCCGGCGTCAAGAAGACCACGACCGATCTGAATCCCAATTTCAATCGGCCGGCAACCTGCGGTGCTGCGATAGCTGTCTACAACAGCCGCGCGGATGTGCCGTACGATTACTACGAGCTGGCCTGGATCGAGGCAGAAGGCAATTCCGTCTGGACCACGGACAATCAGCTCCAGACTCAGATCCGCAACGGTGCGGCGAAGGTCGGCGCCAACGCGGTGATCGTGAACCCGGTCACGCAATCCAAGTCGACCGTGAAAATTCTGGGAGAAGCGATCGGGGCAAATTCGGCGACGCAGAGGGCGACTGCTCTCGCTATCTACATGCCGAGGGACGCAGCGCGCGTCACCCAAGCCTGCGGCACGACCTGAAGAAGCACCGATAGCAGTCGTGAGTTAGCCCGGCGTAGGCACCGTCGGCCGCCAAAGGGCGCGAAAGGGCGCGAATCGCACGCGAAAATCATTGCGTGCGACGCGCCTCGGTGAGAAACTGGAAGGCAAGTGACGCCCTCCTTCGACGTTGCCCGCCCCCTTCGGCCGATTGGCGGCCTTCTGCAGCGAGCTCTGCGGAGGCTCAGGCCTCCACAGTCGCCAGTCAGCGCCGACAACTCCGAGCCTCAAAATGGGTCGGAAAGCGAGCGCCGACTCAGCTTCATGCTCGAGTCGGTGCCCGTCAATTTGTGGTCGACTGACTCGCGCCTGAACATCACATTCTCTCAGGGCGCGGGACTGAGCCTCATGGGTGAGCGCGGCAACGAAGTCGGGATGACGCTGTACGAAGTATTGAAGACTCGCGATCCCGGGTTCACCCCGCTCGCTGCTCATCTTCGCGCGCTGCAAGGCGAGCTCGTTCGCTACGAGGTTGAGTGGCGGGGCCGGTTTTTCGAGACGCGCGTCGAGCCGCTCCGTAGCGCGGATGGACACATCTCCGGAACGGTCGGGATTGCCATCGACGTCACGGATCGAAAACATCTCGACGATGCACTCCACCAGCAGAACGTGTACTTCGCAGCTCTCTTCGAGAGCGCGCCCGAGGCCATCGCAATTCTCGACGAGCACGACCGGATCACGCGTATCAACGGCCAGTTCACCAGCCTCTTCGGTTACGGCGACGTCGAAGCCATCGGCAAGAGTATCAACGATCTCATCGTGCCCCTGGAGCTGGTCGAGGAGGGCGAGCGCCTCACGGCGAAGGCGGCGGCCGGAGAGAACATCCGGACTGAGTCCATCCGCCGCCACAAAGATGGGCGTCAGTTCTGGGTATCCATTGTCGCGACTCCGTTTCGCGTGCGAGACGAGCCGGGAAAAGTGTACGCGATGTACCACGACATCGGCGCGCGCAAGAAGGCGGAGGAAGACCTCAAGGAGTCGTTGCTGAAGGACGAGCTGACCGGACTCCCGAACCGGCGGGAATTCATTTCGCTCTCCGAGCAGGCTCTCAAGCTCGCGACACGAATGGAACGCGACGTCCTCATGATCTTCATCGACGTCGATCACCTCAAGCAGATCAACGATACTTTCGGTCACCTCGAGGGAGATCGCGCGCTTATCGATACCGCGCGTGTGCTCCGCGAGAGCTGTCGTGAAGCGGATATCATCGCGCGGCTCGGCGGCGACGAGTTCGTGGCGCTGATGACGGTGGATTCTGACCAGACGGCCGAACTGGTATGCGATCGCATCGAGGCGCGCGTGGAGCGGCACAACCGTGAGACCCCACGCAAATACGAGCTCTCGCTCAGCGTCGGCGCTACGCGCTCCAACGCGGAGGGTGCACTCCTGACCGAACTTCTCGGGCGCGCGGACACGGCGCTCTACGAGCAGAAACGCGCGCGCGGAAAATCCAGAGCCCTATCGCGATAGCGCCGCGACGGTCACTTGTCGCGGATCTTGAACTTCGTCCAGAGAACGATCGTCGTGCAATCATTCATACCGGTGATGTACTGACCCGGCGTATTCGTGCCCTGATAGACTTCCACCGCTACGACTTCGCTCGCATTCACGAACTGGTTGATGTCGCCCGGTGTCGCAGATTGCCAAGGCATGTCGTCGACGAAGTACTGCACGCAGCCGCCCCCGGTCGGGTTCCGGTTGCTCGAGACGACGTCGCCCTCCTGCGTGCTCGAGACGCGGAGACTCGGCACGCGGCGCAGCACATCGGTGAGATACTGCGGGTGAGAGTTTTGAAGCTGCTCAGGTCCTATGTAGTAGCCCATCCCCGATTTCTGGCGCTGCGTGAATCCGACCTTGTCAAGGCTCCCGGGGCGCTTCGCGTTGACGATCACGGGCGCGATCTCCGCCACGAATTTCGGCAGCTTGATCGTCACCTTCTGCGCCGCCTGCGGGCTGAGATCGACCGCAACCGTCTGCGCGCCAAAACCGAGGTGTCGTGCGAGCAGCACGTGGCTGCCCGATGGCAGCTTCGTCATCGTGAACTCGCCCTTCTCATTTGTCAGCGCGACCTGATCCGTTCCCACGACCTCGACGCGACTTCCAGCATTTGTGGGGCTTCCCTCCAGAACCACCCGACCGGAAACCGCCGCGTTGCCAGCTTTTGCACCCGAGTCCGCCTTCGACAGCAATAGGATCCGTGAAAACAGCTCCGTCTCCTGATCGCCGAGCTGAATGGGAATTTCGGCAGTAGTGGATTTGCCGCGTTTCGCCTGAAGCGTGGCATTCATATCGTTCGGAAGTCCGCAGAGTCGATACGTGCCGTTCGCGTCGGTCGAGTCGTAAAGAACGCGCGGACTCCGCCGCACTCCCGTTTCCTTCGAAGCCTCGATCTGGGTCCAGGCAATCGAGACTTCTGCCCCCGCGACCGGAGCTAGGTTGTCAGGATCGGTCACGCGGCCAATTACCGCGGAAGTTCCTTGCGCGCGAGGACGCACGGGACACGCCCTATGAATGATCGTTGACGCCGACGGGATCGACAGGAATATGAAGCTCGAGCTGTCGGGGCCAACGTGAAACGGTTTCGTCGCCAGCGAAATTCCCAGAGTGTCGAGCAAAGGATGAAACACGCCGACCTGGAACGTACCCGGGGTGAGACTATCTATTGAGAACCTGCCGAGCGAGTCGGTGCGGAGTGTGCGTTTCGCTCCCTGCACTATCACGTCCGCGCCGGTGAGAAATCCGCCGTTGAGACTGTCGAGGACTATACCCCTGATTTGTGCCTTGCCCCCGTTGGCGGGCGCTGGCGGCGGAGGCGGCGATGTTTTCTGCTGCGCGCCGAGGGGTAGCGAAAGGAAAAGCGCGGCCATCGCCGCAGTCGTTGTGCAATTCAGTAGCATCAATCTTCCAGTGCAGGTTCGTACGCAGTTTCGATCTGCGGAGCGAGGTGGCTGTTCCCATTGATCAGACGAACGCAGGTATTCCAGCGAAGAATTGCGTCGTCATTGCCCGGAGGACGGATTGCTTCCGCGCTGTCGTACCAGCCCATCGCGTCACGAAATGCTTCGTATGCCATCGCGCCACTTCCCATTCCGCCGCGCTGGAGGAGCGCCTGTCCGCTCCTCTCGAGCGCGATTCCGGTGTAGTAGGCGCGCTTGTAGTCGTCCGTTATCCTGGGCAACGTCTCTTTCACAGTGTTCATTGCGTGACCGTGGCCCTCAGCAAGCTGGTCCGTCAGCGCGAGGACGAACATCACCAGTACCTGCTGATTCTCCGGATCGATCTCCAGGATATCGCGGCAAATGCTTTCCGCCGC
Organism: Gemmatimonadaceae bacterium; assembly: GCA_050733495.1. GTDB lineage: Bacteria > Gemmatimonadota > Gemmatimonadetes > Gemmatimonadales > Gemmatimonadaceae > UBA4720. The sequence goes on along the minus strand of JBOHTC010000013.1, from coordinate 21,580 downwards.
CCATGACTGGTTGATGAGGCGGTACCTCTCCGCCTTCTGAACAGCCCGAGGTATCGCCTCTTTCGAGATCGGTTTGAGCTTGAATTCGTCCCTCATCGCGCCATGTCCGCGTTGGTGTTTCGTTCCGCGCTCCTGGTGCTCCTACCCCGAATGAGTCGAACGAGTTTCCCCAGAGGGTCATAGTACTTGTCAGCTACGCGCTCCTTGAGCGGGATGATCGCGTTATCCGTGATGATGATGTTCTCGGGACAAACCTTGGTGCAGCACTTCGTGATGTTGCAGTAGCCGATGCCCTGGTTTTCCTTGAGATCGCCCGTTCGGTCAAGGACGTCGAGGGGGTGCATTTCCAGCTGGGCAGCGTGCACCAGGAGCCGAGGCCCGACGAATTGCTCGTGAAGTTGATGGTCGCGAAGCACGTGACAGACATCCTGGCAGAGAAAGCACTCTATGCATTTGCGAAATTCCTGGACGCGGTCGGCGTCCGATTGCTGCATGCGCCACGTTCCATCTGGTGCGTCGGGTGGCCGCGGAGTGAACCGCCGCATGCGCTTTTTCGCCCGGAAATTCGAGGAAACATCGGTAACCAGATCCTTGATCAGCGGAAACGCGCGCATCGGCTCGACCGTGACTGGCGTCGAGAGATCCAGCTCGCTCAATCGCGTCATGCACATCAACCGTGGCATTCCATTGATCTCGGCGGAACACGATCCGCACTTCCCGGCCTTGCAGTTCCATCGCACCGCGAGATCGTTGGCGGATTCCGATTGAATGTGGTGGATGGCATCGAGCACAACCATTCCTTCGGAGACGCTCGTCGAGTAGTCCTGGAGCTGTCCTGACCCGGCGGTGCCTCGCCAGACGCGGAAAGTCGCTGTTCTCGCGGCGGTACCGGCACTTGCGTTGGATCGCGCCGCGGCACGCTGTCCGCTAGCGGCTACGTCCCTCGTCGAAGTCTCGGCGGAAGCCATTACTTGTTCTCCTCGATGATTTCCCTGAGGTCCGGTCGCAGCTCTGGAATCTGCTCGCGCGCTACCTGCATCTCTCCGCCCTGTGCTTTGCGAATGAGGATGTTGAATTTGCCGTACGCAGGGTCCTTCTCGGGGAAATCATCGCGGAAATGCCCCCCGCGGCTTTCCTTCCGCTCGAGTGCCGCGCGCGCCACGATCTCGGAGACGGTTAGCAGATTCCGCAGATCGAGCGCGGTGTGCCAACCAGGATTGTACTCGCGATTTCCAGCGACAGAAACCTTCGCGGCTCGATCTCGCAGGATCTTGAGCGCGTCGAGGGCGCGGCGCATCTCGGCTTCGCGACGCACGATTCCGACGAGCTCCTGCATCATCGTCTGGAGGTCGTGCTCGACCTGAAATGGATTCTCGCCTCCGGATCCGCGGTTGAACGGCTCGAGAGTGGCGTTCGTGATCGCATCGGCTTGCTGCGTATCGACACGCGGCGACGATTGTCGGCCCGCGAATTCGGCGGCGTACTGGCCGGCGCGTTTTCCAAACACAAGCAGGTCCGATAGCGAATTGCCGCCGAGACGATTGGCACCGTGCAACCCGGCGCCACATTCGCCAGCGGCGAAAAGTCCGGGCACTGTCGACATCTGCGTGTCACCATCGACCCGTATGCCGCCCATGACGTAATGTGTGGTCGGACCTACTTCCATCGGCTCCGCGGTGATGTCGATGTCTGCGAGCTGCTTGAACTGGTGGTACATGCTGGGCAGCTTTTTCTTGATGTGCTCTTCGGAGTTGGGCAGCTTCGATTTGATCCACGAGATGTCGAGGAACACACCGCCGTGCGGGCTACCGCGCCCCTCGCGCACTTCTTTCACGATTGCGCGCGCGACGTGATCGCGGGTGAGCAGCTCGGGCGGCCGGCGCGCGTTTTTATCGCCCTGAGTGTAGCGCCAGCCCTCCTCTTCGTTGTCCGCGGTCTGGTTGCGATAGTTCTCGGGAACGTCGTCGAACATGAATCGACGACCCTCCTTGTTGACGAGGATTCCGCCTTCGCCGCGCACTCCTTCGGTCACCAGAATTCCCCGCACGCTCGGCGGCCACACCATTCCAGTGGGATGGAATTGCACGAATTCCATGTCCTGCAGTGCGGCGCCGGCATTGTACGCGAGGGCGTGTCCATCTCCGGTGTACTCCCAGCTGTTGCTGGTAACGCTGAACGCTCTTCCAATCCCGCCGGTTGCAAGGACGACCGCTTTCGCGCCGAACAGCTTGAATCGCCCGCGCTCGCGATCGTAACCCACCGCGCCAGTTACGCGATTTCCATCTTTCAGGAGTGAGACGATCGTGCACTCCATGTGGACTTCGATCGGTTGATAGATCGCGTAATCCTGAAGTGTGCGAATCATCTCGAGGCCCGTGCGGTCACCGACGTGCGCGAGTCGAGGATATTTATGTCCGCCGAAATTTCGCTGGAGAATCCGGCCATCTGGTGTGCGGTCGAAGACCGCTCCCCACGCCTCTAGCTCGCGCACACGGTCGGGCGCTTCCTTGGCGTGCAGCTCCGCCATGCGCCAGTTGTTGAGATACTGTCCGCCCCGCATTGTGTCGGCGAAATGCACCTTCCAATTGTCACGATCGTCCACGTTCGCGAGCGAAGCGGCCACGCCACCTTCTGCCATCACCGTATGAGCTTTTCCGAGGAGAGACTTGCAAACCAGTCCGACTGAAGCGCCCGAGCGCGCGGCTTCGATTGCGGCGCGGAGTCCCGCTCCGCCCGCGCCGATCACGAGTACGTCGTGCTCATGCTTCTGGTATTCGGGCACCTAGAAAAACCTCACGTCGTGCCAGACGCCCGTCGCGAGCAGGCGGACGTAAATGTCCGAAAACGCAACCCAGAACAGGCTGAACCACGCCCATCGCATGTGGCCGCGGTTTAGACAGCTCACGCAGTAGTAGCTTTTCTTCCTGACGGGCGCACGTGAGAGCTGGTCGATATACCCGCCGACGAGGTGCCTGAGCGAATGGCATCCCAGCGTGTAGCCGCTGAGGAGGATGACGTTGATCGTGAGGATGACGGTGCCCAGCCCAATTCCGAACTGCTCGGCGCCGGTGGCGGGGTTGAAGAACCACATCGCCCGGTATGCGTCATGGCCGAGAATGACCAGAAAAATCAACGCGAAGTAGAGGAAGTAACGATGGATGTTCTGCAGTACGAGAGGCAGGTATCGCTCCCCGCGGTAGCTGTGTCGCGGTTCTCCGACGGTGCAGTTGAGAGGATCGGCCCAGAAGCTTTTGTAGTACGCGCCGCGATAGTAATAACAGGTGACTCGGAACCCACCCGGAAAAGGCAGAACCAATAGTGCTGGCGAAAACGGGAGGAAGGCAGGGATCCACCACGGCCGAGCGCCGTGAATCCACGCGAGCGGCGAGTTAGAGAACAAAAGGGGCGAATAGAACGGCGAAAGGTAGTTGCCGAACGTGTAGAACTTGTTCTGGAACGCGGCCCAGGTCGCGTAGACGAGGAAGCTCGTCAGTAGGATGAAGACCACGAGCGGCTGAACCCACCACGCATCTCGGCGTTTGGTCTGGCCCAAGCCCCGGTGGGTGAGTTGAACTACTTCAGTTGCCATGAATCAGATTACCTCCCGCTGGCGAGCGAAGAGCTCGGCCTCCGCAAACTTAGTTTTTGAGCGCGGCTGCGGGTAGTCTGCCTGAGATTGCAAAAAAATCTCCGGAGCGTTGCGCCGGAGATTTTTCTTGTTTCTGCGAGGTTCTGCTGCTTACTGCTTGCCGGCGCCCTTCTTGTGGCCCCAGCCTTTCTCTCCGCGTTTCGCGCGCCGATCAGCGGCTGCCTTTTGATTGGCATCCCACTTGGTCTGCTGCGCGGGCGTCAGGACGCCGCGAACATCATTCATTTCCTGAGTGCGGTACGACTGTCCACCCTGCATCACCTGACGGGCTTTCTGCATGTTGCTGCGGAAAGCTACGGTGTCACCCTTCTGGCGGGCAGCGCGAGCTGCGTCCGTGTAGGGCTTGGCCTGGGTGCGAAGCGCTTTGTTTTGCGGCTGGTACTTCTGATGAATCGCTTTGATCTGGGCCTTCTGCGCGTCGGTCAGGTTGAGATCCCGACCCAACGCAAATCCCTCACGGCCACGACGAAAGCCTTCGGCGCGCCGACCACTGTCTGGGCGGATGCGCGGAGCGGTCGCCGACTGAGCCGCCGAAACCCCCGCGACTCCGACGACCATCAGGGCGCTAAGCGCCAAGGTACGAACTATCGACATTCAAACCTCCACAACGGTTGTGCGTAGCCCGCGGGATGCGGGCGACTGAACGGTTGACGTCTGATTTTGGGGAGCGTTAATGGCTAACCGCTCTCCCGCCGGGCTCCTGACTTCTGGCCAGAATTCAGGAGCCCGGCGCGATAAAGGAGACGGATGCAACTTTCGTCGAGCGATAGCCAGCCGAAGCTCGCCCAAGAAGGCGAGTATGAAAGCAAAAAGCTACCGAAAGCAGTTAGCCGGCAGCCGCCTCCGGAACCGCGCCGAATCTTCTTTCGCGCGTGTGAAACTCGTGGACGGCATGTTCCAGATCCGCGGGCGTGAAATCCGGCCACCGGCGGTCGGTGAAGTACAGCTCCGCGTACGCGCATTCCCAGAGGAGAAAATCGCTCAGGCGCTGCTCGCCGCCCGTCCGAATCAGGAGGTCGACGTCCCGACTCTCACCTGACCAGTGGTCGACCTCACACATCGCGCGATACAAATCCTCGCGCGTCACGCGGTCGACGCCGCGCAACCGTTGAGCGGCGCGCACCATGGCGTCGCGCGCCGAATAATCGACCGCTATCCGCAGGTCGAGCCTCTTGCAATGTCTGGTAGCGTCCTCGGCGCCAACGATTGCGCGGAGCAGCTCACCCGGGATTCGATCGCGACGGCCGATGATTCTCATCCGAACATCGTTCGTGACACAGCGATCTGTCTCCGCCACGAGGTACCGCCTGAAAAGCCGCATCAGGAGGGCGACCTCGCGCGATGGGCGCGTCCAGTTGTCGGCCGAGAACGCGTAGAGCGTGAGCATGCCGACACCGCAGTCAGGGGCGGCTTCCACGATCCTGCGCACCACCCGCGCTCCGGCGATGTGGCCGGCTGTTCGTGGCCGCCCGCGGGCGTTCGCCCAGCGGCCGTTCCCATCCATGATGATGGCAACGTGAATTCCGGACTGTGCGTTGGGCGACGGCGGAAGCCGGGTGTGCGCGTGTTTCACGGTGTGACGAGTGCCTGGCACTTGCTCAGCGCTCCCGGGTGGCGCGAATCAGCGCCTCCATGTGGTCGAGATAGCGCTCGAGTGCGCGACGCCCAGCGACCGTCAAACGATATTGCGTCTTGGGCATCCGACCCTCGAAGGATTTCGTGCACGAGATGTACTCGGCTTCCTCGAGCTTGCGGGCGTGCACGCTCAGGTTTCCGTCGGTTGTCTTCATCAGCTTCTTGAGGTCGCTGAAGCTGAGCGAGTCGTTTACGGCGAGCGCGCTCACGATGCCCAATCGAAGGCGCTCGTGAATGAGGCGGTCGAGAGCGTCGGCCCGGCCCGCGGAGGGCGAGGCGCCGTCCGATTTGGTTCGCACTGTCCGCAAATCGCTCACATTCGTCCGGGTGTCGTCGCGCGCAACTCCGTGCTTAGCCACCGTGCCTCCGGGCAATGGGAATTCCGAAAGCGATGTGAAGCCCACCGAACGCGGCGGCCATGATCCAGTCGTTCCATGAAATGGGAGCGAACACGGCAACGATGCCCGCGAGCATGAAGCAGATTCCCATCACGGGAACGATCTTCACCGAAAAAGCCCCGCCCGCGACGACTGCCGTTCCGTACAACAAGAGCCACATCCCGGGAATGCTCTCGATGACGCCGGCGCGATAGAGCACAATCGTGAGTATCGCTCCCACGAACATTGGCGGAGAAAAACTGAGCACGAACTTGCGGCCAGGCCCGGAGAGAAGCGGCATGTGCGCCCTCCGCGCCTTTCGAACGATTGCCCAGAGCATCACGATCGGTGCGAGGGCGGCAGCGGCGATCCAGACGTAGAGCGACTGCAGCACCGAGTGGCGGGCAGAGGCGATCGTGGCTGCGACCGTCGCGATTATGCCGACTGCAACCATGCCCCAACCCGAGACGGCGGTAAACGCGCCGGCCGCCTCCATCGTGTCGCGAATGAAGGCGAGGTTGTCCATCGCCCGCGCGTGCAATGCGGGCGGCTCCGTGGGAGGCGGAGGGGGCCGATGAAGTGGAGTTACAGACGCCATGGAGGAGAAATTAGGCTCACGGTCGACGACTGTCAAGTACTTTGCACTGCAAAGTCATGGCAGGCATCCGGCCCCCGCTGCGGCCGCTACCCCAGCGCGATCGGACCCGGCAATGGATCGCTCGCCGGAAAGCTCTGCTCGACCATTTTGTCGAGGCGGCGCTCGTCGATCGCCGTCGTAAGCAGCTCGACAAGCTGCGCACAAAACGCCGGCAGGTCATCGGGTTTTCTACTCGTTAGAAGCTTCTGGTCAAGCTGCACCTGCTTGTCCACCCACGCCCCGCCGGCGTTCTTGACGTCAGTCTCGAGGCTCGGCCACGAAGTGATCGTGCGGCCGCGAAGGGCATCAGCCTCAACGAGCAGCCACGGCCCGTGACAGATTGCCGCAACAGGCTTGTCCGCCTCCATAAAATCCCTGACGAGCTGGACGGCGTTCTTGTTTGTCCGGAGCTTGTCCGGATTGGCGACTCCGCCTGGCAGAACGAGCGCGTCGAAATCCTGCGCGCTCACGTGCGACACCTCGCGATCGACTGGGAAACGATCGGACTTCTCGTCGTGATTCACTGCTTGGATCTCCCCAGCCTTGTCGGAGAGCAGCGACACGTTGGCCCCCGCCTGCTTGAGTGCGTTCCACGGCGCAGTGAGCTCCACCTCTTCCACGCCATCCGTGGCGAGAAACGCTACTCTGCGCCCTGTGAGTTGAGCAGCCATGCTATCTCCTGGTCCGGGTCGACGATGTCTTTCAATCGTAATCTATCGAAGTCAGAAAATGTGCCACTGCGCGCGGCGCTCTATGCACTGTCGGGTAGACGATTCAATGCACTGTCGGGTAGACGATTCAATCGGTCGGTAACGATTGAGCCTCGATGCCAGCACCTCACGCCGGCCGGTTGAGAGTGGTCATATTTCGACGTGCCTATCGTCGATCTCTACGGACACGAGCCGCTTCGTCAGCGCCTCTCGGCAAGCGCGGGTGCGGGCGCTTTGCCGGCGAGCATCCTCTTGCAGGGTCCTCGCGGCGTCGGCAAGCAGCGCCTCGCAATCTGGCTCGCTGGGTTGCTCCTGTGTACGCATGAGAATCGGCCGTGCGGAACGTGCACAGCCTGCCGGTATGTCAGGGAGCTCACGCACCCAGATCTGCATTGGGTATTTCCCCGACCACGGCTCAAGGACGCGGATCCTGACCTGGAGCAAGTGCGCGACGACTACGCCGAAGCAATCGCCGAGCGCGTAGCCAATTTCGGCCTGTACGGGGCGCCTTCGGGAAGCGAGGGTATCTATGTCGCGACCGTTCGCTCGCTCGTACAGAGAGCAGCAATGACTCCGGCGATGGGACGCCGCAAGATCGTCATCATCGGCGATGCGGAGCGAATGGTACCGCAGGAAGGGGCTGACATGGCAGCGAACGCGTTTCTAAAGCTGCTCGAAGAGCCGCCGGCAGACACCACGATAATTCTGACGTCGAGCGAACCGGGCGCACTCCTTCCGACTATTCGTTCACGAGTCATCACCGCGCGAGTCCCGCTCTTATCCGACGCAAAAGTTCGCGCGTTCGTCGAAGACCCGGCGGTAAAGAAGATCCTCGACAAGGAATCCAGGGCGAGCACGAATGAACGCGTGCGCACCGCGGCGGGCGCGCCCGGACGGTTGCTTACACACGGCGACGAAGCGAAGGCAACCATGTCCGCGCGCAAGATCATCGATGCGGCGATCGGCTCGCGCCGTCCTCCCCAATACGCCGCAGCGCTCTCGCAGGGCTCTGCCGGTGCCCGCGGCGCTTTCGCCGATATTCTCGAGGCGCTGGTCGACCTACTTGGCGAACGCGTTCGCGACGCGCTGCACAGAAAGGATGACGCTGCCGCGGCTTCAGCGACTAAAGCGGTCGACGCGGTACTCCGGGCTCAAACGTACGCCGATGGAAATGTGAGTCCTCAGGCGATTACTGCGAGACTCATTCACGATCTGTCGGCGACTCTAAGATGATGATCCGCCGCCTTCGCTCGTGAAAAAACTTACCCACGCCGACTCCGCCGGTCGGGCACGCATGGTCGACGTAGGTCAGAAACAGAGCACCGCGCGCATGGCACGCGCCGAAGGCTCAATCGCCATGAACGACGAAGCGTTCGCTGCGGTCGAAGCGAACGCGGTGGCGAAAGGTGATGTGATGGCCGCCGCGCGTATCGCGGGAATCATGGCGGCGAAAAAAACCGCGGACCTCATCCCGCTTTGTCACCCACTCACGCTATCCGATGTTGGAGTCGACATCGAGATCGACCGCATGCTGCCCGGACTCCGAGTATCTGCCTGGGCATCGACAAACGGTCAAACCGGCGTAGAGATGGAGGCGCTCACGGCGGCAGCCGTCGCGCTGCTCACCATCTACGACATGGCCAAAGCACTTGACCGGGGGATGGAGATATCGGGCGTCCGCCTCACCGAAAAGCGCGGAGGAAAGACGGGCACATGGAAGCCCAAAGCGAAAACCGACGCGTCTAAATCGGCGGCAGACTAAATACCGGGTCGGAGGCCACCGCGCTCCCCCCTCGGTAAGGCTCCATGTGCACCAGCACGTTCACGACGTTGGGGATCGCCTCGAGGATGGCGTACTTCACGCTCGCCGCAATCTCGTGGGCGTCCTCGAGTGAGATCGTCGGATCGGCCTTCACGTGAACGTCCACGTAGAAGCCGAGGCCCGAGCTGCGGATGTTGAGATTTTCGACACTGCGTACGCCACCGACCTCCGAAGCCGCCTGAATTGCGCGCTCCTTGACCGTGCGATCCGGCGCTTCGTCCATCAACCCCGCGATCGCGGGCCTGAGAGTGCGGACGCCGTTTACAGCCACAAGGATCGCGGCGACCAGAGCCGCCCAATCGTCTGCCGCCTCCCACCCCGGTCCGCCGATGAGGGCGATGCTGATGCCGACGAAAGCCGCGAGTGAGCTGACTGCATCCGATCGGTGGTGCCACGCATCGGCCGCCACTACTGAGCTGCCGACTTCTCTTCCCACGCGCGACACGCGCCGATACAAAATCTCCTTGATGATGATTACGCCGGCGGCGACGAAAAGCGTGAAGGGGGCCGGCAGGTGGTGCGGTCTCCGGATCTCGCGGATAGCCAGAACCGATATCCCGACCGCTGCGCCGAGGAGCATGAGTGACACGACGGCTGCCGCAATCGGCTCCGCTTTACCGTGCCCATACGGGTGATCTTCGTCGGCGGGGCGGGCCGCGATGCTCAGGCCCATCCAGACGATGAGCGATGAGAAAATGTCCGCGGATGACTCGACCGCGTCCGCGACGAGCGCGTTCGCGTGTCCAACTATTCCCGCGATGAATTTGACGAGCACGAGCACCGAGTTCGTCAGCAGGCCTGCCTGCGCCCAGCGAATGCTCCTGTTCGTCGAGTTGTTCACCGCGCGGTGAGCCCCTTAGAAGTCGGCCTGCTCCAGCCGCGCTGCTCCGGCATTGATTCGTGCAGCATAGGATTCCGGGTCTTCTCCTGGAACCCGCTGGGGGATTACGAAGTCGGGATCTTCCGGCGGGTGTGAGGTTGGCGAGTTCACGAAAAGGTCTCCTCCTCTGGCGATCACTGCTGCCTCGAAGCGGTCGACGGCGGTCAACAGATCGTCGAGCTGGGTGCTCGTCTCGCGCCCAGTGAGGAGCACGCTTTTCTGGCGGAGTCTGCCCTCTGTCTCGAGCGCGGCACCATCCTGCTCCTCGCGGCGATGCGGGTCCAGATCCTCCTGCTGCTCCTCATAGGATTCCCTTCTCATCCGTCCTCCACATTTGGGTTGCAGCGATAACCTGCAAGTCCCGTGATAGCGGCGTGAAAGCTGCGACATTTCGATAGCTCCGTCGAGGGCAATGAGCATGTCGCGCGCATTTGTGAAAGAAGATGGTGGCAATTGGGGCGATCCCGGCAAGCGTTATTCGCTTCCTGACCCCGGTGATCCAGGCTACGACGAAGCCGCCGCCGAAGCGTTGCTCGAGGCCGCGAAGGCCGGAGACACTGGGAGCGCCGAGCTCGCAACCGGTTACTACTGGGGCGAAAAGCGTCTCGTGCCCTTCGTGGAAAAAATCCGCATCCGCGCCGAGCGTAGTGGCGACGAGCGATTGGCGCAATTGGCTGAGAGATTTGTGAGGTAGCTCGGAACGGATCAGTCGGAGCGGCCCACTTGCTGTTTGGTTCACTCGACTGCTACATAGTAGCGGCCATCCCGAAGCGGCCCATCCCCCGTACGCTGGAGAATTTGATTCGTGAGACTCTTTGCCCTTCGCTCGCTGGTCGGCGCGGGACTGACTGCGTCGATACTTCTCTTCCCAGAGAGCTCGCACAGTCAGGGTGTCCAGCTTCCCCGTGCTACGGCGTCAGCCTCCCAGCCATATGACACCACCGCCTTCGCTGCTCTCAAGTGGCGCGAAATCGGACCTTACCGGGGCGGACGGAGCGTAGCAGTCGCGGGTTCCAGCAAACGACCGAACGAGTACTATTTCGGGACGACGGGCGGAGGCGTGTTCAAGACCACCGACGGCGGCATCACGTGGGCTCCCGTGACCGACAAATATTTTGGCGGCACCATCGGGGCGATCGGCATCAGTGAGTCAAACCCGGACGTTGTGTATGTCGGAGGAGGCGAATCGCCGATTCGCGGGAACGTTTCTCACGGCGATGGCGTCTGGCGCACGAACGACGGCGGAAAAACCTGGACCTCGCTCGGCCTCGTCGAGACGAGACAGATATCGCGTGTGCGCGTGCATCCCACGAATCCTGATATCGCTTATGTCGGAGCGCTGGGGCACGTCTTCGGACCCAACACGGAACGCGGGGTCTTCAAGACGACCGACGGCGGAAAGAGCTGGAGAAAAGTTCTCTACCGGAATGATTCCACCGGCATCAGCGATCTTGTCATGGATGCGAAAGACCCAGAGACACTTTACGCCGCGTTCTGGCAGGCGTGGCGAACGCCGTGGCAGCTTGTGTCAGGAGGAGCTGGGAGCGGGATCTTCAAAACGACGGATGGTGGCGAGCACTGGACCGAGATCACCAGGAATCCGGGGCTTCCCGCGGGGATCATCGGCAACATCGGACTCGCGGTTTCGCCCGTTAATCCGAGTCACGTGTGGGCGCTGGTCGAAGCCGACTCCGGCGGTGTATTCAGATCTCTGGACGGCGGGGCAACTTGGACGCGAACGAATAGCGATCACCGGCTTCGCCAGCGCGCCTGGTACTACACCAGAATTTTCGCGGACCCAAAGGACGAGAACACCGTTTATGTCCTGAACACCGGAATGTATCGCTCGACCGACAACGGAAAAACGTTTCGGCCGATTCGCGTTCCTCACGGGGACAATCACGACCTTTGGATCGCGCCGAACGACCCGCAGCGAATGATCGAGTCGAACGACGGCGGAGCGAATGTGTCGTTCAATGGCGGAAAGTCGTGGAGCGAGCAGGATCAGTCCACCGCGCAGTTCTATCACGTCGTTACCACCAACCATTTTCCCTATCGTGTGTGCGGGGCGCAACAGGACAACTCCACGCTCTGCGGCCCGAGCCGGAAGAACGGCGGAATCGATATCAGCGATTGGTACGACGTAGGTGGCGGAGAAAGCGGATACATCGCGGTGCGAGCAGATTCGCCCGACGTGGTTTTTGCCGGATCGTACGGTGGACTGCTCACCCACAAGAACATCAACACCGGATTCGAGCGCGACGTCAACCCGTGGCCGAACAATCCCATGGGACACGACGCGGCGGACGCGAAATATCGATTTCAGTGGACCTTTCCGATCGTACTCTCGCCACACAATCCGGGCCGGATGTACGTCGGGAGCAGCGTGATTTTTCAGTCGGACGACGAGGGACAGACGTACAAAGTGATCAGCCCGGATCTCACGCGACACGATCCAAGAACGCTCGGCGCTTCGGGCGGACCGATCACTAAGGATCAGACTTCGATCGAGTATTACGGGACGGTGTTCACCATCGCCGAATCACCGCGGACCGCCGGAGTCATTTGGGCAGGCTCTGACGACGGTCTGGTCCACATCACTCGCGACGCCGGCAAGACCTGGAAGAACGTGACACCTCCAGGCCTGCCCGAGTGGGCGCGGATCTCCATGATCGACGCGTCAAACTTCTCAGCGGGCACCGCATACCTCGCGGCCAATCGTTATCAGCTCGACGACATGAAGCCGTATCTCTACAAGACGACCGATTACGGGGCCACGTGGACGCCGATCACCAACGGAATCCCGGCGACAGAATTCACCCGCGTTGTGCGAGAGGATCCGGAGAAAGCCGGACTGCTTTACGCCGGCACCGAACGCGGTGTTTGGATCTCGTTCAACGATGGCGCTTCCTGGCAGTCGCTGCGTCGGAATCTGCCGCTCGTGCCGGTACACGATCTTGCAATCAAGGAAGGCGATCTCATCGCCGCCACGCATGGACGTGGATTCTGGATTCTCGATGATCTCTCCGCCCTCCGTCAAATGCAGCCGCAGATCGTTCGGGCTCCGGCGTACCTGTTCAAGCCGCGGAAGGTCTATCGCGCCGGGTTCGGCGGCGGAGGCGGAAACGGAGCTGCGGGCGGACACCCGAGTGGCGCTAATCCACCGGCTGGTGGAGGGATCTACTATTGGCTCGCCCAACCGAAACAGGTTGTAACCATCGATTTTCTCGACGCCGGCGGAAAAGTGATTCGCAGCTTCACGAGCCTGCAGGACCCTCTGGTAGCGACTGATTCGATTCGAGCCGACAGCGTTCGCAGGGCACGCAATGACAGTCTCCACCGCGCCGGGGTTGCGCCCGACACCACGCTTCGCTCGGAAGAGCGCGGCGACGAGACCGCGTCGGACGAGCCGCCCACGCGGAGACCTCCGCCGCCCAGGGTTGCCAATAAAGCCGGCCTCAACATGTTCTCCTGGAATCTCCGTTATCCGGACGCTTCCGTTTTTGAGAACATGATTTTTTGGGCGGGTGGAATCGCCGGCCCGGTTGGTCTCCCCGGCACGTACACCGTCCGCATGAGAGTGAACGGCCAGACTTACACACAGCCGCTCACGGTCGTCAGAGATCCGCGAGTGACGGCGACCGACGCTGATCTTCGCGAACAATTTGATTTCCTGATTCGGATCCAAGGCAAGACCAGTCAGGCAAACGATGCCGTCAAACTCATTCGGAACGTGAAGGCACAACTTGCCGATCGGACCAGGCGAATGCCGGCCGGCGGTAGCGCCGCATTCTCAAAATCTGCGAGCACTCTTGCCGACCGTCTCTCAACGATCGAGGGCGAGATTTATCAGGTGAAGAATCAATCCAGCCAGGATCCGCTCAATTATCCGATCAAATTGAACAATAAGATCGCCGCTCTCGCCGGCGTCGTCGGCGGCACCGTCGCGAAGCCGACGACTCAGTCCTACACGGTGTTCAACGATCTCTCCGCGCAACTCGATCGCCAGCTTTCGGCGGTCACCGCCGCGCTTGTCGCGGTGCCATCGCTCAACTCCACGCTCAAGGCGGCCGGACTTCCGCCAATTGCGCCGAGTACGGAGGAGATAAAGCCGACTCCTGCTACCCACACGACTGCGCTGAGCACCAGCGACGGGGGCGAGCGCTAGAAATGGATCGTCGCGAGGCGCTGCTTTGTTGCATTGTCGGCGCCGTCGGCGCTGCGGGCGCGTGCTCAGGGTCCGGCGATGAGGAAAACCAGACGCGGATAAACGTTCTCGATTCTGCATTCACGCAGTCATGGCAGACGATTCAGGACACCGGAGTCGTCTACCGCATCGAGGTGATCTCTCCGCTTGGTACCGACACCGTAAGGAACGTCATACCTCCCGCTCCGGTTGTCGTCGGCGACACTCTCGTGATCGGGTTGGTGCAGGTTTCAGAGGATTCTTCGACTCCTCAGCGGCAGATCTTTCGCGAGCGTCTCGGCCAGCATCGAATCGAGACAAGTCCGATCCCGCCGGATGTGTGGCCTTCCTACGAAGACGTGCTGATCTCGCCGAACGGCCGGTACATAGCGTACGTCGGAGAGGACAGCACGCCAGAGAATCCGGGCACTTATGCAGTCGTTCGAGATCTCAAGAGTGGCGCGATAGTCGTGAAAGGCCCCGCTGGCGGCGGCTGCGATTGCGATGAAGACTTCAATCACGCTCGTTGGTTCGCGCCCGATAGCTTCGAAATCGCTGTGGCACACACGAACACCAAGGCCGGATGGGAACGATTGTCGGGCGTCGCCTCGACGAAGCGCATACACGTCGACACTCTGAGCGACGAACCGGACTGGCATTGACCGAATCCGCTGTAACCTCTCACCCGAGCCGATCGTAGTTCTCACAATGCAGACACCTCAGGCTCAAGCCCCGTCCGCTCGACCGGTAGTCGTGGTATCCGACGCGCCCGGCGTAGGGACGTTTTCGATTTCCACTCCGATGTCCTCGCGAGATCTCGCGGCGCTCAAGGCGAGGCGATCCGAGCTCTCGGACCAGCTGGAGTCGGTGGACGGCCGTCGCTCGAGCTTGTTCCGGCAGTTAAACCAGACCCATGACGAAGTTGCGATCAAAGGGCTGAACGATCGCATCGCCCTCCTCGACAAGCGCCAGCTTCAGCTCGAGTCCGACCTTGCAAGCACCGGACAGCTGCTCTCGAGCGCTCCGGCCGGACTGGCGACCACGGGAGATCCAGGATTTTCAGGTCTCGGCTCTGGCCAGGTAGTCGCGATCTCCGTAGTGGGGATCATCTTCGTCCTCGCTCCTCTCGCATTCGGAGTGATGAAATCACTGCTCAGGCGGGCTAGCAGGCCTGGCTTGCCACCAGCGGCTCTCACCGAAACGGCGCAGCGTCTAGAGAGGCTCGAGAGCGCGGTCGACACAATCGCCGTTGAAATCGAGCGAATCTCCGAAGGCCAACGCTTTGTGACGAAGCTGCTCTCAGAAGGGCAAGCTCCGTCACTAGGCGCTGGTCAGCGAAGCAAGGACGCGGTGCGCTAAGTCTATCTCGCGCTGCTACAACGCTGGTGGATCGGTCTTGGTATCGGTCTCACCGCTCAGTGTTTGCTGCCGCAGTGCTGCGGCTCCCATCAACCCGCCGAGTCCCATCGATTCTACCGCGGTGCTCGGCACGAGCATCAGGGCGCCCTTTTCCTTGATCCCTTCGTATAGGATGTTCATCGCGCGGAGGTGCAGCGCGGTGGGATTGTTCTGGTAGGATTTCGCCGCCTCGAAGAACAGCTGCGCGATCTCGACCTCGGCTTGGCCGAGGATGATCCGCGCCGACTTCTCGCGCGATGCCTGCGCCTCTCTCGACATTGCATCCTGAAGCGAAGCTGGAATCACAATGTCGCGCATCTCTACGGACTGCACCGTCACACCCCACGGGTTCGAGCGCTGATCGATAAGTGTTTGTAGCTCCGCCTCGATTCGCTCGCGACCACGCAGCAACTCGGTCAGTGACGTGCGTCCGATGATGTCACGGAGTCCGGTCTGCGCCGCCCAGCTCACCGCCTGAGTGTAGTCCTGAACCTCGAGCGCGGCCTTTTCGGAATCGTGAACCATCCAGAAAAGAACCGCGTCTACGTTAACCGGCACCGTGTCCGAAGTCAGTGTCTCTTCGGCGGCAAAACTCGTGGTGACGACACGCTGGTCGATGTAGATAGAGACTGTCTCGACGAAGGGCGTGATCCAGAAGAGCCCGGGTCCGTGAAGGCCGGTGTACTTGCCGAGCCGGAGAACGACGGCGCGCTCCCACTGTTTCGCGATCTTGGGCGATTGTGAGAAGAAGATCGCCGCGAGGATGCCGATGAATAGCCACGCCGGGTTCTGCGTCGCCGCGGTGGTGACGATTCCGGCAACAACCAGGATAATCAGAATGAAAACTGCTACAACGTTGGTGCGCGCCTGACCGCGTGAAGCCCGCGCGGCGCGTCGTGCTGCGAGAACTTCGTCCATGCCTGGCATTTATTTCTTCTCCTCGTTTCTGAGCTGGGTTATCAGCTCCGGTAAGGTGAATCCCAGAAGCGCTGCGTC
Source organism: Gemmatimonadaceae bacterium (assembly GCA_050733495.1). GTDB lineage: Bacteria > Gemmatimonadota > Gemmatimonadetes > Gemmatimonadales > Gemmatimonadaceae > UBA4720. Next base: position 5,290 of record JBOHTC010000013.1, on the reverse strand, counting down.
ACCGATGAATCGTTGGATCAGCGTTCGCAGCTCCCGCTCTCGCTGGGCCCGCGCCACCTGCGGCGTGGGGGCCTCGCGAATGAAAGTCCCGACACCCCGCCGTGTCTCCACGACGCCATCTCTTTCGAGCTGCGCGTACACTCGTGCTACGGTGTTCGCGTTCACCGCGAGATCGACCGCGAGCTGCCGAACCGTCGGAAGCTGTGCGTTTGGCTCGAGTTCGCCCGTCGCGATCGCCGCCCGGATGGAGCGCTCCAGCTGGGCATAGATCGGCGTCGGGCTGCTGGTATCGACGTTGAGCTTGAGCATTGTGCGCTTGTACTATAACATTGGTACAATACGACGGTAAGGGCGCCAGGTTTCAGCCTTCGTCACCGGCTGTGAGTGTACATCAGGTCTACCAGCTCGTCGTACATGGAATCCGCCTGCTTCCCACCGGCGCGGATAGCCCCCGTTGCGCAGTGCTTCAGGTGATTCCTCATCAGTTCGCGTCCCACGCCGCGAAGGGCTTCATGAACCGACGCAATTTGTGTCAGGATGTCGGCGCAGTACCGATCTCCCTCGATCATCTTCTGGAGTCCCCGGACCTGTCCCTCGATCCGGCGCAGGCGTTTGAGGTTCCGGGACTTCACGTCCGGATCGACTTCGACTGCTTTCCTGGAGCCCGTGGAATCGCGCACACCACATCCGCATTCGGCGGTTCCTGTGTTCACGGGGAGGCCGTCGCTGCGTCTTGAAACTCCTGTCATCAAATCCTCCTATGCGACGCGTGCGTTGCGCAGTCTCAAGCTATTGGTGACTACACTCACTGAGCTAAGTGCCATCGCACCGCTCGCGATTATGGGACTCAGCATGAGGCCCGTTAGCGGGTAGAGGGCTCCCGCCGCAATCGGGATTCCGATCACGTTGTACACGAATGCCCAGAACAGATTCTGCTTCATCGTGGCCATCGTCTTCCGCGAAAGCGCGATTGCGCTTGGTACGCCGCGCAGATCGCTCCGCATGAGCGCGATGTCGCTCGCCTCGATGGCGATGTCGGTCCCTCTGGGCATCGACATCCCGACATCCGCTTGCGCCAGCGCCGGGGCGTCGTTGATTCCGTCGCCGACCATCGCGACGACTCGCCCCTGGAGCTGCAGACGGCGGATCTCGTCGACCTTCTCATTCGGAAGAACTTCAGCGACTACGTTGCCGATTCCAACCGTTTTTGCGATTGACTCGGATGGCGATTTCCGGTCTCCGCTCAAGAGAACCACCTCGATGCCCATCTCCTTGAGACGGCGCACGGCTTCGTGAGAGGAGGGTCTCACTGTATCGGAAACGATCAGAGCGCCCGCAATCCGGCGATCGACCGCGACGTAGAGCTCGCTCGATCCCGGCGGGGCGACAGTGAGACGACCGCTCTGATCTGCGTCGAGGTGAATGCCCAGCGCAGACATGAGCTGCTCGTTGCCAACCGCAACGTCGTGCCCGCCAACTTTCCCGGTAACGCCGCTGCCCGTGTATGATCTGAACTCAATGACGGATCCAATCGCGGGGTGAGCCCCAGCCGCCCGGATCACAGCCGTCGCGACCGGATGCTCGGAGTGACGCTCCGCCGCGGACGCGTAGCCCAGAATCTCGGCCTCACTCAGCGAGCCGAGCGGAATCACTCTAACCAGAGCGGGAACCCCGGCGGTGACCGTTCCTGTTTTGTCCAGAACCACCGTGTTCACATCCCCCGCACGCTGAAGAATCTCTCCGCCCTTGATCAAGAGCCCGAGCTCGGCACCACGTCCGGTCGCGACCATGACGGCCGTGGGAACGGCGAGGCCCATTGCGCACGGGCAGGCGATGATAAGCACGGACACCGCCGCCGCTAGCGCGTGTGGTAGCTCGCTTACTCCGGCCGCGGCGTACCAGATGACGAACGTCGCAATGGCGATAGCCAGCACGCTGGGAACGAACACCGCACTTACTCGATCTGCAAGGCGCTGGATTGGCGCGCGGGAGCTCTGCGCATCTTCCATCAACGCGACGATACGAGCGAGCACGCTATCCGCACCGACGCTCGTCGCGCGATACTGGAACGCGCCGGTAGTGTTGACCGTTCCACCCACGACCTGGTCGCCGGCGGTCTTCGCGACGGGCAGCGGCTCTCCACTCAGCATCGATTCGTCCACGTCGCTTTCTCCCTCCACGACAACTCCGTCCACGGGAACGCGCTCCCCGGGACGGACAGCGAGGAGATCGCCGCGGGCGACGGCCTCGAGCGGTATCTGTATCCAGTCGTGTCCTTCACCTTGTTGCACACGCGCTGTCGGCGGCAGCAGGGTGACAAGTCGGCGCAAAGCGTCAGAGGTCTTGCGTCTGGCGGCGGCCTCGATCGCTCGTCCGGCGAGGACGAGTCCGAGTATGAAAATCACTGCCTCGTAGTAGACATCCGGCGCAATCCCGCTCCGCGCCAGGACGTTCGGCCATACAGTGGCGACGAACGAATAGATGAATGCGGCTCCAGTCCCGAGCGCCACGAGCGTGTTCATGTCCGCCCCGCCGTGGCGGACGGCGCTCCAGGCACGCCGGTATATGTCGCGTCCTGCCCATGCGAGGATGGCCGTGGTGAGGGCGAGCAACGCGTAGTTCACGAGGTTGCTGGCCGCAGACATTGAGAGAGCCATCGCCAACACTCCCGCCGCGACACTCACGGTCGCCTTGATTGCGAGTCCCCGGGCTTCGTCGTCGGCGAGCGCTGTCGTCCGCTCGAGCGCGCCTCCGGCGGCCTCAACGAGGGCCGGTAGCTCGGCTTCGTACCCCGTCGCGCGAACAGCCTGGACAAGGCGTCCCGGATCGATGGCGACGGGGTCGTAGCGCACTGCGGCGCTAGCGGTCAAGAGGTTCACCGAGGCATCGATCACGCCCGGCTGGCCGGCGAGCGCGCGTTGCACTCTCGACTGGCAGGCGGCGCACGTCATTCCCAATACAGGGAACGTGACCGACGTATGGTTTTCTCCTTGGGGGTGATCTGACACTAGCGCGCTCCTGACTCCATGAGATCCGGCATTGGACTTATTAGAATCTTTGCATACCCCCCTCCCCTATGTCAAGGTCCGCGTTCGGACCACCTGCTGAAGATTTCGCGCGCGGTTCTGGGTTCGGCTAAGTCTGCGTTCGTTCCGACCCACGCATCCAACGGCGAAGGCGCGGCATTCGCCAGGGTGTACAGCCTAGACCGGCGAGGAGCGTATTTTGCGTTGTCGAGCCGCATGACCGAGTTCGTCAGGGGAGGCGTCATGGACAACACTGGGCTGCCCGACAATGCCGAGTTGGAGCCACTAGAGAACTGCATTCTCGCCAGGGTGCTGGCGGATCGCATGCGCGAAAGCAGCGAGGATCTGACGCGTCGCTGGCTGGATCGGATAAGCGCACGCGTCACCATGGATCCCAATCGGATCTTTCCGACCGACGCACTTCTCGATCACGTTCCGCTCCTCATTCTCGGGATCGCCGACTACATAGAGAACCCGCAAAAGGTCATCCTCGCCGAAATTCCCGTGATCGCCAAAGCGATGGAGCTTGGAGAGCTGAGGTTTTCGCAGGGCTTCGATGAATACCAGCTCCTCAAGGAGTATGAGATCTTTGGCGGTGTTCTGTTCTCTTTTCTCTCGCGCATCGCCGATGGAATCGACGAGCCGTGCAGCCGAGGGGAGCTACTGGCGTGCGCGCACAGGCTATTTCTGGCGGTTGCGCTCATTCAACAGGCGACTCTCACCCACTATCTGAGCCTCGTCAAGGAACGCCTGAGCGAACGCGAGCAGCGGCTCCGGGCATTCAATCGTGCGCTTAGCCACGAACTGAGAAATCTGATCGGTACTATCGGTGGCGCCGCGGAGATCCTCGAGCTTGGAAATACGTCTGAGGAGCAGCATCGGACAATGGTGTCAGTCATCGTGCGCAATTCTGCCAGCATGAAGGTCGCCCTCGAGAATCTCGTCGAGCTGTCGCGACTGGACGAAGATGCGCGGAGATCGCGCCACGTCCAGCTTCCGAAAGCAGCCGCCGAGGTGACGCGACAGCTTCGCGAATCGGCGCGCGGCCGTGGTGTCGAGGTTAGGCTCGCCGCCGATTTGCCGTTAGTCGATGTCAATGCCGCGGCCTTTGAGCTGTGCTTATCCAACCTGGTCGCCAACGCAATCAAGTACTCCGATTCCAAAAAAGAAAAACACTGGGTGGAGATCAGTGCGACGGTGACAGCTCGCGGCGATTCGACGGAGCTCGAAACTATCGTCGCGGTGCGGGACAACGGCCTTGGCGTTCCCGCCGACAAGCGATCGCGACTCTTCCAGCGTTTCTTCCGCGCGCACGAGGAATCGGAGGCAGGCATCGGTGGAACAGGTCTCGGTCTGAGCATCGTGCGAGAGACGATTGCGGCGCTGGGAGGCCGGACCTGGGCTGAATTCCTCGACGACGGAACTGTTTTCTACTTCTCCATGCCGTCGAGGCGGACCGAAGACGAAGACAGGTTGGGCGCGTCCGCGGCGAAATCGCCTACAGAATCGGACGATCGAAGCGTAGAGGGTTCGGCACGTTGAAGGTGTAGTGCCACCATTCCTGATCGTAATTCAGAAATCCTTCCGCCTCCATCGCCGCTTTCAGTTTCTGCCGGTTGGCCGCCGCCAATCCTGTCGCGTTCGCAGTGTGCGCGGCTGACGAGAAGGTATCGAATGGCGTTCCCATCTCGAGATCGCGGCCCGTCGCCAGATCGATAAGAGTTAGATCGACAGCGAGACCGAGGTTGTGTCGCGAGCGACTTGCTATATAACCCTCGCTGAGCAAATCGGGCCGGTTGACGCGTTTCGTCCAGTCCACCATCGCGAGAGTCGCGCGCACCGGCCGGTATGCGTCGAAGATTTTGAGTCCCAGGCCCTGCGCCCTCAGATCTTTCTGAACGCGTGCGAGCGCCGGCGCGGCTTCACGCCGCAGGTACGCGCGATTGGCGAAGTATCCTGGTAGCGGCGCGCCCGTAAAGTTATTCGCAGTGGCGTAATGCAGGTCCACAACGATTGTGGAATCGAATGAGCGGACGTCGGCGAGAAGCGTGTCCGCGACGGCCTTCGGAGCGATCTCCGTTTCCGCAGTGTTGACTGGCGGTGCCGTTTGGATTGCTCGCGATGTGGGAGCGCATCCCGCGACGAGCACTGCCAGTAGAAAGTGTTTTCTCATCATGGAAAGTTAAGTTGGATCGGGAACGGTTTGGGTTCAACCGGCACTCCCGGGTTTCGCTGCGCGGACATTCCTCTCGACTGTCGGTTGG
>JBOHTC010000012.1:0-1463 GCA_050733495.1 Gemmatimonadaceae bacterium | reverse complement strand
GGGCGCGGGATCGAGCACCGCGAGGATCGTCGCTTTGACCGGATCGACGAGAGCGTCGTCGTACGCCACGCGTACGAAGATGTTGCCGCCGCACAGGATATCTCCCGACTTGTGGTCTCGACTGACGGACTCGAACGCGCCGGCAATCGCGTTGATCTTGGTCAGTGACACCGACGAGTCGCGAATCGTGACATGGAGTGTGCTACTCGGGTAGCGCACCGTGACCTGCCGAGCGTTGAATCCGGCGGCCTTGAGTGCAAGGCGGAGTTTCTGAGATGGGGTGTTATTCGTGGTCGTCATGCGCATTCTCTATTGCTGATCATGTGCCAATGTTGATGTTTGCTATATGTGCGAATCTCCGATCATGAGATCGCGGTTTGGTCGATCGATCTGTGGCGCGGTGGCAACGAGTGTGGCTAGTCGAGTCGCCATCGACGAGGACTGAATGCTCACTCTCTCATCACCAGTGATGATCATCCGACGAGATGACCGAGTCACTGTCTGTCTCGATTGTTCCGATTGTACTGCTCATCTTTTGTTCAGGAGATCGCGATATCTAATTCAGGGATGTGATGGATCCGGATTCCTTGAACACGTGCCCTTCGGCTACACCTGTTGTCATGCAGCAACAGATCGCATCCGATCTCGGATATCTCGATATCCAAGATCTAGATAGATAGTCAGTCAGGACTCCGGCACACAATCCGCAGTACATCGCGCAATGGTTCGCCGCAATCACCAGCAACTGGCGCTCGCGTTTGCTGGGCACCACCTGGCCCTGGTACCAACCGCGCGCGACGCGACGCGCACGCGTGGTGCACAGACTCCCACCGATCGCAGCACGGCACGCGCGGGCGTCACTGCCAAGGTGGCGCGCTCGCGTACGACACCCTCGCGCGACAGCCGCGGCCGGTTCGTCTCGTTCCCGACCACCGACGCACCGAGTTGGTACGTGTTCTGCGCGGACGGCTACCGCATCCCGGGTGAGCCACCGACCGACGCGATCGCGCCGAGCACGCCCACCGCGCGCCAGCCGCTGCCGCGCGCAGTCGCACGCTCGCGGCGCATCTCGCGCACGCGGCTCACCCGTGCTGACCTACTGACCTATCTGGTGTTCGTGGTCGGGTACATCGCAGTGCTCTGGTACGGACTCCATCTCCCGAGGCCGAACCGCTAGCCGCGCTGCGCAGCGGCGCCGCCACGACCCTCATGTCGATCATTGCGCATTGCCATATTGGCACTGCGATAGGCCACCTCTTACCCAACTCTCGAGTGATCATGAACCACAAGGCAATCCCCCACTGCTCCGCGTTCTCCCCAGCGATTCGGCCCACACCTCACCAACCCAATCGCTCACGCAAGGATGCGCTGCGACGGAGCCACAAGACGTTCACCGCGGCGATCCGCAAGTTTCGCGCGTTCCCTTGGGGGCGGTCGCGTGCCGCGCTCGAGCTGGCAATGGA
>JBOHTC010000011.1:0-15481 GCA_050733495.1 Gemmatimonadaceae bacterium | reverse complement strand
GAGGTGCGAAGGCGACCGAAAGTCGAAGTCGGGATAGTGCCCGTGAGGACCCAGAAGTCGCAGGGCGACAAAGGGCTTACGGCCCCAGATGGACATGAAACAATGACACGTCGGTTGTCACGCTAACGCCCTAGTTCAGCTGCGGGCGATTCTACTCTCTTCATAAAATACCCAATGACTTGGCGTCGCCCGTCCGCTGCAACGTTCGTTAGGTAGGCCGCGCAAGCGACCCTAATAACCTTGCCACGCCGTGACAATCAGCGCCGCGATCAAAATTGGAATCGCAATGGCTATTGCGAGGCCTCCTGGCCGTGCAAGGTTGATCGTAACACCAAACCCGGGAACGCGTTTCGGAACCAAAGTCCGCGTGTCCAGCTGGCTATGATAAAACCATCCGCCGAACCAGTTCGCCGGATTCTCCCACTCGGAATCGTTCACGCTATCCTCGGCCATTCGTCCGGATCCTTTGGCTCCTTGATGTTTAAGGCGCTACCTAACTAGTAATTATACTGCGCGCTTATCCTGCGGAGAAAACGCAAACCCTGCGAGCGCTCGCGAGATAAGCAACGCGAATCTTTCAGCACAGCTTTCGTAAGTCCGTGTGAATCACAGACTTGGTTCTCACACGGCCTAGCCCGCAAAATGCTTATCTCGCGCAATCTTTGCAGTATAGTAATGCGTGAAGTTAGGATCGGCTCGCAGACCATTAATAGGAAGGTTGTCATGATCGCTCGTTTTTGCCCAACGTCGCACCGTCTTCCAGTCCTCGCGATCGCAGCATTCGCCATTACAGCTTGCGGACGCGAATCGAAGTCGGCCGCGTCCGATTCGGCAATGTCCGATTCCTCACAGGCCAGCAGCGCAGACACTGCCTCAATGGTTCGCGGCACCGTCGCTAGCGTGTCAGACACCGACGTCGTCGTCGCCGCGTCCACCGGCAACGTGACGGTCAAAAAGAATCAGCCCTTCAAGGTCTTCGCTCGCCAAACCGGCAAACTCACCGACGTCAAAGACAACGTCTTTATCGGCGTCACCACCGTCAAACAATCCGACGGCACCGAGCAAGCAACCGAGATCCACATCTTCCCCGAAGAGCTCCGCGGACTCGGCGAAGGCAGCCGCATGATGAATCAGAGCGCGAGCAGTGGTGGCGGCGGAAGTCGCATGACGAACGGCGCGGTCTCCGCCTCGCGGATGACCAACGGCACAGCTTCGCAATCTCGCATGTCCAACGGCAACGTCACCGCCGCCAACGGATCAACGCTCGTCGTTCAGTTCAAAGGCGGGTCGCAACCAGTCACGGTGCCGGCGAACACGCCAGTATCCGAAATCAAGGCGACATCAAAGAAGCTCGCGACGGGAGACCAGGTCATACTCCTTGCCTCCAAAGCGCCCGACGGTTCGCTCTCGGCGAGCACCGCGATGCTCTCAGGTAAGTAATCGCACGGCCTAATTTCCGACGACACTTTCCAGAACTCGGCGCCGCGGAGCGTCAGACCGCCGGCGCCGCCGCTCTCGATCTGCGCAGCATCCATCCGTAGAGCCAGACGATCGACGCAACAAAGAGAATTACGCCGAGCCACGACGCCGGCGCGAACGTCTCCGGCACCAGCGAGATCGGCGCCTCCTTCGAGAACCCGACGATCAGTCCGGCGTTGATCACGCCCCAGATGCTCTCGCCCACGATCAGGCCCGACGCCACCAGCGTGCCCAGTCTCTGCGCCCGCCCAGGATTCGGCATCGATCGAACACGTCCGTCATACCAATGAGCCAGCACCGCGCCGATGATCACCGCGAAAGTCGCTGACATCGGCAGATAAATTCCGATGCCGACCGCCAGCGGCGGAATGCGCAGCTTGTGCATCCAGCCGAGGATCTCGTCGAGCACGACGAGGCCGACGCCAACCAGGGCGCCGATCGCGAGCATCTTCCACTCGAGGCTGCCACCGATGACACCCTGCGCGAGCGCGGCGATAAGCGTTGCTTGCGGTGCCGGCAACGGATTGCTCGCAACGACGTTGACGTTCGGTGCGCCCGCAAAACCATAGGCCCGCGCGAGCAGGTTGAGCACGAACGGAATCACCGCCGCGCCCGCCGCGACGCCGACGACGAGCGCGATCTGCTGGCGCATTGGCGACGCGCCCACGAGCTGACCCGTCTTGAGGTCCTGGAGATTGTCGTTCGAGATCGTCGCGCACGCGAACACGATCGCCGTCACGAACAGCGACAGCGCGATGAGCGCCTGCCGGTTACTCCCGGTCGGCGTCACCGCCAGCGCGAACATTGAGGCGCACACCACGATCGACAGGATGCCGACTCCCGAGATCGGACTGTTCGACGCGCCGATTAGTCCAGCCATGTATCCGCACACGCCCGCGATGATGAAGCCAATGATCAGCACGAAAGGAATCGAGATAACCGTCAGCATGAGCGCGCTCGATGCGAGAACGGTCGAGTGCGCGAACTCGAACGCCAACCACGCGGCGATCACCAGACACACGGCAGTCAGCGCGAAAATCCACGAAGGCGCGAGATCTCGGTCACGATCGTCGGCCGTCGCTGCCACGCGCGACGCTGCCAAGGTGCTCACCAATCCACCGACTACCGGCTTGGCCAATCGTATGAGAGTGTAGACCGCGGCAACCGCTATCGTGCCGGCGCCAAGAAACCGAACCTGAGTGCGCCAGATCGCGGTCGTGTGATCCGCCAGCGCCTGGCCGACGGTCGCTGGCTGCATGTGCGTCAATATCGGAACCGCGATTACCCAGGAGATGATCTGCCCGACGAGCATCGCCATTCCGACCGAGAGTCCAACGAGATGTCCGGCGCCGAGGAGCGCCAGAGACCACGCGATGTCGTAGCCGGTAGATGCGCCTCCGCTAAGTGCGATTGCTCCGCCGAGCGTACCGGCAGCGACGCGCGTCGCAGTGATGATCGCCAGTCCCGCCGACGCCGCCGAGCCGAGTATGACCGCGACTAGTCCTTCTCTCGCCTCACCGCTCTCGTCTTTGGTCTCGCCGCGCGTGCCCGATCCAACCTTCAGCACTTCCGCTGCCGCCACGCCTTCGGGGTATGGGAGATCCGACGTCGTCACCAGCGCACGTCTGAGCGGAATGGTGAACACGACGCCAAGAACGCCGCCGCTCAGGCAGATGAAGAACGATTCCCAGAATGGAAATCCAGTCCACCACCCGATGATCACCAAACCCGGCAGCACGAAGATGATCGCCGAGAGTGTCCCCGCCGCCGATGCGACGGTCTGCACGATGTTGTTCTCGAGGATCGACGAATCCTTCACCGCGCTCAAGATCGCCATCGATATAACCGCTGCCGGAATCGATGACGCGAAGGTGAGTCCGACCTTGAGCCCGAGGTAGACGTTCGCGGCAGTGAAGACAGTCGTGATGAGTGCGCCGAGTATCAGGCCGCGGAGAGTAAGCTCTTTGGGTTTCATGGGACCAAATCTTACTCCAAAAGGTGACCGGTTGGCGAGGACAACGAGGCGCGGGTACTGTCCCTTTTTCTCCGAACTTCGGCCAATACCGAGGCGCGTTTAACGATTCTGCAATTTCCTGCAGGCTCTCTCGATGACCACTGCGATCGCGAGGATGAGCACCCGGTCGTTCTCGCTGTCGTTGATTTCGATCGTGTAGGTTTCGCTGGGCCTGAACCATCGCTTGCTCATCGTGCCGATTTCCTGCTCGGCGCGCTTCAAAACGTATTTGCGGTCCAGGAAATCTCCCACGGCCTCGAGATCGGCGGACTCGCGCACCTCGATCGTGAAGCGATGACGGAAGAACGAAGAGACATCTCGCCGCACGTCAGCCAGGTATTTTCCTTCGCGCCGGATCTGGTAACTGTTCGCACGGTTGACGACTCTTTGCTCGATGCGGATAAGCTCTTTTCCCGCGAGGTCCTGGAACGAGAGCTTTTCGCCAAGGGTGAGGAGCTCGCCAGTGATCCGGAACGCATCGCGCCCCGCGCTGTCCTTGATCGTAAAATTACTTCCAAGGGAAACGAGCTTCTGCTTCAGTACGTATCGCATAAGTTCAGAGTCGGCTCCTCCTGTTTCTCGGCACGAATCGTTTCATCGATGCAAGTTTAAGAGCAAATTCCGCCAATGGCCAAGAAGCAGCCTGCCGAGGTTCTGTCGATCGACGGCCGCGAAGTCCAGATCAGCAATCCGGACAAGCCGTACTTCTCGCGCGCCGTCAAGCTGTCCAAGCTGGACGTCGTCAAATACTACATGGATGTTGCCGCGGGTGCGGTGCGCGGCGTTCGCGATCGCCCAAACATGCTAAAGCGGTTCGTCAACGGCGCCGAGAAGGAGCCCTTCTATCAGAAGCGCGCGCCAGACAACACGCCCGACTGGCTTCGCACGGTAACGCTCTCATTTCCGTCGGGACGCACGGCCGACGAAGTCGTCGTTGATGACGCCGCCGGTCTCGCCTGGATCGTCAACCTTGGCTGCATCGAGCTGCACCCGCACGCGGTGCGCACCAACGATCTCGATCATCCCGACGAGCTCAGAATCGATCTCGATCCTATCCCCGGAGTAAAGTGGGACGACGTGCGTCGAGTCTCTCTCGAGGTGAAGCAATTGCTGGAGGAAGTCGGACTGCGGGGATTTCCGAAGACCAGCGGCTCACGCGGCATGCACGTCAACGCGCGAATCGAGCAGCGGTGGACGTTCACCGAAGTGAGACGGGCAGCGCTGGCTCTTTCGCGCGAGATCGAGCGGCGCGCGCCGAAAATCGCGACGTCGAAATGGTGGAAAGAAGAGAGGCACGGCGTCTTCCTCGATTACAATCAGAACGCGAAGGACCGGACCACCTGCTCGGCCTACTCGATCCGGCCGCTGCCGGACGCGCGCGTCTCAGCGCCGCTTCGCTGGGAAGATGTACCGGACGTCGACCCGGAAGATTTCACCGTGCTGACGATGCCGGCCCGCCTCAGCGAACTCGGCGATCCAGACGCGTCGATTGACGATGCACGCGGTTCACTCGAAAAGCTCCTCGAGCTCGCAGCGCGCGATGAGGCCGCCGGGCTCGGCGACGCGCCGTGGCCGCCGCACTTTCGGAAAATGGAAGGCGAAGCATCGCGTGTGGCGCCGTCGCGTGCGAAAGGCGCTACAACGAAGACGACCCGCAAGAAGTCCACTCAATCCGATCCAACGGCGTCATCGAAATCGCGGAGCAAGATGCCGTTGATTGTTGTTGCCAACTCACCGCACAGAGACGAAGCGCTCGCCGGTCTCGATCGCTGGAAGAAAAAGCACTCGGCTGCCGCCAATCATCTTGCAGTCGACGACGTACTCGTCGATTCGATGCGCGGGCGGTCGTCGACCTGGACCCGCGTCCGGGTCAACCTTCGCAACGTGCCGGAGAAGATCAGGCCGGCGCAAGAGACGCCGGATCCTGACGACGATCCTACGCGGCAGTGGCGCGAAGCGCGGGCGGCCAAGCGATAGCGCGCGCTAGCGAATGACCCAGTGGTACCTTTCGTAGGGAAACGCCAATCCAATTACCGCGCCGACCGTATCACTGGTCCCTTTTGGCGGGTGGCGGGATTTGCTCCCGCTGCAATTTCTCTCTTGCGCGCTGGGCTTCGCCGAGGCGCTCGACCTCGAGGGCTACCGCATCGACTGATTGCTGGAGATAGTCGAGCCTCGGATCGGCTTCAGAGACGGCAGGACCATTCTTGCGCCCGCGCGACAGCGCTCGCCATGCCAGATATCCCACGGCACCGATGAGCAACAGAACCAGATGCATGTCAGCGTGCGCGCGCTCACCCATCGCCGCTGCGTAGATCGCGCCAAGAAGGTTGACGATCGCAAAGATGGCAGCCGCCCATCCCCAGATTTTCGAGGGTCGATTCATTCTAGCTCCTTGTTACAGCCGTACCTCTGGAGACTTACGCGCCCAGAAATTTGTAAGTTTCCAGTCTCATGCGTCAGCCAAAGATCGATCGCAGCACGAACAGCACATTCGCGGGCCGCTCGGCCAGACGGCGCATGTACCAGCGATACCATGCCGACCCATAACTGATCAACGTTTTCACGACCTGACCCTCGGATACTAGACGACGTTGAGCGGCGTCGCGAATTCCGTAGAGCATGTGGATCTGGTACTTGTCTTTTCCGACACCCGAATCCGCAGCGCGCTCGGCGATTCGCGTTATGAGTCCGAGGTCATGTGTGCCAAACACTGGAATGCAGCCGCCATCGCCCGCGGCGTTTAGCAGTGTCGATGCCAGCTCGTAGTACGCGCGATCGGTGTCGGACTTCTTCTCGAACGCGACGGTTTTCGGCTCGTCGTACGCTCCTTTCACCAGTCGGATGGTCGGTCTGAGCCGCAGCAGTCGCGCAAGATCGCGCGGGGTGCGACGCAGATATGCCTGCATTGCGACGCCGGTGAAAGGGTGCGTTCGCAAGAGCGCGACGTAGAGATCGAGAGTGCGATCGACGTAGCTGGAGTCTTCCATGTCGAGCCAGAGTGCGGATCCGGTTTCTTCAGCCTTGGCCGCGAGAGTCATCAGATGCTTTTCGCACTCTGTCTGTGAGAGATCGAGGCCGAGCTGCGTTGGCTTGACGCTCACTTGCGCCGGAAGACGTGCCGCGCGAATCTGGTCGAAGAAGGCGAGGTAGTGATCGCGCACCGCGACGGCGGCGTCGGCTTTCGTGATAGCTTCGCCGAGCTGGGTGTAGATGAGTCCGCGACCGGTTGCGGCGATTTCACGTCCCGCCGCGAGCGCGTCGTCGACGGATTCGCCGGGCATGAACTTTCGCGTAGCTCGCTTGATGAGCGAGCTGTGGAGAGCGAAGTCGTTGAGGGTTCGGCTTCGCGATGCAGCGAGGAGGATGGAGCGTCCTACTCCGCTCACTTGACCAGAGTCATGTGGAAGTCGTTCGAGATTGCCTCGACTTTGCGCGCGTGCGGATCGCTAGCATCTAGGCCCTGTGCCCAATCCCATCGGAGCCGATACACGCCATCCACCGGAGTGACTTCAAACCTGGGCCCCGGATTGTGTGCCTTCGGAAATGCGCCCACATACAATGTGCCGCGATAACTTGCTCCGTTCTCGATGGAGAAGTCCGGGATTCTGCGGCACATAAGCTCCATCCCACTGTAGGCGTACACCCACTCGCTGCCTACTTGTTTCTCGAGGGACGGCCCCGCCGGTCCGGTACACCCGCCTCGCGAGATCGGCTGCCCTGTGTCGTTGATCATGGCGAAATCGATCTTCGCGAGATACTCGTCTTGGCTGACGCGCACTCCAATCTCGGTCGAATCAGTCCGCATCCGGATGGTAATTGGCGGCGATGACTCAATGGTTTTGCAACCCGCGAGGAGGGTGACCGCAATCGCCAAAACGCCACCGCTCCGAAAGCACAGTCTCATCGATTTGTCCAGGTCTCCTTTCATCATCGTCGCTCGCGAAGATGGATTTCACCCCGCTACGAGCGGTCGCTCTTCCCGCCTCCCGCCTCCCGCCTCCCGCTTCCCGCCCTACAGCCCTACCGTCCCGTAGCAAATATTGCGGCGAGCTCGTGCGGCGGAACGACCTCCAGCTGCTCGAAGGTGCAGTCGCGCGGACGCTTGTCGGTCCGCCAGCGGCGAAACTGCGCGGTGTGACGAAAGCGACCGCCCTGCATGTGGTCGTAGGCGACCTCAACGACCAGCTCCGGACGTATCGGCTCCCACGACAGATCCTTGCCGCTGCTCCAGCGACTCTGGCCGCCCGGCATCCGATGTGGCTGCCCGTCGCCGCCTTCCTGTGATTCTGCCCAACCGCGCCACGGATGATTCGCCAAAGCGTTATTGCGATACGGCTCGAGAAACTTTACCAGCTCTCTACGCTTGACGTCAGTGAAGCTCGCGCAAACACCTACGTGCTCCAAATTGCCGTCGTCGTCGTAGAGTCCGAGCAGCAGCGAGCCGACTTTCGTCTTCTCGCCCTGCTTGTGCCAGCGGAATCCAGCCACGACGCAGTCGCATTCTCGCTCATGTTTCACCTTGAGCATCACGCGCTTATTCGGCTCGTAGGTTCCGTCGATCGATTTTGCGACGACGCCATCGAGTCCCGCGCCCTCGAACCGTTGAAACCAGTCGGCGGCAAGATCTCTGTCGCGCGTCGCAGGCGTAAGATGCAGCGGCGCCTTCACGCCTTTGAGGATCTTTTCGAGCCGCTGGCGGCGCTCCGCGAACTGCGTTGCACAGAGACTCTCGTTGGCCACAGAGAGCAAGTCGAAGAAAACGATCGAAGCCGGCGTCTCGATGGCGAGTTTCTTCACCCGTGACTCGGCGGGATGCAGGCGCAGCTGCAACGTCTCGAACTCGAGACCCTCCTCGCCGGCGATCACGATCTCACCGTCGAGTACGCAGTGCGGCGGAAGCTGCGCCTTGAGCGGTTCAATCAGCTCGGGGAAGTATCGATTGAGGGGCCTCTCATCCCGACTTTGAAGCAAGACTTCGTCGCGGTCGCGGAATACGAGCGTGCGAAACCCATCCCACTTGGGCTCGAAGATCCAGTTCTCGCCAGGCGGCAACGCCGCCACTCGCTTCGCGAGCATCGGTAGCACCGGTGGATTGACGGCCAGGTTCATTTAGATGTCCGCCGCTCGCGAGCCGCGATGATCCGCGGCGGGAGTTGTTTCACTTTTCCTCCGGCAATCGGTCGACCACGTGTCACTCCGCTCGGATCGACAACGGGTGATGGAACACGTCGCGCGGATCCCAGCGCGCCTTCACTCTCTGCAGTCGCGGGTAATTGCCCTTGTAGTAGAGCGTCTGCCAGGGGACGCCGGACGTGTTGAGCGTCGGGTCAGCTGCGTCAACATCGGGATGATTGATCAGCGCTCCGTCGTACGCCTCTCCAGGCACTGGCACACCGCCCGTCTCGGCAAAAAGCTCGCGGTAAAACGATCGCACCCACGCCAGGTTCTTCTCTTCGTCGCGCGCATCCATCCAGCCGGTATTGCAGGCCATGTCCATAATCGCAGTGCGCTGAGCGGACGCGGTGGCATCCGACGCGACGGTGTTGATCCGCCCGCCGTAAGTGGCGAAGCCGATCATGCCCCCCATGATGTCGTAATCGGTACTGGTCAGACAACGGTACGCCACCGCCAGCTGACCATCGGTCAAGCGCCTTTTGAGCAGCGCATCTTTTACTTTCGAGCTCACGCCTCCTGGCGGCATGGCGAACAGATCGGGGAAGGGATTGAGCGCGAAGTCGAGCCAAGACATGCGCGTCAGATCTCTGGTCGCCGGTACGCCGACACCCTCTCCCAGGCGCGAAAGAAAATCGTCTACCTGATGGTCGGCGCCAGAGCCGGCGGTGCTCACTCCGCGAGCTACGATTTTCCCGAACTGTTTTCTGTGGAGCTCGAGGAGAGCCCAAAGCGATGCATTCGGTGAATGAGCGCCGGCATTTTGCTCGCTCCATTCACCGAAAATTCTCGCGAGTCTGACAAACCGTGGCTCATCGAAATCGTTCCAGCTCCACTCTGCCCTGAACGTGGTGATCGATTCCGGCGCTCGTGGCAGCAGTCGCGTGGGATCGTCTCCCGATCCGCGAGGCGAGCGGAACCAGTACTTCGTCACAACACCGAAGTTGCCGCCGCCTCCGCCTGTGTGCGCCCACCATAGCTCTCGATTTGGATCGGAGGCCTCTCGTGTCGCCACCACAACCTTTGCGCGTCCATCCTTCTCCACCGTGACGACTTCGACCGCGTAGAGATAGTCCGCGGCGAGACCGAGCTGGCGGCAGAGAAAGCCGAACGCCCCGCCGACGACGTGTCCGCCCACGCCGATATCGGGATATTCGCCGAGCGGGACCAAGACGCCCCACATCTCGAACAGGGCGCGGAACGTCTCGCCGACTGTCGCTCCCGCCTCCACCGAAATCGCGCGCAGCTCGGCGTCGTAGCGAATGTCTTTCATCGGTGAGACGTCGACGATCACCCGCACCGTCGGATCCGAGACGAATCCCTCGAGGCAATGTCCGCCGCTCGTAACGACGAGACGACGTCCCTCTGCGACGGCCTCCTCTACGGCGGAAGCGACATCCTCGGCGGAGCTGACGAGTCGAACGTAATCCGGCGTTGCCTTAAAGCGTTTGTTGAAACGCTTGTCGACTACCTCGCTGTACCGCGGATCCGCGGGCGTGATTCTCATGCGGCGATACTACTATAGAGTTAGCTGTTGCCGCCAGTCACTTTCCTTCCCACCGTCAAACGGGTTTGCTGCAAGTCTGACTTAAGACGAATGGCAGGTTCGGATTCCCGCTGCACTATGACGATCGCGATAAAGAAGGATTAAACTCTCTCTGCGGCAGTCGCGCGCGCAACCACCGAATCTGACCGCGATGATTGATCTCGTCTTCTGCGACGTGAAACCATGCCCAACAGCATGTCGTTCTCTTCAGGAGAAAAGCATGCGCTCCTCCGATCATCGTGAAGATGATCAAGCTCGTCGACGGTCCTTTCTCCTTCGTCAATGACCGGACATCTGCGCTGCGGCGATAGTCGGCTCAAACAGTTCTATCGGATTTCCGGACGGATCATCGACGATGATCTGCTTGCCGCCGACGCCGACCACAATGTTGTTCCGGAAATGGACTCCCGCCGCGCCGAGTTTGTCGACAGTTGCCGATAAATCTTTGACTTCGATCGCAAATCGATTCCATCCGCCCGGCTGTTGCTCGGTTCCATCGGGCATCGGCTGTCCGCCACCGCCTCTCGGGTTAGGTGCACTCAGTACGAGTCGGAGATCGCCTAAGGAAAGCATGGCAAAAGGAGGCGCGGGATGCATCTCGAGTCGAAACCCAAGGTGCTTGACGTAGAAGTCGATCGCCGAATCGACATCACGAACGATGTAGCGTACTTGAAGAGTTGCCATGTGAATCGCTAATGGGTGTTTGAAAACCGCGCGAATGGGACGAGACGGCGAGCATCAACAACGGGGCTCGAAGGGCCAGTCGGTTGGCGCGCCCTTCGTAGCCGCACTAACACGTCGAATGAGATCGGTCAAAATCGACACGAGCTTCGAGAAAGCCGCTACCCTGACGAACATCGGGACCGACTAGCAGTCCATAGTCTCGTGGCTACAAGTCAATGAACGCTGCGAATGACGAAACGCGCTCGCTCCGTAGCGCCTTAGTACGGCAGCGATATGAGACTGCCCTGCGAGAACGTCCAACGCTGCGACAGGATTGCAGATGCCGGTTCCGCAAGAGTCAGAACAGCGCGCGGATCTCGCGCAGCCGCCAACGTTACTCGCTCGCCCGCGAGCACCGCAAGTCGTACCATCATCGAGCCTTCAACGAACGCTTCGTCAGGGAGCCGCAAGCTCGCGACCCTTCCGGGCGCGAGGCGGCCGAGCATCCACTCGCGCTTCGTGCCGATCAGATACACGTCCACCGTCTCACGGGAGCTATTGTCGAAGCGGATGGAAAGCAGACCAGTCTCTGTCGAGATCGGTCGGTCCAGCAACGGGCGCGAGGGCGCGCTAGCGCAGGCTCCGAGCGCGAGCGTCATGGTCATTGTGGCGGCAGTTGAAACGAAGGCACGTCGGCAAAGCGTAGTCATGGTAGTCTCCGTGACTGGGAACGGCGCTTAAGGCGCCTCATTCCATAGCGCGCGGAACACGGCTAAATCCAATCAACGATTTCTGCTGTCTAATCGGGTAACCCATCCGATGCCGGCGACCAGAGTGAGCATGCCGATCACGCCAACCGACGGTGCCCCAACGCCATTGTCTGCGCATACCGCCGGCGGTGGCGGCCATGCGCGGCAAATCGGGCCTGGAGTCACGGAGCTCCTGCGAGCGTGGGGTGCCGGCGACGCTCAGGCGAGCGAGTCGCTCGTCCGGCTCGTGTATGAGGAGCTTCGCCGTCAGGCGCGGCTCGCGCTGAGGCGCGAGAACGAGGGACACACCCTTCAGCCTACCGCGCTCGTGCACGAAGCGTGGCTGCGTTTAGGCGATCAGCATGATGCGCGCTGGGAGAGCCGCTCACAGTTCTTCGCCATTGCCGCGCAGATGATGCGCCGCGTGCTACTCGACCACGCCCGCGCGCGCCACGCCCTCAAGCGGGGCGGTGCCGGCCTGCAGGTTTCGCTCGGCGATGGCGACTTCTTTACCGCGGAGTCCCGCGCAAGTTCGGCGCAAGCGGCGCCAATCGACCCACTGGACATCATCCTGCTCGACGAGGCTCTTTCCCGCCTCGCGGTGCTCGATCCGCAGAAGGCGCGGCTCGTCGAGCTGCGCTACTTCGCGGGACTCAGCATCCCCGAAACCGCGGCTGCACTCGGCATCTCGACAGCGACGGTCGGTCGCGAATGGGCCATCGCGCGGATGTGGCTTCGCCGCGAGCTCGATCGATGAGCAATTCATCAAGCGCGGACCGGCCGTCGTCGCCGATGACGCCGGAGAAGTGGCGTGTCATAGACGCGATCCTTCGTGCCTCGCTCTCCTGCGAACCGGCGCAACGCGATGCTTTCGTTGCGCAAGCCTGTGGCGACGACGAGGAGATCCGGCTCGAGGTCGCATCACTGCTCGCCGCGCACGATCGCGCCGGCAACTTCCTCGACCGACCAGCCGCCGAGCAACTTGTCGCGGGCAGTACGTCGGCATCCCTCACCGGCCGACTCGCCACCGCGCTGGCCGGCCGCTATCAGCTCGAGCGCGAGATTGGACGTGGCGGGATGGCCATCGTCCACCTCGCCCTGGACCTGCGGCATCACCGCCGGGTGGCGATAAAGGTGCTCCGTGAGGAGCTCGCGGCAGCCATCGGGGCGGAGCGGTTTCTCGAGGAGATCCGGGTCACTGCATCGCTCCAGCACCCGCACATCGTTCCGTTGTTCGACTCGGGAAGCGCGGAGGGACTCCTATGGTATGTGATGCCGTTCGTCGAAGGTGAGACGCTCCGTTCGCGGCTCGCGCGCGAGCGTCGACTGCCAGTCGATGATGCGCTGCAGCTGGTGCGCGAGATGGCGGATGCGCTCGATTATGCGCACCGCCATGGCATCGTGCACCGCGATGTGAAGCCCGAGAACGTTCTGCTGCAAAGCGGCCATGCGTTGGTCGCCGACTTCGGAATTGCTCTGGCTCTCGAGAACGCGGGCGGCGCGCGACTCACGCGCACGGGCATCACGCTCGGCACGCCCTCGTACATGGCGCCGGAGCAGGCCGCGGGCGACCGGCCTATCGATGCGCGCACTGACGTCTACGCACTCGGCGCGGTGCTGCACGAGATGCTCGCCGGCGAGTCGGTATTCGCCACGGCGTCGCATCGGGAGACGCGGCAAAACGTGATGCATGAGCCAGTCGCTGCGCTTGCTGCGCGTCGTGCTGACGTCCCGTCGTCCGTCGATGCCGCCGTATGCCGGGCGCTGGCGAAGGAACCGGATGATCGATTTCCAAGCGCGGGAGCCTTCGCGGCGGCGCTGATTGTGCCGTCGCGCGGCCGCGCCACTAAGTCACGCGGGCGCATGATATCCGCGCGCGCGGCTCTTTACGCCATCAGCATCGTGCTCGGCGTTGGTCTCGCCGGCGGCTGGGCGCTCGCCCGGTCGCCATTCGTGGAGCGCATGCCCGCCATTCTGCCCGACGCAGGAGCCCAGCCGGTTGATCGTCCCGCGCAAGTGCAGCCACCGGACGGAGAAGAGATGTCTCTTATGGTAGTCGATCGTTCCGGTCGTCCGCTGCGCACGATCGCCGCGAATCGTCCGTGGACGCCGCGTTTTTCGCCGGACGGTCGGTTTGTGGTGTACGGCGCCTTCGGCAGCGGCCGAAATACGAGCGATCTTTGGATGACGGATCTGGATGCAGGCACAACCCGTCGCCTAACCGATGACGACAACGACAGCAACGACCCGCAGTGGAATGCGGAGGGCACAACGGTCGCGTATTCGAAGAGCGCTCCCGACGGGAAGGATCTTTTTGTGCGGCCTATTGGCGCGGGCGATCCGAGACTACTCGCTGCGCGCGTGGGGACACAGTTCGCGAGCGACTGGCTGCCGGATGGCAGCGCGCTGCTCGTCACGGAGGAAACCGGCGACAAGCACGACATCATCGTGCAGCCGGCGGACGGGTCGCCGGCGTTTCCGTACGCGGTGACATCGGCGGACGAGACGGGAGCCCGCATCTCGCCCGACGAGCGCTGGGTCGCGTACACGTCCGACGAGTCGGGGCGCCCAGAGGTCTATCTGGATTCGTATCCGCATCCGACGCAGCGTGTCTCGGTGTCTTCAAACGGCGGCGCGTTTCCCGTCTGGCGAGGGGACGGGCACGAGTTGTATTACTGGAACGATGGGAAGTTGGTGGCGGTGCAACTGGACGCGGAGCCAGGCGCTGCGACGCCGACGCTAGGGGCGGCCACCGTCTTGTTCAGAGCTCCGTATTACACCGGCCCCAACACGATGTATGACGTGTCGCCCGACGGAAAGCGGTTCGTGATGATCCTGTCGTCCGGCGGGTCATGAATTAGCGAACTAGGTGATGCGCGCACGAGGAGTGTGGCACGCTCCAGTAGGGAATCTTCTTCAACGAGGATGAGAGCGAGGCGATGGTCTTCGAGCGCTACCGCGACGCTGACGCCGCGATCCAGCACTTTTCCAACATCAGCCATTTGATGAAGCCGCTCATGGCCACCGCTTCCGTCGGGGGCGAAGTGCTTGGAACTCCGAACGCGAAAATGAAAGAGGAGCTCGCAAAGGGCGGCCCGAAGCTGTTCACACCGTGGATGACGTTTCAGGATCAGGAACTGGCTGAGGAGAAATAACCGCGGCACGGATCCAGATGCTCGCACGGACGTCAACTCCATTCAACGTCTCTCGAGGAACCCTCGGCCTTGGAATATCGCCGGCATCGCCTTTTCGATTCGCGCCGTCCGCGTCGCCGACTGCTTGGCCGCGGCAAAGTGGTACAGGTAACCTCTCTGCCGCCCCGGCGTCAGCGCCTCGAAAGCGCGCTTGAAACGCGGGTCGCTTCGGAACCGCTCTCTCAGCTCCTCCGGAACCGGAAAATCTGAGGTCCTCTTCTGCTTCATCCGCAGCCCAGCGTTCTCGACGGCGATGGCCTCGCGCACGTAGGCCTTGATGGTCCCCGCCTTCGCCGCGATCTCCTTCACGCTGGTGAACTTCATCACCCGCGCGGCGTGCACCTGACCGAGCTGCGCCAGCACCTTCTTGGGGTCCTTCAGCAAGGCGCCCTGAAAGAAGCCCAGCGCGAAGTATTCCTTGAACCCTTGCAGGATGACGATGTTCTTCCCATCAACCGTGTAGGTGGGCTTGCCCCACTTACGCTCCTCCTTCATCGCAAAGCCGGCGAGCACCCGCCGCATCTCCGCGATCTCTGCCTTCCACTGGTCGCGATACGCCATCTCCATGTCGGCGGTGTCTCCTTGGGTGGACGATGATATCAGCTCGCGCGCGTGGCAACGTTCCCGGCGCTACCTGCCGCGTTGTCTACCGGCTATATTC
>JBOHTC010000010.1:0-20509 GCA_050733495.1 Gemmatimonadaceae bacterium | reverse complement strand
CGCGACGCACTTCCGCCTGGAACTGTACCTCGTGGAACGCCGCCGAGATCCCCTTCATCCGGGGCACTGCGTGCTCGCGAAATGTAATGCGGGCCTCGTTTCCGCGCACCAGCACGGACTCGATGTCCGAGGCGCCGCCAAGGATGCGCAGTATGGCGGTTGTGAAGAAGACATGGGCTGGTTCCGGAAGCAAACCGAAGCGGTCGCGCACTTCCTCCCTCAACGCTTCGATCTCCGACACGTCCGTCATGTGGGTGAGCCGGCGATAAACATCGAGCTTGGCGTCTGGTGACACGATGTATTCATCCGGCAGGTACGAGGGGACGTCGATCGAGATGTCTGAGGGCTGAAGTCTTGGGGCATCGTCACCCCGCAAAACGCGCTTCACTGTTTCGTCGAGCATTCTGAGGTACATGTCGAAGCCGACGGCGTGGACGAATCCGGACTGCTCCGGACCGAGCAGATTGCCCGCGCCGCGCAGCTCGAGATCCTTGAGGGCTATCTGATATCCCGAGCCGAGCTGGGTGTGGTGCTCGAGAATCGTGAGCCGGCGGTTGGCGTCTTCGTCAATTGAATCGGGGACCAGGAGATAGCAGCTCGCACGCCGATGGGACCGTCCGACCCTTCCGCGGAGCTGATATAGCTGCGCCAGGCCGAACGTATCGGCTCGGTTGACGAACATCGTGTTGGCGTTCGGAACGTCGAGCCCAGACTCGACGATCATCGTCGACACGAGCACGTCGATCTCGCCGTCGACGAACTTCCGCATCACCTGTTCGAGCTCTCGCTCCCGCATTTGGCCGTGTCCGATTCCGATGCGGGCGCGCGGGACTAGTCGCTGGATGTGATCGGCGACCCCCTGGATAGTTTCGATCCGGTTGTGGACGAAGAACACCTGGCCCCCGCGATCCAGCTCGCGCGAGATGCCTTCGTCGATGAGTCCATCGTCCCAGGGCTCGACGTAAGTAAGAACGGGCGACCGGTCGCGCGGCGGAGTCTGCATCAACGTCATGTCGCGCAATCCAGCCAGCGACAGGTGCAGGGTTCGCGGAATCGGTGTCGCGGTGAGTGTGAGTACGTCGGTCTCCAGGCGAAGTCGTTTGAGGCGTTCCTTGTGTTTGACACCGAAGCGATGCTCCTCGTCAACGACTATCAACCCGAGTTGGGAGAACGCGACGTCCGGACTGAGCAAACGGTGGGTTCCGATCACGACGTCGACTTTGCCGGCTTTGAGGTCTGCGAGAACGGATACCTGTTCCTTCGGTGTCTGAAATCTGCTGAGACTCTTCACGTTGATCGGGAAATCCGCGAGCCGTTCGCCGAAGGTTCTTGTATGCTGATCGGCGAGAATCGTGGTCGGGACCAGCACCACGACCTGTTTGCCGGACTGCACGGCCTTGAACGCGGCGCGCACCGCGATTTCCGTTTTCCCGTAACCCACATCGCCAACCAAAAGCCTGTCCATCGGGCGTGGACGCTCCATGTCGCCCTTCACATCGGTCGTCGCGGTTCGCTGGTCGGGCGTATCCTCGAATAGAAACGAGGACTCGAGCTGCCGCTGCCAAACTGTGTCGGGAACGTGCGGCGGGCGCGTCGCCACCTTTCGTCGAGCGTAGAGATCGAGCAGCTCCACCGTCATCTCCTGAATGGCGGCCCGGGTCTTATCTCGCTGCGATGCCCAGCGTTTTCCACCGAGTGAGTGGAGTCGCGGTGGAGGCGCATCGGCGGTCATGTCGGCCGCGGACCGATAGCGCTCGATCTGATCGATTCTATACAGCGGAACGTTCAGACGGTCACCGCCCTCGTACTCGATGACAGCCACTTCAACGGTCGACTCGCGAACGAACATCCTCTCCATACCGCGATAGATCCCGACGCCGTGCTCGAGGTGAACCACGTAGTCGCCGGGCTTTAGCGCAGTCAGGCTTTCGAGTGCAGTGCCGGCTGCGTAGCGCCTCGCCCGACGGAAGCGCCTCTCCCGGCGAAAAATCTCGTGGTCGGTGAGTACACGGAATCCCGGGAAATCCTCGCCAGCGGGAGGAAGCAGAAATCCGCCGTCCAAAACTCCAATCGCCAGATTTGCGGGCGACACGCGATCGTCGTTAAGAAGCTCGTCGAGACGCTCGGCCTGGCCCGCGTTGTCGCAGAGGATTAGCGTCGGAATTCCGTCGGCGACAATCAGCTTGAGTCGCTTGATGTCGCGTTGGATCTCCTCCGGCTCGCCAAAAGGGAAAGTCAGCTCGGCGTTTTCTCCGGCCAGGCCGATCGCGCCGAACGCAGTCAGCGCCTGCATCGCGATCTCGGGGGACTCGAAGAGCTCGTCCCTGCTCGGAGTGTCTTCCCCTCTTCTCCGCGCGAGATCGATGTGGTGCTGGGCCTCGATCCAGGTTCGATCGACCTCGGGCCTGATGTGCGTGCCGCGCGGGATGACGAGGACCGTGTCGGGCGGAAAGATGGCGCGGATCGAAGAACGCTCGGGCTCTGAGTCCCCAATACTGATCTGCCCATCGACGGGCAGAATCAGCGCAACGTCGGCGTCGCGGGTGGATCGCTGGGTGAGCAAATCGAAATGTCTGAGCTCCGAGATATCGTCACCCCAGAACTCGAGACGGACCGGCTCAGCCATGCCGAAGCTGTAGATGTCGAAGATTCCCCCGCGAACGCTGAATTGCGCCACGTCCTCGACCATTGGGACGCGCTCGAAACCGATTCGCTCGAGATGCGCGGCGAGATCCTCGGGTCTCCGGCTATCGCCCTTGCGGAGCTCGAGGCGCGCTGCCGCCAGGGCGCG
Source organism: Gemmatimonadaceae bacterium (assembly GCA_050733495.1). GTDB lineage: Bacteria > Gemmatimonadota > Gemmatimonadetes > Gemmatimonadales > Gemmatimonadaceae > UBA4720. Next base: position 17,718 of record JBOHTC010000010.1, on the reverse strand, counting down.
CGGAAGTTGCGTGCGCTCGAGGAGAGCGCGAGTGGTCGTGATAAGTATGCGAAGACCACTTCGGCCGATGCGCTCAAGGGTCTCTACTCTTTCGCCCGCCACTTCAGCGTGAGCTTCAGCCTCCCCAAAGCTCTCCCGCGGAGGGTAGAAGGCCACAGCATCGCTTTCCACCAGAGTCGTGAGGTCCGCCAGCCATCGCTCGGCGCCGGCGACGTCGTCGTTCACGACAACAAAGAACCTCTGCCGAGCGTATTCAGAGAGACCGGCAATGACGACTGCGTCGCTCGAACCATGCAAGCCGCCGATCTCGCACCGGGCTCCGGGCGGAGGTATTCGATTGACGAGCTCTCTGAAGGCAGGAAGCGATTCTACAACGGAGAGCAGCTGTGGGAGCGGCATTGGCGCAAGGTAAGCCGGCCAGGAAGCAACAGGTAGCGCGGCCAACCTCCTCGAAACATCGGGATTGACACTCGCGCCTACATCGAGCAAAATTGTATACAAAGGGAGGTACGTATGCGGGGAACGAAGATGGCATCCGCGCTTGGGGTCTCGGCGCTTCTGATCGGGCTCATTGCCTCCACTTCGTCTGCCCAGGGACGGGCGCCCTACATCCGCATCGTGTCGGAGAATGGGCCTGGAGTCGCGTCCAACTATGTGACGCCCGCGATCGACCTGAGCGAGGATGCGTATGTGTTCGCGGTGTCGATGGATCTCGACGGCGAGATCCAGGTGCTGCACCCCGATTTCCCCGGCATTTCCGTCCGGCTCAGACAGCACCAACAATACCGTCTTCCGAATTTCTTTGCGGGCTTCTCTCAGGCAGCCGGCGGCGTCATCGTGCCCGGCAGCTACGCGAGCTATTCGAGCTATAGTGGGTTCGACACTCGTGGTACTGTGATCGCCCTCGCATCTCGAGCGCCTTTCAACCTCGAGCGGATCGAGATCAATGGGGATTGGGACATGACGACGCTACGGCGACTGATACAAAACGTCTCACCCGTCACCGCCGAGCAGGAGCTGGCCTCCTACCTTGGCGCGAAGGGCGAGCCTATCGGCCGCGACTTCATGCGATTCGCTTCGCCGCAGCAATACTATTCATCGAACGCGCTCTACTCCTGCGACTTCTTCAACGGCGGGTACAGCACGAACCTCGCATTCAGCCGTCTCGCCGTGCTCGACGGAGTCAGACGGTTTCAGCGCTCCGGCCGAAGTGTAAGGATCGTTGGCTACGACTATTGCGGGATGCCGATCGTCGCGTACGGACCGTCCCGCCGATCCAACATCCTCCCTCCGCGGACTCGTCGTGATGGCGGAGAGCCGGGAGACAGCGGAAAAACGAAGCGTTTGGGACACTCGATTCCCCGCTCCGCCCCGAACGGCGCGGGCGGTACCCGCGCTGCGCTCGGCCATTTTCCGATCACGCGTCATGCGGAGCCGCCACAGATGGGGGACGTCACGATAACTGCGCCAGGTCAGCGCGGAAGAGATCCCCGCGAAGTGCTGATGGACTTGCGGAACCAAGGAGGTGGTGGCGTTGCGCTGCCTCAGAGGAATCGTGTTCCGATCGGTCGGAGCGATGCGCCGAGTCGCACCTCGGGCGCAGCTAGTACGGGTGCGGAAACAATCCGCGTGGATACGCGGCCCGCTCCACGCGCATCGCCGCCGCCTCCACGTGCCCAGCCGACTCAGGCTCCGCCGCCGCGCGTCGAGCCTCCGCGGTCACCGCCGCCCTCGAGCAGTCCGCCGCCACGGGCGCAAAGCGCGCCGCCCAGGTCAGCACAGAGTCCGCCGCCGAAGCGGTGAGCTCCGTAGTAGCTTCCTGATAGCAGTGAGAGAGGGCCGCGAGTGCGGCCTTTTTCTTATGGGCGAGCGCGACCTCTCGAAGGAGTTCGGTCCTCCGTCGGCGGTTATATTTCGTGGTTCCCGCCCCAGCATCCCGCACAACCCAGAGACTCCTCTTGAAGCTCGAGCATATTCGCAACTTCTGCATCGTCGCACACATCGACCACGGCAAGTCGACGCTGGCGGATCGACTGATCGAGGCGACGGGTATGCTTCAGAAGCGTGAGATGAAGGCTCAAGTTCTGGACACGCTCGACCTCGAGCGGGAACGTGGAATCACCATCAAGCTCAACGCCGTTCGGATGACCTACGCGGCGCGGGACGGCCAGGAATACGAGCTGAATCTCATCGACACGCCGGGGCACGTCGATTTCACGTACGAGGTCTCGCGCTCCCTCGCCGCTTGTGAGGGAGCGATCCTGGTTGTGGACGCGTCTCAGGGCATTCAGGCCCAGACGCTCTCGAATCTGTTTCTGGCGATGGACGCGGGGCTCGAGATCATTCCTATTCTGAACAAGATCGACCTGCCCGGCGCAGAGCCCGAGCGCCGCAAGCAGGAGGTGCACGACCTGCTTGGCGTCGACCCGGACGAAATCCTTCTGGTGAGCGCAAAGGAAGGAATCGGCATCTCCGAGCTGCTCGAGGAAATCGTGCGAAAAGTTCCTCCACCGGAAGGAGCCGCGGATGCTCCGCTCCGTGCGCTGATTTACGACTCCTACTACGATCGATATCGCGGTGCCATCCCGAGCGTGCGCGTCGTCGATGGCGTGATCCGAAAGGGCACTCACATAACATTCGGCGCCAGCGAATCGGTGTACGAGGTGGACGAAGTCGGATACAACCAGCTGCGACAGGTTCCTGCCGAACAGCTTGGCCCGGGAGAGGTCGGCTATGTCGTGGCAAGCGTGAGATCGGTGAGCGAGACGCGCGCGGGCGATACCATCTTCGACGCCGACAATCACGCTACGACTCCGCTGCCCGGATATCAGGCGGTGCGCTCGTTCGTGTTCGCGGGACTCTATCCTACCGACACGACGCAGTACGAAACTCTGAGAGACGCGCTCGAGAAGCTCAAGCTCAACGACGCATCCCTGAACTACGAGCCTGAGACTTCCACCGCGCTTGGATTTGGGTTCCGCGCCGGATTTCTCGGACTGCTGCACATGGAAATCGTCCAGGAGCGTTTGAATCGCGAGTTCGACCTCGAGCTCGTGACAACGGTCCCGTCGGTGGAATACAAGGTCTACCTCACCGACGGAACGATGACGCTGATCGAGAATCCATCGCTCATGCCCAACGCACAGGTGGTCGCGTACATCGAAGAACCGTACGTGAAGGCGCGCATCATGGTCCCGGCCGAGTACATCGGACCGATCATGACGCTTGGAACAGAGCGTCGCGGCGTGTACAAGAACATGACGTATCTCGACACCCAGCGTGTCGAGCTCGAGTGGGAATTTCCACTCGGCGAGATCATCCTCGACTTCTTCGACAAGCTCAAGACGGTGAGCCGCGGCTACGCCTCGCTCGATTATGAGATGCTCGAGTATCGCCGGAGCGATCTCGTGAAGCTGGACATGCTGATCAACGGCGATCCGGTCGACGCCTTCAGCGTAATCATCCACAAGGACAAGGCTTACGAGTGGGGCCGCAAAATCGCCGATAAGCTGAAGGATCTCATACCGCGACAGCTTTTCGAGGTGGCGATCCAGGCGGCGATCGGATCGAAGGTGATTGCGCGCACGAGCGTGAAGCCTCTGCGGAAGGACGTCCTCGCGAAGTGCTACGGCGGCGACATCACTCGCAAGCGCAAGCTCCTGGAGAAGCAGAAGGAGGGAAAAAAGCGGATGAAGCAGGTCGGCTCGGTCGAGATACCGCAGGAGGCGTTTCTTGCCGTGCTGCAGGTTGATTGACGGATTGTTCCAGCTCGTGGGGTGTGAGTGAGGGGATTCCTCGTTATTCAGACGAGCTTTCTGGGTGACGTCATTCTCACGACGCCGCTGATTGCGGAGCTCGCGAAGCGAGGGCCGGTCGATGTGCTCGCGACGCCGCAAGGCGCTGCGGTTCTCGCGAACAACCCGAACATTCGTAGCATCATCCGCTACGACAAACGCGGAACTTATGGGTCCACCCTGCATCTCTGGCAGACAATTCGGGATCTTCGCGCGCGGCGACCTTACGAAGTCGCCTATCTCGCGCAGGGATCCTTCCGTAGCGGCCTGATCGCCATGATGACGGGCGCGCGGGAGCGAATTGGATTCGCGAGCTCCACCGGGCGTGTGCTCTACACCAGGCAAGTTCCTTATCGACCCGATCGACACCACGCCGAGCGACTGTGGTCTCTCTCGATGTCGGATTGCGCTGACCCTCCGACACCGGACCAGATACGCCCGCGACTTTACCCGTCGGATGACGAGCGTCACGCCGTCGATCTTCTCCTTCGCGAGCACGGGGGCACCGACGAGCCCTTTGTCGCTCTTGCTCCGGGCAGCGCATGGGGCACGAAGCGATGGCCCTACTACGTGGATCTTGCCAGGACCATTGGCGAACAATTCCGGATAGCGGTTGTCGGCTCGAGCGCGGACGCGAGCCTCGCAAAGGCGATTGCCGCCGCACTTCCGAGTGAAACCGTGATAGATGCTACCGGTGTACTTTCCGTTCTGGGGTCCGCCGAGCTTATTGGCCGAGCGCAGGCGATAGCGACGAACGACTCCGCGCCGCAGCATCTTGCGTCGGCGATGGGAACGCCGACACTCACTATTTTTGGTCCGACGGTTCCGGAGTTCGGTTTTGGTCCTCTCGCGAGCCGGCGCGCGGTTGCCGGGAACAGGGGACTCGCGTGTCGTCCCTGCGATCGCCATGGTCCACAACGGTGCCCTCTCGGACACTGGCGCTGCATGCGTGATCTCAAGCCGGAATACGTTTCGAGTATCCTCGGCGAAGTCCTCAACCCACCGGTGCCTGTATGAGCGTGAAGGAGCGTTATATCGTCGGAGTGGATCTGGGCGGCACGAACATCGTCGCGGGAGCGATGCCCGTGGACGGCAGTCGCGAGATCGCGATGCAAACGCGTCCGACTTTGGCCGAGGGCGGCGCGGGATCGGTGGTCGAGCGAATCGCGGCAATGATCGAGAAGGTCATCAGCGAGACAATGGCTGAAACCGGGGCGCAGCGCGGGGATTTTCTCGGAGTGGGAATCGGCTCGCCGGGCCCGCTCGATCGCGAGAACGGAATCGTGATCATCACGCCCAATCTCGGATGGAAAAACTTCCCGCTGCGTGACGAGATTTCCAGCCGTGTGCACCTCGAGGCAACGCTCGACAACGACGCAAATTGCGCGACCCTCGGTGAGTTCTGGTGCGGCGCGGCTGTCGGCGGGCGCAACGTCGTGGGGATGACGCTCGGCACGGGCATCGGCGGCGGACTCATCCTGGAAGGCAAACTCTATCACGGCGCGTCTGACGTTGCCGGCGAGATTGGCCACACGACGATCGATCTGAACGGCAGGCGATGCAAGTGCGGCAACTACGGGTGCCTCGAGGCGTACGCGTCCGGTCCAGCGATCGCGGAACGCGCGAAAGAGGCGGTGCTCGGCGACGAGACTGAATCCATACTCCTCTCGCTCGTCGGTGGTGACCTGAAGAAAATCAGCGCCCAGACCGTTTATGAAGCAGCAAAGCGCGGCGACACATTGGCCACTGAAGTCGTCAGAGAAACGGGCCGCATACTCGGCGCTGGAGTGTCAAACCTCTTGAACATCTTCAACCCGGACGTGGTGGTGATGGCCGGCGGTGTGACACAGGCTGGTGACGAATTGTTCAAGCCACTGCGAGCCGAAGTAAAGCGGCGCGCGTTCAAGCCCGCCGTAGAGGCGTGCCGGATCGTCGCGGGCGCATTGCCTCTATCCGCAGGCGTGGTCGGCGCGATCGCGACGTTCAAGATGCAAGCGCTCGGCGAGCTCTAGCCGAATGCGATACATGGCGGACACCATCCGGAAAATCAGATGACGCAGATTACTCGATGACGCGAAAAAAGCGTGTCGGAGTGATGGGTAGCTTCGTCTGGGACGTCATTCATGGGCGAGATCCGCGGGACGCGCCGGTCGAGGAATGGGGCGGAATCACTTACGCGCTCGGCGCTCTGGATGCAGCACTCGCTCCGGACTGGGAATTCGTTCCGATACTGAAAGTCGGCAGTGACCTCGCGCAGTCGGCGCGACAATTCGTCGCAAATCTGGAACACTCCGCGGCCGATGCCGCGCCGATCGAGGTGCCACATCCGAACAATCGAGTGGTGATGCACTATCAGAGCGACGAGCGGCGGTGCGAGATGCTCAGCGGAGGCGTGCCAGGATGGACGTGGCTGGGTCTCAAGCCACTTCTAAATGGACTCGACGCACTTTACATCAATCTGATAAGTGGATTCGAGCTGGACCTCGAGACCGCGCAGCTCATTCGACAACATTTTCGCGGCCCAATCTACTGCGACATTCACTCACTTCTCCTCGCCGTGCAGCCGAACGGAATGCGGGTTCTCCGACCACTTCCCAATCCGGCGGCGTGGTGCCGGTGTTTCGATCTCATCCAGGTCAACGAGGACGAGATGAGTATGATGACTAGCGGCCCGGTTGCCTTGGCCAGTATCGCCATGGCAGAGGGCGTTTCCTTTATAGCCATTACGCTTGGGAGTCGCGGCCTGATCTATTTCGCGGCGCCTGGGTTCGACGGCCTCTCCGATTTGAAACGGCCAGAGTTCGCTGCGGCATCGGGGGCCATACGCACGGCGAAGCTTCCGGCGAAACCGACGAGGCATATCGGGTCCGGCGATCCAACCGGCTGCGGCGACGTCTGGGGTGCGACCTATTTCTCGCGCCTGCTTGCGGGTGATAAGTTAGACGCGGCGATCGACCGCGCGCTGGACGCGGCTGCCCGGAATGTGGACCATCGTGGCGCCACCGGCCTCACCGACTATCTCCGCGGAGAGCTCAGCATCAAGTGAGCACGATAATCAATGTCCCACATTCGCTCGAAGACAAATCATTCGAGCAGGTGCTTGATCAGGTCGCACCACTGCCTCTCGACGAGAAGATCATCGTCGACACCAGGCACGCGCGCTGGGCATCGCCGTACGGATTGACGGCATTGCTGGCGCTTGCGCAGTCGCGACAGGAGCGGCCGGTGCTCTACGTCCCCGAAGCGGAAAACGTAAGCACCTATTGGTCGCGAATGGATTTCTTCAAGCACGCAGCGGAGCTCTACGAGCTACAGGGCCGCGTAAAAGCCGCGAAGCCAGCGGGCGAGACCAGCGTCCTGCTCGAGGTGACTTCGATTTCCAAAAGCGACGACGTCCATGAAGTCGTCGACAAGATCCAGCAGCGGGCACAGGACGCGTTGGTCAAGAACCTGAATCTCGACGCGAAGATCACGATGAGGTTTACGATGGCTCTGTCGGAAGTGTGCCAGAACATCGTCGAGCACGCTGGGCGCGGCGGTTGGGTCGCGGTGCAAACCTACACCTGGCGCGTGAGACTCGGCGGCAGAAAAGTTGTCGTCATCGCGGTGTGCGATCCAGGCATCGGGTTCCGGCAGTCTCTGGAATCCGCTCCCGGATTTCAGAGGAGAGATCGGTGGGACGATGGCCAGGCACTCGAGGAGACCGTGATGCGGGGAGCGTCCCGGTTCAGGGATCCCGGCCGAGGTCAAGGGCTTGCGGGAGTACGCAAGTTTGTGGGAACATGGGACGGCAAGCTTTCGATTCGAAGTGGAACCGCCCGGATCGCAGTTCTTCCGAAAGGAGACTGGGACGAGGACGAACCGTTGCTCGAGAATCTTTCCTATTTCCCGGGTGCTCAAGTGCAGATAACGATTCCAGAACGCGTGGCATGATCAACCACATCGACGTCAGCTCGATGCTCAGGAAGAGCGTGTGCGAGCTCTACTCGAATCTGGTTACGAGGCCGACAGGCGCCGCCGTGCGGTGTGAGATCGAGCACGAGCTCGACAGGATTGGTGATCGCGCTCTGACGGTTATAGACTTCTCTCACGTCGGTCTTCTCGACTTCTCCTGCGCCGACGAAATCGTAGCCAAGCTTCTTCTGCAGTACGTGAGCACCGATGCCCCGCGCCGCGAAGTTTATTTCCTTTTCCGCGGAATCAGTGAGTCGCACATGGATGCCATCGAGGCGGTGCTCGAGCGCCACAAACTGGCCCTCGTCACGCAGCGGGGAGACGGCGAATCCCATCTGGTGGGGATCGTCGACGTCGACGAACGCAAAGCCTGGGAAGTCATATGCCAGCTCGGCGCCGGAGTGAGCGCCGATGTTGCCGACGCCACCGGACTATCGCGCGACCAGGCCGAGCGCATGCTCGACACCCTGTGGCGCAGGCGTCTCGTGATCCGTCATGATCACGGCTATGTGGCGGTGGGCAGCGCAACTGCTCCGGTGGAAACCATGAGACTCGATGCATGATGGAGGGCTTCCAGCCCTGGCTCATGGTGTCGCAGTACATCGCGACAAAGACGGGTGATTCGGATCGGGGGCCTCTGGTCCGTCTCCACTCATCTGACGCCAGGCAACGTCTTCTCGAGGACGGAGAGCTCGTGTGGATTTATGGACCTCGACGTCACGAGATGGCGGTGCTCGTCGTCGATGATACGGTGAGTCCCGGAACGGTTGTCGCGCGCGACGTCCTGGGAATCGCTCCGGCCGAAATCGTTCGCGTGGTGAAGCACGACTTCGACGCCGGCCGAACGACACGCAACCTCGGCTAGGAGAGGCATTGGCGGATCCGACACGGAAGATGGGCCTGTCTACAAACGCGATTCATGGCGGGGAGACGCGCCCGACTCCTGGCATGGGTGTCACAGCGCCGCTCGTGCAGTCGGTGAACTACGTGCAGGAGACCGGGACGAGCGAAGGACTACTCTACACGCGCTATGGAAATACTCCAAACGCCGACCGGGTTCAGAAACGACTGGCAGTGCTGGAAGGCACAGAGGCCGCGCTGGTGCTCGCGAGCGGGATGGGCGCGACTGCTTGTGCGATGCTCGCCCTCCTTCGGCCCGGCGATCATCTGATATCCAGCTCGTGGATCTACGGCGGGACCCGGAAGCTCTTCTGCGAAGATCTGATGGGGATGGGAATCGAAGTCTCCTTCGTGAATCCGCTCGAGCCGCGCGCCTGGCGTAAGGGCCTCAGAAAGAACACGCGCGTGATCTTTCTCGAATCTCCGGTAAATCCGACGTGCAGGGTGCTCGAGATGAATTCGCTCCAGTCGCTCGCGCACGCGCAGGGGATTGCTCTCGTCGTCGATTCCACTTTCGCGAGCCCAGTGAACTTCCGGCCTGTAGAACACGGCGTCGACGTCGTGATTCACTCCGCCACCAAGTATCTCAACGGGCACCATGACATTCTCTGCGGCGTCGTCTGCGGCAACGAGCCGTTCATCGATGAATGCAGGCGCAAGATGACCGTCTGGGGCCAGGCGCCGGATCCTTTTGCATGCTGGCTTCTCGAGCGTGGTCTCAAAACGCTCGACGTTCGGGTAAAGCGTCAGAATGAGAACGCGATGCGCATTGCCCATTGGTGTTTGTCCAAGCCCGAGATCGCGAAGGTGCATTACCCCGGACTTCCCACTCATCCTGACCACGAGATTGCCAAGAGCATCCTCGACGGATACGGGGGAATGATGGCGATCGAGCTCAAGGGCGGCGGTCCGGCCACCCTCAAGTTCGTGCGCAAGCTTCAGCTATTCATGTACGCCGCCAGTCTGGGCGGTGTCGATTCGCTCGTTATCGAGCCGCGCTACAGCTCGCACGAACATATGACCCCCGAAGAGCGCGAGCGCATCGGGATTCCCGACGGGTTTCTGCGAATGAGCATCGGTATCGAGAACGCCGAGGATCTGATCGCCGACATAGAGCAGGCGCTCCGCCCTTAGATGATCCGCCTCACCAACGTTTCCAAGGAGTATCCGCGCTCAGGTGTAGCGCTCGCCCAGGTGAGCTTCGAAGTGCGAAAAGGTGAGTTCGTTTACCTCACCGGCCCCAGCGGATCGGGAAAAACGACGATCCTCAAGCTTCTCTACATGGACGACAAGCCGAGCGATGGCGAGGTGTGGATCAATGGAGTGAGCTCCAGGTCCGCCAAAGGCCGGGAGATCTCGCGGCTTCGACGTCGTATTGGAATCGTTTTTCAGGATTTTCGGCTGCTCGAGGATCGGACCGCCGAAGCGAACGTCAGGTTCGCGCTCGAGGTGACGGGCGCGCCGAAGGCGACAATCCGGGCGAAGGTGTCGCGCGCTCTTACGCAGGTGGGACTCGCGTCAAAGGCGACCAGCTTCCCGCGCGAGCTGTCGGGTGGCGAGCAGCAGCGAGTCGCGATCGCGCGCTCGCTGATCAACGATCCGTTCGTCCTCATCGCCGATGAGCCTACTGGAAACCTCGATGAGCGCGCCACGCGCGGGGTCTTCCAACTGCTACGGGACATCAACGCGTCCGGTACGGCGGTGATAATGGCGACCCACGACCTGGACCTGGTTCGTCGCTCGAACTACCGCACGATCGAGCTCAATCACGGCAAGCTCGTGTTCGACTCGGCGGAGTCACCAGCTGGGGCGCGTCCTTCCGACGAGCCAATCGAGGTAATCGAGGCCGCCGGCGATTATAGAGAGAGCGTGTAGTGCGGCCGGTTCGCGAAGCGCTTACCGCGTCGCGGCGCGCGCCCGTACTCAGCATACTCGGTGTCGTCACCATCGCGTTCTCCATTTTTGCGTTCGGACTGTTCGGGCTGGTCGCGATCAACATTCGCACAGCGCTCGAGCACGTTGAGGAGCGCGTCGAGGTCAGGGCGTTCGTCACCGATAGCACCGAGATCGAATCGGTCGCCGCGGCGATGAAGGACATCGGTGAGTTTCCGGAAGTTGCGCGCGTCGATTACCTCTCGAAGGAACAGGCACTCGAACGTGCAAGGAAGGAGATGGGAGAATTCGCCGATGTCTTCGAGGCTGGTGTCCTGCCGGCATCGATAGAAGTCCATCTGCGCCCAGGGATGCGTGATCCTGCAACGGTGAAGTCCGTAGCCGACAGGATCAGGACGTACCATTTCATCGACGATGTCCGCTACGGGGAGGAGTGGGTGGCGAAGCTTTACCGCCTGCGCACTATCGCGACCGTCGCGGGCATCGCACTAGGCGTCGCCTTCGGCGCGGTAGCTGTGATCATAATCGGCGCGACGATTCGCATGACGGTACTCGCTCGCGCAAAAGAGATCTCGATAATGCGGCTCGTTGGCGCGACCGACATGTTCATCCGCCTTCCCTTCCTCATCGATGGGTTGGTCAAAGGCGTCCTGGGCGGTCTCCTCGCGCTGGCGTTTGTCTGGATCGCCAATCGTGTCGTGAACGAGTACGTGATCGAGACAGTTTTCTTTGATCGGCAGATGATCTTCCTCGGCATCGTCGGCGGCGCGTTCATGGGCGTGCTCGGGTCCCTGGTATCTGTCGGCAGGCATCTGCGCCGGATCTGATGCGTAGTTGGGTCATTGGCATTTGTGGTGTGGTGCTCGTGTCGCTGTCGGCGACCGCGCAGCAAACCGAAAGCGCTGAAGCGCGCGCGAACGCTCAGCGCGAGGAACTGGTCCGGATTCGGGCGGAGCGCGACGAGCTCGAGAAGAAGATGAGCGGGCTTCAGAACACCGCCCACGAGCTCAGAGACGAGGTGAATCTCCTCGATCAGCAGCACGACGCGACGGCGCGCATGGTGAAATCTCTCGACAATCAGCTCGTCGCCATCACCGATGAAGTTCAGACGACGACCACCGATCTGGATAACTCCGAGCGCGAAGCGGCCACGAAGCGAACCATTCTCCAGCGACGTCTCGTCGAGATCTACAAGCGCGGGCCCCTCTACTCGGCGGAAGTTCTGTTTTCTGCGCAGTCAGTGGGACAGCTGGTGGCGCGTTACAAGTATCTGCACCTGCTTGCTCTTCGAGACAAAGGTCTCGTCCAACGCCTGGACGATCTCCACACCAAAATAGAAGAGCAGCACGGGCAGCTCGTCAGACTCCAGAGCAGCGTCGTGGAGAATCGCGCCGAGAAAGCGCAGGAAGCCACACGGCTCACCGAGCTCGAGGCGCTCCAGTCGCGAAACCTCGCCAGGGTTCAGGAGGACACAAAGCGCACCAAGGCCAGACTAGCCGAGCTCGAGAAGAGCGAGACGAGGATCAATAACTTCATCGCGTCGTTCGAAGCGGAACGCAGAAGGGCGAACGCAAGGGGTGGAGCGGAGTCGCTCACGCCGAGCTCGATCAGGACAACTGACATCGGCCGTCTGGATTGGCCGGTGAACGGCACGTTCCTTTATCGGTTCGGGCGCTTTGTGAATCCCAACAATACGACGACGAGGTGGAACGGCATAGGTATTAGCGCACCGATCGGGACGCCGGTCAAGTCGGTGTCGGCCGGAACCGTGGCGTATGCGGGCGCCATGGGAACGTACGGGAACACCGTGATCGTAGAGCACGGTGGCGGTGACTATTCGGTTTACGGGTCTCTGGACCACATCGCTGTCCGGAAAGGCGCGCGGTTGATCAAGGGTCAGGTGATTGGGACTGTCGGAGTGAGCGATCCAGCACTCGGATCGCATTTGCACTTCGAGATCAGGCGTGGCGGACCGGCGGTGGATCCGGCCGAGTGGCTGCGCGCCGCGGCGCGTTAGAGGAGCGTTCCGTGCAGGACTATGAATGCAACCGAGAAATAAATCACGAGACCAGTGACGTCCACCAGCGTCGCAACGAATGGCGCGGACGCGCTGGCGGGGTCGAAGCCGATGCGCTTGAGAAGGAATGGCAGCATTGAGCCGGCGAGAGAACCGAACGAGACGATTCCTACCAGTGCCAGACCGACCGTGAAAGCCAGTGCCCTATAGTGCGCACCGTAATCGAAGATGTGGACGTTCTGCCACAGAATGATGCGAGTATAGCCGATTACACCGAGTATTCCGCCGAGGACGAGACCGGTGGGCAGCTCGCGGAGCGCGATCCGCCACCAGTCGCGAAGACGCATCTCCTGGAGCGCGAGCGCACGAATCACGAGAGAGGTGGCCTGGGAGCCTGAGTTCCCGCCCGAGCTCATTACGAGGGGGATGAACATCGCGAGCACTGCAGCGTGCTCGATCTCGCCCTGAAACCGCTGCATCGCGGTCGCTGTGAGCATCTCGCTCAGGAAAAGGGCGCAGAGCCAGCCCGCGCGCTTCTTGATCATGTCCAGAAAACCGATCTCCATGTACGGCGCGTCGAGGGCTTCCATTCCGCCGAAGCGCTGTACGTCCTCGGTTTGCTCTTCCACGAGGGTGTCGATCACGTCGTCGACGGTGACGATTCCGAGGAGCTTGCGCTGCGCGTCGATGACCGGGACCGCGAGGAGATTGTACTTCGAAATGAGCCGTGCGGCGTCTTCGCGATCCGTAGTCGGAGTAACGGTGAGAGGTGCTCGACGACTTCCGACATCGAGGACGTTGTCGTCTCGGGGAACGGTGAGCAGCTCGCGCAGAGAGACGACGTGAACGAGCTGCTGAGTCTCCTGATCGACTACGTAGATCGCGTAGACGGTTTCCTTCCGTCCGCCGACCTCGCTGATGAGACGGAGTGCGTGGTCGACGGTCCAGTCGGACGGAACACTGACGAACTCGGTCGTCATGATCCCGGCGGCAGTGTTCGGAGCGTACTCGAGAAGTTTTCTTAGCGCCGAACGTGTCGAGTCGCTAACCGTGGCGAGGAGGCGTGTCCGGTTTTCTATCGGGACTTCCCGGAAGAGATCGGCCTGCTGGTCCGCGGACATCGCTTCGATGAGAGGACCGACTCTGGTGGGATCGATGTGCTGGATGATGGCGCAGCGGTGTCGCGTGAGCTCGGGCTCGTCGAAGACCTGTACGGCCAGCTCGAATGGTAGCGCGGCCATCACCTTGGCCGCGGCATCGGGCGGAAGCTCGCGGAGGGCTTCGGCGATATCGGGCGGGCGCAGCTCACCGAGCGCCTCCTGGAGCTCCTCGGGATCGTCGTGAACGAGGTAGAGGAGCTGCGCGACTGTCTCTGATGAGATCTCAATCATGTATGGAGCAGTTCGGTTCGTTCACGTTTCTGATGGAGCTCTGATGTACCTCGGGAAGACGATGATGTCCCGCGAAGGTTGCGGCGGGTGTCTTCGACATGACCAGGCGATTACGGCACGATGGTCAGACTTCCAGGTGATCGTCCTGGCGCGCGATCATTATGTACAGAACCGGCATCAGCAGCACGCCAATAATGAGGCGCGAGAAGAGTCCACCGACTATGACCAGCGCAAACGGGCGCTGTGAATCGGAGCCCACGCTCGTCGACAGGGCCGCGGGAAGAAGTCCGAGTGCCGCGACAAGCGCCGTCATCATGATCGGCCGAAACCTTAGCAGCGCCGCTGAGCGCGTCGCGTCGCGTATTGTGGCGCCCGCCAGACGTAGCTCGTTCGCGTAGGAGATGTATACCACTGCGGTCTGAACAGAAACTCCGAAGAGTGCCAGAAAGCCAATCCCGGAGGAAACCGAGAAGGGAGTGCCGGTAATCGCGAGCGCAAGGACTCCACCTATTGGCGCAGAGACCAGCACGCCGATCACGGTGATGAACGGGAAAGCGAAGTTCCCATAGAGACCGAACAACAGCAGGAAAATGAACGCCAGCGTCAGCGGCAGCACCACCGCGAGCTGCTTCCGCGACGCTGTGTACTCTTCGTATTCGCCGCCCCATACCGCTCGATAACCGGGTGGCATTTTGACTTGGGCCTCTACCTGTTTGCGCGCATCACTCACGGCGCCACTCAGATCCCGCCCTTCAACCGAGTACTGCACCCCGATGTAGCGCGAGTTGTCCTGGCGGTAGATGAAAGACGCGCCGTTCGCGATCTGAATCGTCGCCACCTCTCTGAGTGGTACCTGGCCACCGGAGGGGGTCGAGATCAGAATGTTGCCAATTTGCTCCGGGGTCTCGCGAAACTGCGGCTCGAGCCGCACGACCAGGTCGAAGAGTCGCTCACCCTGGACAATCTGTGTAGCGGATGTCCCGCCAACCGCCGCCTCTATCAATGCGTTGATGTCCGCGACGTTCAAGCCGTATTGCGCAATCCTGGTGCGGTCGACGGTCACGGTCAGGCTCGGCTGACCAAGCTCCTGAACGAGAGTGATCTCCTTGATGCCGTCGACGCCGCTCAGCACGCGCTTGATCTCGCTTCCCTTCTTCTCGAGCACGCCGAGATCAGGACCGAAAATCTTGACGTCCAGCGCGCTCTTCAGGCCAGTCTCGGCCTCGTCGACGGCATCTTCAGCAGGCTGCGTATAGTTGAATGTGACTCCAGGAAACCGCGTAAGCTTTCGGTTGATCGCCTCGATCAGCTCGCTCTTGGTGCGATACGCGCCATGCCATTCGCCGTATGGCTTGAGCCCGACGTAAAACTCGGCGTTAAAAAACCCCGTTGGATCGGTTGCATCATCGGGCCGGCCGTGTTCCGACGCTACATCGGTCACCTCACTGAAGGATCTTAGAATCGAACGGACTTCTGGCACGATGCGCGATGACTCCTCGAAGGAGATCGTGTACGGCATCGTCGCACGGACCCAAAGCGCGCCCTCGTCGAGATGCGGCATGAATTCCGCGCCCAGTGCCAGGGCAATGAAGACGGACAGGACGAAAACACCGAGCGATCCGAGAACGGTCTGCCTTCGATGCGAGAGCGCCCAATCCAGCGAGCGCTCGTACTGTGCGAGCATCCACTCGAATGCGGCGTTTCTCCTTTCCTTGACTCCACGACGCAGCACCCACGCGGTCAGAACCGGCATTACCGTGAGCGTTACGAGGAGCGCCCCTATGAGAGCGAAGATCGTCGTGTCGGCCATCGGGGCGAAGAGACGCCCCGATGGCCCGGAGAGCACGTATATGGGCAGAAAGCCCGCGACGATGACAGCGATGGCGTAGACGATCGGCCGGTCGACTTCCGCAGCCGCGGCCGCAACAACCGCCTTCAACGAATACGAGGTCCCATTTCGGAGCGCGAGTTGTCGGTGGATGTTCTCCACCATGAACACGGCTCCATCCACCAGGATGCCAAAATCGATCGCGCCGATCGAAAGCAGATTCGCGGGTATATGCCTGATATCGAGGCAAATGAAGGCGAACAGCAGCGATAGCGGAATCGTCGCTGCGACGATAAGCCCGGACCGCACGTCGTAGAGAAAGAAAATCAGCACGACGATGACGAGCACTATTCCGCGAAGCAGATTGTCCACAACGGTGTGGGTCGTGAGGCGAATGAGATCGCTGCGGTCGTAGTACGGTTTCACCTTCACGTCCTTCGGAAGGATCGACGCGTTCAGCTCCGCGGTTTTCGCCTGGACTCTTTTCAGTACGGTCTGCGCCTGCTCGCCCGTTCTCATCAGAATCACGCCCTCGACCGCATCGTTGTTGGCGTTGAATCCGAATTGCCCGAGCCGCGGAGCGTAGCCAATCACTACTTCGCCGACATCCTTCACGAGCACCGGCGTTCCATTGTGAACGGCGAGTACAACCTTTCCGATATCGTCAGGAGTCTCCAGCCGTCCGAGCCCGCGGACGTAGTAGAATTGGCCGCCCTCGGAGTAAAAGCCTCCGCCCGCATTTCCATTGTTGGCGCCAAGCGCCTCTGCCACAGCGGGCACTGAAAGGCCCGCGCCAGCCAGTCGGGTCGGATCGAGAAGGACCTGGTACTGCATAGTCAATCCGCCGAGCGACGACATGTCCGCCACGCCCGGCACCGATTTGTATTGCTTTTCCAGCACCCAATCCTGGATCGTCTTGAGCTCCATCGGCGAGCGGTCGGGGCTCTCGATGACGTAGCGATAGACAAGGCCCGACGGCGAGAAGAGCGGCGATACCGCCGGCGAGACATCCGGCGGCAACGAGATGTCAGGCAGTCTCTCGAATACTTGCTGGCGGGCGAAGTAATTGTCGGTCCCGTCCTCGAACGTCAGGCGCACGTTCGACAAACCGTACAGCGAGACCGATCGCGTGACCTGGAGCCCGGGGAGTCCGTTCATCTCGGTCTCCACCGGAACCGTGATCAGGCGCTCGACTTCCTCGGCGGCGTGCCCCGGCCATTGCGTCACGATCTCGACCAGCGGTGGAGAGATGTCGGGATAGGCATCGACTGGGAGTCTCGTGAGAGACCAGATGCCAGCCCCCATAAGCGCGACGGCGAGAACCACGACGAGCACCGGCTGATTGAGCGCTGTCGTGACGATCCGATGAACTCCGCTTCCTTTCGATTCGTCCTCGTCCGACGGACCACCTTCGACCGGTGCGGTCACTGACTCTCCGCGAACTGGAGGAAGAGCGCGCCCTCGGAGACGACCTTGTCACCCGCAACGAGACCGGACAGAACCTGAAATCCATCGCCGACTCGCGGACCGAGTGTTATCTGCCGGCGATTGAACCCGCCCGTCGGGAGCTCGACGAACACGAAGGGCAGATTCTCTTCATCGCGAAGCACGGCCGACGTCGGCACCAGGAATCCCGATTGCTGCGCGTCGGCCTGGATCTGGACGCGGACGAACATGTCGCGCTTGAGAACTGCGCTGGGATTGGGAACGAGTATCCTTACCGCAGTCGCCTTTGTATTGGGATCCACGAGCTCCGCGACGTAGTCGACGACGCCCGGAACCGGATACGGTCCCGCGTCCGTCGTGATCGTCGCGCGCTCACCTTTGCGAACGAACGGAAGGTCGGTGTCGAAGACGTTTGCCGTTACCCACATCGTTGCGACATCCGCGACCGTGAACGTCGGCGTGGTCCCCGCCTGAAGGAGTTGGCCGGGGTTGATA
>JBOHTC010000009.1:0-8238 GCA_050733495.1 Gemmatimonadaceae bacterium | reverse complement strand
GGCTCTTGGGATCGGACCAGAAGGGTTGGCCCGCCCCGAACGCCTTGAACTCCACCTTTCCCATGTCGCCGACCAGCGTGCGGACGTGCTTCTCGAAGAGCTGGAGGATCTTCACGGGGTCCTGATTCGGGACGAGGCGCATGCTGATCTTGGCGCTCGCCTTGTTTCCGATCACGGTCTTGAATCCCTGCCCCGTGTAGCCGCCGTAGACCCCGTTCGCCTGGAGCGTCGGCCGGAGCGTGCCCGACTCCAGGGCGGTGAAGCCCTCTTCGTGGAAGAGGCGCGACACGCCCATGCCCTTCGCGATCGCGGCGTCGTTCCACGGCCGCCCCGCAATCGCCTGTCGTGTGTCCGGTGTGGGAGGGAGCACGTCGTCGTAGAATCCGGGAAGGAGCACGCGCCCCGTCTCGAAGTCCTTCAAATTCTGGAGCACCCACCGAAGCACGTCGATCGGCTCGTAGAGCATCCCGCCCCACTCGCCGGAGTGCTTGTCGCCGTCCGCGCCGGTGATCGTGATCTCGACCGCCTCCCGCACGAACCGAATCGAATTGAGCGAGCGCGTCACTGACCCCCGGAGGCAAGTCAGCGGCCGATGATGCGCCCACCACCTGCGCAACAGCCGGAGTGATGTGCGCGAGCAAAAACACAATGGACAAAAGCAGCAGACGACGCAGCATTTGAGACCTCTTCAGCAATAGTATGGCATTCCCTCCAAATGTCCGGCTGCCAACCGCTGGGCGCCAGACCACGCATACGATTTGCGTCGCGGATGGTGAATGAAGATTTTCGTGACGGGCGCCACTGGCGTAATCGGAAAGAGAATCGTCCCGCTCCTGGTCCAGCGCGGGCATCGCGTCACCGGCGTAAGCCGTTCGCCGCGGAAGAGCTCGGAGCTCGCGCGCGCGGGGGCAGAGGCCGTGCAGGTAGATCTTTTCGATCTCGACGCCGTTCGCGCCGCCGTTAAAGGCCACGACGCCGTCATCAATCTCGCGACAAGTATACCGCCGAGCTCCAAGGTATTCCTGCCGTGGGCCTGGCGAACGAACAACAAGATTCGACGGTACGTCTCGGCCAACGTCTCAGCCGCGGCCACTCAGACCGGCGTCGAGCGTCTGCTTCAGGAATCTTTCGCGCCAATCTACGCGGACGGTGGCGACCAGTGGATCACCGAGACTTCGCCCGTCAAGCCCGTTCGGTACAACCGCACCGTCCTCGACGCCGAGCGCGCGGCTTCAAATTTTTCCGCAAGCGGACGGGCTGGAATCATTCTTCGCTTTGCCGGTTTCTACGGGCCCGACAGTGACTTCGCCAGCGACCAGATCGATCTGGTTCGAAAGGGCTGGGCACCCGTCCTTGGGTCGCCCGATGGATACATCCCCCTCGTCTCACACGACGACGCGGCGAGAGCGGTCGTGCAGCTTCTCAACGCTCCGGCCGGAACCTACAACGTGGTCGATGACGACCCGCTGACCAAACGCGAATGCTACCTATCGCTCGCGCGCGTGTTGCGCGTCGACCCGCCGAGATTCCCACCAGCCTGGATCTTCCACTTACTCGGGTCGCTGGGCGAGCTTCTCAGCAGGTCTCAGCGGATCTCGAATCAGAAGCTTCGATCGTTTGGATGGGCGCCGAAGTATCCAAGCGCGCGAGAAGGCTGGAAAGCCGTAGTCGCCGACCTTCCGCACGTCACGCATCGGTCATGAAGTAATTCACGCGGACACGACGCCGGCTGCCTTTTCGCCTCTCGATGTAACCGGCCGGCGATGCATTGCGTAGATATTCTACTGAGACGTAGAAAGCTCTTCGCGAGGTCTTGATGGATCCTGATGTCATTTCGTTTGCGGTTGTATCTACAGTAACCGTTGTGCTCCTCGGCGTCGTGGCGCTGATTGGAGTGTGGGTTGTGCGCAGCCTGCGCCGGAAGAGTGCTCCGCCTGAGATCGCGAATCGTCTGGAGATCGAGGCGCGGTTCGATCAGATACAGCAGTCGGTCGACGCGATTGCCGTGGAAGTGGAGCGCATTACGGAAGCACAGCGTTTCTCAGCCAAACTGCTCGCCGAGCGCGCCGAGCCCCGGTCTGTTCCTCGACAGTGAATTAACCGGCGCGTCTCACGATTGGGCGCTCCACAATTCAGCGAGTCTCGCCAGCACCTGGCTGAGATCGGGCTTCGACTCGAGAACCGGTGCAACCGGGTCGGTGCCGAGCGTCTCCATTCGGTCGATGGCGTTTCTGATGGTGAACGTCTTTGGATCCAGCGACCCATCGACTTCTTCCCAGAGAAGCGGCATCGATATCGTCGCGCCAGGTAAAGGACGTACGGTGTAGGGCGCAACGATGGTTTGACCGTGACGATTCTGGAGATAGTCGAGATAAACCTTGTCGCCGCGCTTGGTCACGTGCCTCGTGATCGTCGCGACATCGTTGAGCTCACGCAGCACTATGCGCGCCAGAAGCTCGCCCAGCATTCGCGACTGTTCGTACGTGCACTGATGCGCGAGCGGCAACAATATGTGCAGCCCTGTCTTGCCCGTCGTCTTCACATAGTTGGGCAATCCCACCGCTTCGCAAACACGATGCAGCACCTTCGCGCAACGAATTACGTCGGAGAAGGGCGCTTCCTTCGGATCGAGATCTATGACGCACCAGTCCGGTTGCTCGAGCGACCCTTCCGTGCTCGCCCAGATGTGCAGTGGAATCGAGCCCATGTTGGCGAGATAGAGCAGCGCCTCTTCGGAGTCGCAGATGAAATAGCGGATCTCGCGCTGAGTGTCTTCGCTCCAGATGGGTATCGTCCGCATCCACTCCGGAGCGAAAACCGGCGCGTCTTTCTGATAAAAGGATTTTCCGTCGATGCCGTCGGGAAAACGCGTCAGAACGAGCGGCCGATTGTCGAGATACGGCAACATCCACTTTGATACCGCACGGTAGTAGTCGACAAGATCGCCCTTGGTGTACTTCTCCGCTGGCCAGTAGATCTTTTTGAGATTAGTGAACGCGATATTTTTCTGAACTGCGGCTTTCGGCGGCGGCAGCGGCGGATCGTGCTCCGCGTCAGCGAAGCCGTCCTCGATTCCGCCTTCTTTGGTCGTATGCGGACCCAAACTCGCGCCTGCCGCCTCCCCCCTCCCGCCTCCCGCCTCCCCGCTTCCCTCTTCCCGCTTCCCGCCTCCCTCGCCCGCGCCTCCCGCCTCCCCCTTCCCGCCTCCCGCCTCCCAGCCCTGGCGCTCGCATTCGTGCGCCCTTTTGTCGTGTCTCAGACGCAGGAACGCAGCATGCCGCAGGACACCGTCCGGAGTCCACTCGCGGTAT
Source organism: Gemmatimonadaceae bacterium (assembly GCA_050733495.1). Taxonomy (GTDB): domain Bacteria; phylum Gemmatimonadota; class Gemmatimonadetes; order Gemmatimonadales; family Gemmatimonadaceae; genus UBA4720. Next base: position 4,927 of record JBOHTC010000009.1, on the reverse strand, counting down.
CTCACCTCGCAGACGTGCACCGCATCCACCCAGGTCGTCGTCTTCGTGTCCGGAATCTGATCGCTCCGCAATGGTTCGTCGCCGCGCGTGACTATCGGTCCGGCGCACGACGGATCGTTTCGTTCGATCGGGTCGAGCAGTGATCTCAATTCCTTCAGCAATTCATCGTTGAAGCCCGTCCCGACGCGTCCCGCGTAGACGAGCGTTCCATCGACGAGATCGGCGAGCTGCAACGCGCCAAGGTGCGAGCGGCTTCCCTTTGGCTTCGTGTATCCGACGATCACGAAGTCACCAGTCTTCTCCGCCTTGATCTTGAGCCAGTCGGCCGAACGTCCGCCCCGATATTTCGAATTCGATTTCTTGGCAACGATTCCTTCCAGCCCCATCGCCGTCACCTGCGCGAGGAACGCCTCGCCTTCGCGCTCTATATGATCGAGCCACCTCAACGCGCCGAGCTTCGGCACCGCCTCGGCCAGGAACTTTTTGCGCTCACTGAGTGGCAGCAGACGCAGATCGAAACCCTCGAACGCCAGCAAATCGAATGCATAGAAAGTCGCCGGCAGCTCGACGGCCGCACGGCGGACGTCCATCGCCGAGGAAAGTCGTCCGCGCTGTTGCAGCCTGGCAAAGCTCGGGAGTCCCTTCTCGTCGCTCACTACTACTTCGCCATCGATGATGCATTCGTCGTATGGAAGCGCCTTCACCGCTCGCGCAATTTCGGGAAAGACTCCGGTGTAATCGTTCCCGTTCCGAGTGAGGAGCAGCGCTTCACCTTTCGATTTGCTCGCGATCAGGCGGTATCCATCGAGCTTGAGCTCGAATAGCCAGTTGTCGCGCGTGAACGCTGCGTCCGCCGTCTCGCAGTGCATAGCTTCGACTTTTCTCGCGTCGACGTGCACGCGCTGAGTGTCGCTTGCTTCGAGAGCCTTCCGGATCTTCGCGCCAGGTCCAAGGCCCGCCATCACTTCGTCGACGGTGAGCCCCGAGAGGACGGACTCCTCTGGAAACTGATCGCCTGGCGACTTCACGTATGAATCGCGCTCCTTGATCAGAAGCCAGTCCTTCTCGGACTTCTTGATCTTCACGAGCGTCCATTTTCCGTGGAGCTTGTATCCCTTTAGCTCGAAGAGGAGCTTCCCTTTCTCGAGGCCTTCGCGCCACGGCTCGAGCGGAATCCATTCGCCACGGTCCCAAACGATGACTCCGCCAGCGCCGTAGTTGCCGGTCGGAATATTTCCCTCGAAGTCGCCGTACTCGATTGGATGGTCTTCGACTTTCACGGCGAGCCGCTTGTCGGCCATGTCGTACGACGGCCCCTTTGGGACCGCCCAGGACCTGAGCACTCCGTCCATCTCGAGCCTTAGATCGAAATGGAGATTTCGCGCCGCGTGCTTATGGACGACGAAAAGATTGCTCGGCGCGCCCGATCCTGAGCCCATCGGCTCAGGCGTACGGTCGGGCGACCGCTTGGCGCGATAGGTTGCGAGGTTATCGGCTGGTGACGCGGAGTTAGGTCTTGCGTCCATCGGGGACATGCGTAAGGATACGGTGGCGAGAGTTTTCCACGCAAGAAATATTTGTGACGTGGCCGAGCTCTGCCGCTGAAGCCAACGACAACCCCTTCAACTCCCCGGTCATGCCCGCTCGCTCAATCGGCACCGCCACGATCTCATTCGGACTCGTCTCCGTCCCCGTCAACATCTACTCCTCGTCAGAATCCAAGACGAGCGTGTCGTTCAACATGCTACACAAAAAGTGCGGCTCGCGTCTCAAGCAGCAGTACCTCTGCACCAAGGACGGCGACGTCGTGCCCCGCGAAGAAACCGTCAAAGGCTACGAGTTCGCGAAGGATCAGTACGTGATCCTGACCGCGGAGGAGCTAAAGGCGCTCGAAGAAAAGGCGACCAGCACCATCGACGTCGTCGAATTCGTTCCGCTCGCCGGTGTCGACCGCGAGTACCTCGAGAAGGTCTACTATCTCGGTCCCGACAAGGGCGGAGATCGCGCCTATCGGCTACTCGCCGCCGCGCTCAAGGAGAGCGGAAAGGCAGCCCTTGGCCAATACGCCGCTCGCGGGCAGCAGCACCTGGTGCTTCTCCGACCGCTCAACGGAGTGCTCGTTATGGAGCAGCTCCACTACGCCGACGAGCTGCGTCCGACGACCGAAGTCACCATTCCAGCGGGCGACGTGAAAGACGCCGAGCTCAAGCTGGCGATGCAGCTGATCGATCAGACGTCGAACGAGGAATTCGAGCCGGCCAAGTACAAGGACACCGTGCGCGAGCGGATGCTGGAGACCATCCAGAGGAAGATCGACGGCCAGGACATAACCTCCGACGTCGCGCCAGGCACGGACACCAAGATGATCGACCTCATGGAAGCGCTGAAGGCGAGTCTCGCGAAAGAGAAGCCGAAGCGCTCCGAATCGAAACGCATGGCTTCATGAAGCTGCTCGCTGGAACGAGCGGCTACGCCTTCAAGGAGTGGAAGGGCGCGTTCTACCCGAAGGAGCTCAAAGACGACGGAATGCTCGGCTACTACGCCAGCAAATTTCCGACGGTCGAGATCAACAACACCTTCTACAGATTGCCGAAGCAGAACGTTCTTCTCGACTGGGCCGCGCAGGTCCCGGACACATTCACCTTCGCGCTGAAGGCGAGCCAGCGCATAACACATCACGCTCGCCTGAAAGAAGAAGCCGCCGACACGGTCGATTTCCTTCTCAAGAACACGGCGGTCCTGGCCGATCGGCTGGGACCGATTCTTTTTCAGCTCCCGCCGAATCTCAAGAAGGATACGAATCGTCTGCGCGGCTTCCTCGGCCTGCTTCCGCCGGATCGACGCTACGTGTTCGAGTTTCGGCACGAGAGCTGGTTCGACGAAGAGATCTTCGCCGCAATGCGGGACCGCGACGTCGCGATGTGCATTTCGGAGCAGGATGATTTCAAATGTCCCGTAGTGTGCACAGCGTCGTGGGGATACCTGCGTCTCCACAAACTCGACTACGACGAAGCCGCTCTTGTCGAGTGGGCGAAGCGTGTAACAGGGCAGTCGTGGCAGGAAGCTTACGTCTTCTTCAAGCACGACGAAGGCGCTGGATCGGGACCGCCGGCCGTTAGTACTTTCGTGAACGCCTGCGGCTCTCTTGCGGCCGGGCTGGCCGTTCCTTAAGTCTGTGGACCCGAAACGTACGCCACATCCACCGACGAGGATGAATGCGACGCTCGTGCACGTCATTCGCGGCGCTGCTTGCGCCGCTGCTCGCGATTGCGCCCCCGGCACAGGCACAGGCACACGTCCGACTCGGCGTCGACCGTCTCGCTGACAGCCTCCCAGCAGTCCTTGTTGGTAAACGCGTTGGTCTAATAACGAATCACACCGGCCGGGACCGCGCCGGAACTCCTACGATCGATCTGCTCGCGGCGCGCAAGGACATCAAGCTGGTCGCGCTGTTCGGCGCGGAGCACGGCATTCGTGGCGTCGCGACCGGACGCGTAGACGACTCAGCCGACGAGAAGACAGGGCTGCCAGTTTACTCACTCTTCGGCGCCACTGAGAAACCAACCGATGCAATGCTCGAGAACGTTGATGCCCTCGTCTTCGACATCCAGGACGTCGGCGTCCGCCAATACACGTACCTCTCGACGATGGCTCTCGCGATGCAGGCCGCCGCGCACAAGAAGATTCCCTTCGTGGTACTCGATCGACCAAATCCCATCGGTGGAACGATCGTCGAGGGAAACATTCGCGAGCCTGGAATGGAATCTTTTGTGGGGCTTTATCCGATTGCATCCCGGCATGGTTTGACCGCTGGGGAGCTCGCGACACTGTACAACAAGGAATTCGGTATCGGCGCGGACTTGCACGTTGTGCGCTTGGAGGGGTGGAAGCGAGAACTCTGGTCGGACCAGACGGATCTTCCCTGGATCAAGCCGTCTCCAAATCTCCCGACGTTCGCGGGAGTCATCAGCTATCCCGGTACGGTGTTCTTCGAGGGAACGAATCTCTCGGAAGGTCGAGGCAGTGATGCTCCGTTCGAGCAAACCGGGGCGCCATGGCTCCGCGCACAGGAGGTGGCGGACTCGATGAACGCTCGGCATCTCCCGGGCGTACAATTCTCCGCGCGCGATTTTGCAGTGCTGCCCGGTACGCGCAAGTACGGCGGGCAAACCATCCACGGTGTGCATATCACCGTGACCGATCGTGAGACGTATCGCCCCGTCGGGACGACTCTGCGACTGATCGAGACGATACGCCGACTGCATCCGAGCGACTTTCAGTGGCGGCACTCAACCGCGTCGCCCGGCGCCGTTGAGACCTACTACTTCGATACGCTTACCGGCTCCAAACTCACGCGCGCAGCAATTGAGAACGGGACGCTCGAGACCCTGCTCGCCGAATGGGAGCGAGACGCAGAGCGATTCCGCGAGATGCGGAAGCCCTACCTCCTCTACTGATGCGGCAGATATTCCGCATCTCACAGATTCCGGCGTTGTTGGTTGCGCTCGCTTGCGCACACGTGCCTGTCGCGGACAATGGAACCCCGCTGCGAGTCATGACCTACAATATCCGGTCCGGCAACGGCGATCTGTCCGGTACGGTGCAGGCGATACGCGCGGCCGGCCCGGATGTGGTCGGTCTGCAGGAAGTCGACGTGCATTGGGCTGAGCGCAGCAACTTTGTCGATCAGGCCGCAACGCTCGGCGAGCAACTGCACATGCAGGTTCGATTTGCGCGTATTTACCAGTTTCCTGGCGCGCGTGCCCAGGATCCGCCGCGTGAATTTGGCGTCGCGTTGCTGAGCAAGTTTCCGATTCTCGAGTGGACGAACCACGTCATCACTCGCCACTCGACACAGGACAGTACCGCCGCACCGTCGCCAATGCCGGGATTCCTGGAAGCAACACTCGATGTCCGCGGAACTCGC
>JBOHTC010000008.1:0-24866 GCA_050733495.1 Gemmatimonadaceae bacterium | reverse complement strand
GACATCGGAGTGGGAGTCCTCCAGGGCACGACAACCTCCAAAAAGGTCCGTGCATAAAGGTGAGTACTAAATCGGGCTCACCCATCCTCCCGGTCTAGCGCTCACCCATCCTCCCGGTCTGTACCCCGCCTCCCGCTTCCCGCTTCCCGCTTCCCGCTTCCCGCTTCCCGCTTCCCGCCTTCCGCCTTCCGCCTTGTGTGGAAGCGTGCTGCAAGCCAAACTCCGCAACTATGAAACATCTCTCAACCTACTTCGCCTTTGCGATGCTCGCACCGCTCGTCGTCGCTGCGCAGGCTCCCGCCGATCTCGTCCTCACCAACGGTCGCATTTACACCGTGGACAACGCTCGTCCCATCGTCTCGGCGCTCGCGGTCCGCGCCGGTCGAATCGTCTTCATCGGGTCGGATGCGGAAGCGCGTGTGCTGGCGAATTCGGGGACGCGCGTGATCGACCTGCACGGAGAAACCGTACTTCCGGGGTTCACTGATGCCCACGCGCACCTCCTGGGCCTTGGCAACGAGCTGCGGCAAGTGAATGTCGCCGGCTCGAAATCGTACGCGGAAGTGATTGAGCGCGTCAAAGCGTGGGCAAGGGATGTGAAGCCCGGCGTGTGGATTCAGGGGCGCGGCTGGGACCAGAACCGGTGGACCCCGCGAGAATTCCCAACGCACGAGGCGCTATCGCGCGCTTTCCCGAACAATCCCGTCGTGCTGGGGCGAATCGACGGCCACGCGGTGCTGGCCAATGCGAGAGCGATGGAGCTCGCGCGAGTCACGTCGGCGACGCCGGAGCCTTCGGGCGGGCGAATTCTCAAGCTCGCATCTGGAGCCCCTTCGGGTGTTTTCGTGGACAACGCGCAAAGTTTAATCGATCGTGCAATTCCCCCCTCGAGTCGCGCAGACATTCGGAAGGCGATTCTGGCCGCAATCGACGAGTGCAACCGCTGGGGACTGACTAGCATCGACGATCCGGGCGCGAACGCCGAGACGATCTCGATCTACGAAGAGCTCGCCAAGGCAGGGAACTACAAGCTCCGGAATTATGTGATGATCAGCGATCCGGGCGATCCCAATTCGGCGGCCGCTCTCAACAATCCATATTTGCGACGCGGGCCGCAGAGCGCGCTTTACGACGGGCACCTCTGGATTCGCGCGATCAAGCTCTACGCCGATGGCGCACTCGGGTCGCGCGGGGCAGCACTTCTCGCCCCCTACAGCGACGATCCGGGCAACACTGGTCTGCTGGTGTCCCAGCCCGCGCACATCGAAGCGTGGGCGCAGTGGGCGCTCGGCCATGGATTTCAGGTTAACGTCCACGCCATTGGCGATCGGGGTAATCGAAACGTGCTCGACGCCTTCGAGGCAGCGCTAAAGGCGGTTCCGAAAGCTGATCACCGGTTTCGCATTGAGCACGCCCAGGTGCTCAGTCCGCAGGACATTCCGCGCTTCGCGAAGCTGGGAGTGATCCCCTCGATGCAGGCAACCCACCAGACCAGCGACATGCGATGGGCGGAGTCGCGGCTCGGGCCAGTGAGGATTCGCGGAGCGTACGCGTGGCGGTCTCTGCTCAACACCGGCGTGATTATTCCAAACGGAACCGATTTTCCTGTCGAGGAAGTCAACCCGCTCCTGACGTTCCACGCCGCGGTGACTCGACAGGATCCGGAGAATCTTCCAGCAGGCGGATGGTATCCGGAGCAGAAGATGACGCGACAGGAAGCTCTTCAATCCATGACCATCTGGGCGGCGTACGCTGGTTTTCAGGAATCGGTGCTGGGCTCGCTCACGCCTGGGAAGTACGCCGACTTCGTCGTGCTCGACCGGGACATCATGAAGGTTCCCGACAACGCGATCCTCGGCGCTCGCGTACTCTCGACGTGGATCGGAGGCCGTCGCGTTTACGAGGCGAAATAGCGCGGCACATCGCTTGCCCCTTGAAGCGACGATCTTCACTTCTGCTCAACACAAAATGCTTTGCCGGCTTGCTGGTTTCCCAGTACTTCTCGCCGTCATCGTCTGTTGCTCCCACGACGAGACTGCGTCTGCTCATTCACGAACTGGTTCAGACTCCACCGACGATGGAGTTCCACCACGTCCATCGGTAATCGCTCCGGAGGCGCAGCCGTATAAGATTGTGGCCGTTGTGACTGGTGGTACCATCAATGGCACCGTCGACTTCGACGGCACTCCCCCCGCGCAGCCAGTGATACGGCCGACATCAGATCAGAAGATCTGCGGAAACACCATCACGCAGAAAACGCTCGCGCTTAGCGGCACGCGGGTCGGTGACGCGGTGGTCTGGATCACGGACATTCGAAGTGGGAAAGCGTTTCCGTTGCAGCGCCGATTCGATCTCACGAACGACAACTGCACTCTGGATCCATACGTCCAGGTGATCTCGACTAACAGTACGCTAGACGTCTCCAACGACGACCGCACCCTTCACACGAACCGTTTCATCAACGTTGGAACCGGGCAGATCGCCGGCATCGCGCCGTTCAACGATGACGGAGAGGTCGTGCCGGTAGACGAACTGAAAGAACCGGCCGAGATCGAAGTCGTCTGCCAGGAACACCCCTGGACTCACGCCTGGATCGCCGTGCTCGATCATCCGTACTACGCTCAGACGTCGGCCACTGGCACCTTCACGATCGATGACGTTCCACCCGGCCGGTACCGCATCCGCGCCTGGCATCCCCTGCTCGGTTTCGCGGACGACAGCGTGACAGTGGTGGCTGGCCAGCACGCGACCGTCGCATTCAGAATTCGTCCGACTGCCGCGACAGCTCCCACGGTACCTACTCAGCCGAAGCCGGAACCCCCGACCGCGTCAACGACGGCCCCTGCTGTGCCGATTCTTCCGACGGCATCGAGCACATCCGCTTCGAGCACGCCCGCAACGCCGCCTCCCCGCTAATTCATGCTTTCAGTTGCACGGCATTGTGCTGCCGGCCCGAACTAGCCGACCAGTACGTCGCCCGGCCTGAACTGCCCTCGATAAAGTCTCGAGTAAACTCCTTCGGAAGCCAGCAGATCCTGGTGACGACCTTCCTCGACGATCACGCCGCGATCGATCACCACCAGCCGATCCGCCCGAAGCACCGTGCTCAACCGGTGTGCGATGATCAGAGTCGATCTCGCGCGCAACAAATCCTCCATCGCTCTTTCGACCAGTCGCTCGCTCTCGGTGTCGAGACTCGACGTCGCTTCGTCGAGAATCACGAGAGCCGGATTCTTGAGAAACACTCTGGCGATGGCGATGCGCTGCCTCTGGCCGCCCGACAGCTTCACGCCGCGCTCGCCAACCATAGTGTCGAACCCGGTCGGAAGCCGTTCGATGAACTCGAGAGCGTGTGCCGCGCTCGCTGCATCCCGAATCGCCTCATCGGATGGCCGAGAGCCATCGTCGGCGATTCCGGCGTAAGCGATGTTCTCCCGAATGGTGCCGCTGAACAACGTCGGCTCCTGCGGTACGATTCCGATCGCCCGTCTCAGCTCGGCCAACGACAGATCCCGAACGTCGATGCCATCGAAAGTGATTCGGCCACCGGTCACGTCCCAGAACCTCGGCAATAGTGACGCGATGGTGGTCTTGCCGGCGCCGCTCGGCCCCACCAGAGCAACGACCTCCCCAGCTCCGATCCTCAGGGAGACTTCGTGCAGAACCTGCGGCAGCGACGGGTTATAGCTGAACGACACGTTGTCCATCGCGATCTCGCCGCGCAGCGGTCGAGCGAGCTGGATCGGCGCCGCTGGATCTCTCACCGAAGATTCCGCGCCGAGCAGATCGAAGACGCGTCGTGCGGCGCCTACGGCTTCCTGGTACGCGCCGAACAATGACGCGAGCGATCCCACGGCGCCTGCGACGTAGAGCGCGTACAGTAGAAATGACACGAGCGCGCCAGCAGTAAGCGTCCCCTGCAGGACGAGCCGTCCGCCCTGCCAGAGAACCGCGACGACGCCGCCGAATCCGCAGAAGGTCAGGATTCCGAAGAACGTCCCACGGATCTTTGCACGGAGCAGTGCCGCGCGGATTACGTCGGATAGGTGCGATCCGTACCGGCGGACTTCTTCGGCCTCTCGCGTGTAGCTCTGCACGGTTCTTATCTGCGAGAACGCCTCGTCCGCCGTACCGCTGGCCTCGGCGACCAAATCCTGAACGCCAGTACTCGCACGGCGCAGGGCGCGTCCAAAGAAAAACGCAGCGCCCACGACCAGCGGCACGACTCCGAGTGTCGTTGCCGTGAGTGTCGGATGCGTAAGGGTGAGCAGCACGATTCCGCCAATCAGGAAAAGTGTCTGTCGAGCAAACTCCGACAGGTTGTAGCTGAGCACCGTCTGGAGAATTGCTGTGTCAGCGGAGAGCCGGCTCGTGAGCTCGCCTGTTCTGCGCTCGGTGAAGAATCCGGGCGAGAGGTGGATCAGATTGGCGAAGAGATCTTCTCGCAGCTGCGCAATCACCAGCTCCGACGTCGCGGTGAGTAAATAGACCTGGACGAAGTTGAGCAGCGCCTGGATCGCGAACAGCACGAGGAGGCCGATCGCGATCCGATTGAGGAGGGTCGAGTTACCCGAGATGAATGCGGCGTCGAGCAAGTGCCTTACTATCTGCGGAAACGCCAGCGCTATTCCCGCGCTGCCCAGCAGACATACGAAGGCGACGGCCAGCCGCGCGAAATACGGTCGTATTCGCGGAGCCAATTTCGCAAGTGGCCGCGGCGACGACACCGCCTGCGTCGCGCGCGGAGTGGGGCGCTGCGCTGACACTGCGAACTGCGGCGCGCCCATCAGCCGAGGACCTTGCGGTCTATCACCATCGCGACAAAGAGAAGCGCAAGATAGAGCAGTGAGTACTTGTAAACCCACCACGCAGGCTTCGTCCACTCTTTGCTCATGCTGACGCGAACTACGCCCCCGAGCAGAATTCCGCCGAGCACGAGCGCCGACACCAGGTAGATGATTCCAAACGCGCCAAAGGTCGCCGGCAACAGCGTCAGCGCGATCAGGATCACGTTATACCACATCATCTGTCGCATCGTCTCGCGCTCGCCCCAGACGAGCGGAGCCATCGGTATTCCCGCTTTTCCGTAGTCGCGCTGCTTGAGCAGAGCGAGTGCCCAGAAGTGGGGCGGAGTCCAGTAGAAAACGATCAGGAAAAGGTAGACGGCGGTCAGGTCGATACTGCCCGTCATCGCCGCCCATCCGACTAGCGGAGGAAACGCTCCGGCTGCGCCGCCAATGACGATGTTCTGCGGAGTGGTTCGCTTGAGCCAGCTCGTGTACACGAAGACGTAGAAGTAGAATCCGCTTAGCGCGAGCAAAGCCGTAAGGACGTTGGTGAAGCGCGCGAGCAGAAAGGTCGCGGCGGTTGCAAGCGCGACCCCGTAGGCAAGAACGGCTCTCGGCCCAATCCGACCGCTGGGAATCGGCCGCAGCTTCGTGCGAGCCATTTGCGTGTCGATGTCCCGATCGAGATACATGTTGACCGCATTCGCTCCACCGGCCATCAGATATCCACCGACGAGCACCACGAGTACCAGTAGCCAGCCCGGATTTCCAGCGACGAACATCGGCGCGACTGTGGTGACGAGCAGCAGGGAGATGATGCGCGGCTTGGTCAGCATCACCAGATCGCGCAGGAGGGTAGACTCCACGCGTTCCTGAGTCGCGGCTCCCATCAGGTGCTGACTCCTTCGGGAGTGGCGAACTCTCCGCGGCTTGGGGACTCGCGCACAATTTCTCTAAAGGGTTCGCGGTCGCCGCGACCGGCGGCGAGTGCCGACAGCGCAACGACTGCGATCCAGAGCGCTGTGCCAACGGCCTGGTGCAGCGAGCGAAGAGCCGGTGGCAAACGCATTTCAACCAACGCCGCCGCAACGAGAATCTGCAGCAGTACGATACCAAGCGCGCTCCACGCGGCGCTGCGAATCGGTTTGGCCTCGCCGCGCTTCCGAACTCCGATCGCTATCCCGATCAAATGTCCGAGCAGGAGAAACGCGATGATGCGGTGCGTCGCCTGGATCCAGAGCGGCTCTCCATGTTCAGCGATCACTCGGCACCATGGGAATCCCTGACAAGCGACAGATGCGCCTGGAGTGTTGGCTGTCAGCGCTCCGAACACGAGCGCGAGAAACGTAAGACCGACCGCCGCGGCCGCGCTCCGAAAAGTTCGAGATGAGGTCGCCGTTTCATTGGAGCTCGCAAACCCGCGGGCACGGACCACGATCACGACGAGCACCGCGAGGAGCGACATGGCGATCGCGAGATGCGTCGCGACGACGAGCGGGTTGAGCTCCATCTTCACGGTTATCGCTCCGAACAGAGCGGCAACGATCACGAGGAAAACCGCCAGGACCGATGGCCGCAGCAGGCCGCCGCGACCACTTATGCCCGTCTCATCGCGCCGGGACCACGCGACGATCGCGAGGGCCAAAATCGCGAGCGACAAAGCCGCGGCCCCATAGCGATGTGAGATTTCGACGAGGAGGTTTGGTGCGTTTGGCGCAGGAGTGAAAGAGCCGTAGCAATCAGGCCAGTGATCACCGCACCCAAGGCCCGACCCGGTTATGCGGACGATTGCGCCGAAGACGATCTGCGCGAAGCCGAGGATGAGTGCCAGGTACGCGAGACGACGGACGGCCCGCATCAGTGCTGTGGAGCTGGAGGCATCATCTCGGGCATCGGCATTCCTTGCATGCCGGAGTGATCCATCATCCGCATGTGGGCGCCGCGAGCTTCGATCTTCTGCCAGGTGGCGCCGAGCAGCACGAGGAGCGCAACGGCGGGGATAACGGCCCACGTGATCTCACGCCCGCGAGTCGCCGCCGGGACGAGCGCGGACCTGCTCGCGCCGCGCGCAAGATATGTTGACCGTAGAACGGCAATCTCCGCGACCAGGCACATTGCCGCCGCGATCCAGAAAATTGCCTCAGCCACCGGCTGGCTCATTACAAGAGTTGGATAGGCAAGACTTAAGGGCGCAAGAAATTCCGCGCGAGCCTAAAGCTACTCGCGCGCCGAGTAGCTTTGCACTACCGTACTGCGATGGCCGATCCGCTTTTCGCCGAATCTCGTCCGGCTTCTGCCGAGAGTGATTCAAGGTTCGAGCGTGCGTCGTCACTTCCGCGGCGGCTTGGATTGTGGAGTGCGGTCGCCGTCCTAGTCGGCTCGACACTCGGCTCCGGAATCTTTCGTTCGCCCGCTGGCATCGCCGACAAGCTTCCAGGTCCGCTCCCACTCCTCGCGATCTGGCTCACGGGGGGAGCATTCGCTCTCTGTGGTGCTCTTACGCTAGCGGAGCTGGCCGGGGCGATGCCGCGCACGGGCGGGATCTACGTTTTCGTGAGAGGAGCGTGGGGACGATTGCCCGCTTTTCTTTTCGGATGGTCGGAGCTCACCATGATCCGCGCGGCGTCGATGGGCGCTCTGTCGACCACGTTCGCCGAATATCTCCTGCGCGTGCTCGGGCACGATCCACGAGTCGCGCCTTACTCGAGCGAAGTGCACTACATCGCGGCGGCCGCGATTTTGTTTACGGCGACTTTCAATTACGTCGGTCTGAAGTGGGGCTCGCTGGTGCAGAATGTCACTACGCTCGCCAAAACGGGCGCCCTCCTGATAATCATAGCCCTCGCGTTGTCGATCGGACTTCCTCGGACGGGTGGTCATTTCACGCCGGCCGTCCCGGCGGGAAGCTTTACCTTCGCCCGATTCGGACTCGCGCTGGTATCGGTGCTCTGGGTTTACGACGGCTGGGCCGATGTGAGCTTTGTCGGTGGTGAGGTAAAGGACCCCGAGCGGAATCTTCCGCGCGTTCTGATTTTCGGGACGCTCATCATCATCACGCTCTACCTGTTGGCGAACATCGGTTATCTCGCGGTGCTTCCGGTCAGTGAGATTCGCCAGTCTAAGCTCGTCGCGGCCGACGTCGCCGAGCGGCTGGTCGGCACTGCCGGAGTGGTGTTCGTGTCGGCGGCGGTGATGGTGTCGACATTTGGAACTCTGAATGGGTCGGTGATGACCGGCTCCCGCGTTCTGTTTGCGATGGCAGCCGACGGACTTTTGTTCAAGCCGATCGCGATCGTCCACAAAAGGTTTCAGACGCCCGGCGTCGCGATTGCTCTCGGTGCCGCGCTCGGCGTCGTCTTCGTGCTACTGGGGACCTTTGAGCAGCTGGCGGATACCTTCGTAACCGCGATCGTTCCGTTCTACGCGCTGGCGGTCGGAGCCGTATTCGTTTTCCGGCGCCGTGCTGGATACCATCCGCCCTTCAGAGTTCCCGGCTACCCCGTGGTTCCGGCATTTTTCATAATTGCGACGATACTTCTTCTCGGAAACGCGATCCTCGATCCGACGAGCAGGTTCGCGACGCTGGCCGTGATGGGAGTGATATTACTGGGAATCCCCGTCTATTACGTGACTCGATCGCGCGGCCAGTTGATTTAGGATTTCCAGACAGCTGCTCCAGAATTTTCGCCGTTACCTGGCCGAAACAATTTCGGCCAGAATGTTCTTGCACCGGCCACTGACTTCGTCGTAGAATTGACCCCGCCGACACTCAGACCGAAAAGCCGAGTGCTTCCGCGCTGCATTTCCTTTCGATCGCGATTCTGTTGCCCCCAATAAGGAGTCTGGCCCATGAACCGAATCCGTTTTTTTAACGCCGCGGGAATTGCGGCGCTTTCCATTTTTCTCGCCGCCTCGGCGGCCGCTCAAGGAGTTACGACCGGAGCGATTAGCGGCACCGTCACCAATGAACAGGGCCAGGGAGTTGAGGCGGCCCAGGTCCAGGTCCTCAATAACTTGAACGGCTCGCGCACCGGAACCGTCACTCGAAGCGACGGCCGCTACTATATCCAGGGACTCGAAGTCGGCGGTCCGTACACGATTTCGGTGCGGCGCATTGGCTTCACGCCCAAGGACACCTCGAACATTTACGTTTCGCTGGGGCAGAACGCCCGCATCGATCTCGGTCTCGCGACTCAGGCGACCCAGCTCGCCGGAGTGCAGGTCACCGGTGTGTCGACTGCGGTGATCAATAGCGCGCACAAGGGCGTCACCACCACCATCACGGACTCGGCAATCGCTCGACTCCCGACCCTCAGCCGCAATTTCACTGACTTCGTCGCCCTGACGCCGCAGATCTCAACGAAGGGCCCAGGAAATTCGGGTGGCGGTCAGAACAATCGGTTCAACGGAATCCAGATAGATGGATCCGTTGCCAACGACCTGTTCGGCCTGGGATCGACCGGTCAACCAGGCGGTCAGGCTGGTGCGAAGCAGATCTCTCTTGAAGCAGTGAAGGAGTACCAGGTACTCCTCTCGCCGTTCGACATTCGTCAGGGTAATTTCACCGGCGCACTCGTCAACGCCGTGACCAAGACCGGCTCGAACGAGCTGCACGGGACCGCGACGTTTGCGGATCGCAGCGAGAAGCTCGAGCGGAACGTCGATTATCTCCGGAAGGCGCCGTTCACGGTGAAGCAGGAAGGCTTCTGGGTCGGCGGGCCAATTGTCAAAGATCGTTTGCTTTTTTCCGTTGCTCCAGAATGGCAACAGGAGAGTGCTCCATCCTCGGGGCCTTACATAGGCCAACCATCTGGAGTTAGCCCAAGGGCCGCTGCCGCTCAGACTGCCGTCGACAGCCTTCTAAACATCCTCACCAACCAGTATGGCTTTGCCAATCCTGGCGGTGGTGGACCGATAACGAACGAAAATCCGCTCGCCAACATGTTCGCCAGATTCGACCTCATCAATCTGCCTGCGAGCAGCCGTCTCGTGGCGCGCTATAACTATGTCAACGCGCAGCAGGACATTTTGAGCCGCAGTCCCTCCGTGCTATCGCTCTCGAACAACGGTTACAATTTCCGTTCGACCACGAATAGCTACCTGACGCAATTGTTCTCGAGCTTGAATAACGGTTCGAGTAATGAGTTTCTGCTCGGCCTGACGCGCATCCGTGACAAACGAATTACCCCGATCTCGGCGCCATTCGTTCGGATCTCGCACGTGACCAACGAGGCACAAAGCGGCACCGGCTCGATAACTGCCGGCACCGAGAATTCGTCTCAGGGCAACGAGCTCGATCAGGATATCTTCGAGCTCACCGACAATTACACGATACCGTTGGGGAATCATCGTTTCACCCTCGGCACCAAGAACGAATTCTTCAAGGTGCGAAACCTCTTCTCCCAGAACTCGCTGGGCAACTTCACCTTCGGTACTCTCGACTCTCTCATCGCGAACACGCCGGCCGCGGCTACGCTGGGAATCAAGCTCGACAACACCGATGGAGCGGCGCACTTCAACGCCCGCACGCTCGGCTTCTACGTCGAAGACGAATGGCAGACCACTACCAATCTGAGCACAACCTTCGGTCTGCGCCTCGATCTTCCGGGTCTCACGTCGAAGCCCGGTCTAAACCCGGATGTATTGAGCACCCTCGGCATCAACACTACCCAAGTGCCGCGAAATGTTAAGCAGTGGTCGCCGCGGTTCGGCTTCAACTGGGACGTAACCGGCGATGAGAGGAATCAGCTCCGCGGAGGCAGCGGCGTATTCGTCGGCCGCCCTGCCTACGTCTGGCTCAGCAATCTGTTCGGCAACTCTGGTGTGAACGGTTACGGCAACCTCGTTTGCAACGGAACGAACGCCCCGCAGATGGAGAACGCTGGCGCCACGGCGCCGCAGGGGTGCAACAATCCGGCAATCACACCGAATATCACCGCGAACACCGTCGACCCGAACCTGAAATTCCCTTCGGTGTGGCGGAGCTCTCTGGGCTACGATCGTCTCCTGCCATGGAATGTCGTCGGCACAGTGGAGGCTCTGTACACACGCTCAGTCGCCAATTTCTACTACCAGAACATTGGTCTGGTCGACGACCCGATCGGAACGGACCGTAACGGTCGCTCGCTTTACGGCGATATTCCCACCGCCTCCGGGAATCCAACTCCTTCGCGCAAACCGATCCCGGGCACGGCCCGCACTCTTGGCGACGTGATCGCTCTGACGAACACCAAGACCCACGACTACGCCTATAGCTATACCGGCCAGTTGCAGAAGCGGTTCTCGGATTCGTTCGAGGGCTCGGTCGCGTACACATACGGCCACTCCTACAGCGTCTGGAATCTCACTTCGTCCGTCGCCTTCTCGAACTGGTCCTTCGGCCGATCCTATTCAGGCCGACAGGACGCACAGGACCTCGCGCCTTCTACGTTCGACGTGCCCCACCGGGTCGTCGCCAGCGGCACCTATAGCTTCCCGAGCAAGACGGATTTGTCCTTCACGTTCTTCGGCGAATCCGGCGTACCCTTCGAATACATATACGGAAGCGACATCAACGGCGATGGATCGTCCGGCAACGATCTCGTTTACGTTCCAAAAGATGCGCACGACCCGAACGAGATTCTTTTCCAGCAAAACGGCAATCTTACTCCGGCAATGCAGGCGGATTCCCTCGATGCGTTCATCTCTTCACACGAGTGCCTTAACTCGCAGCGCGGAAGGATCATGACCCGCAACTCCTGCCGTTCACCGTGGACGAAAATCCTGAACGCATCGGTTCGTCAATCTTTGCCGACGCTGCGTGGACAGAACTTCATGCTCCAGCTTGATGTGTTCAACTTTCTCAACCTGTTGAACAAGAACTGGGGCGCGCAGGACCTGGGCAGCACCTTCAGCCCAAGCTTGCTTGCGCGGCGGAGCACGGTCGCGGCACCGGGTCAACCGCTCAAGTGGGCGAACGGTGCACAATCGGTGTTCATCTACACGCCGAATCAGCAGTTCAACACCAAGAACCCACAGTCCAACTACGCGCTACAGCTCCAGCTCAAGTACGCCTTCTGAGCTGAGGGCAACAGAGCACAGAAGTCTGACAGGCAGTAAAATCAGAATGCCGGCGGTTCACCCCGCCGGCATTCTTTTGCCCGCCAATCACGAGTGATGACAGCAATCGACCTATCCAGCTACTTCGGCCTGACGGCGATGACGCTCCTGACATTGAACATCCTCATCGGCCTCGTGATGTCGGTCAAGTACAATCCGGTCCGCAACTGGCCACACCGTCGCATCAATACTTTCAAGCTCCACAACTGGACGGCTTACATCGCGCTCTCGATCGCGGCAATCCATCCGGTGATCATACTGTTCTCGGCGACGGCAAAATTCTCGCTGCTCGACATTCTCTACCCGGTCAACGCCCCCAGGCAGCCCTGGATCAACGTCCTCGGGGCCGTCGCGCTCTATTCGCTGGCTTTCGTCGTGGTCACATCTTACTTCCGGCGCGAGCTCGGACGAAAAAAATGGAAGACGCTGCACTTCACCGCATATGGCACGGCCGCGTTCTTCTTTGCCCATGGAATCCTTACCGACCCGCAGCTCAAGGACAGGCCGATCGATTTCCTCGATGGCGAGAAGGTTTACGTCGAGCTGTGCCTGCTGCTCGTAATTGCAGCTGCCGTGTGGCGTGTGCGCTGGCAGATGCGCCAGCCGCCACCACGAGTACACCGGCCAAAGCCGGTCGCCGCTAGAAAACTTTTACGCTGAAGTACCGCTTGGGATTTTTCTTGATGTCGGCAACTAGCGAATCCATGCGTTGCAGGAGCATTCGGACGTCATTGTAAGCTCCGGGATCGTTGAGCAGCTTCGCCGCGCTGCCGTTTCCGCTATCGACCTTCGCGATTATCAGGTCGAGTTTTCCCGAAGTCTCCTTGAGCTGCGCGCTCATCTCGGCCATGTTCGCGCTGGCGGTGCGCAGATTCGCCACCGTCGAATCCACTTTCACCGGGTCGATCGCGCCCGTCGCGCGTCTTAGCGAAGTCAGCGTCGCCGACAGCTCACGCGATTGCACTGCGGCGATCGACGCGAATTCGTTGACGAGACGATTCGTGGCCGTGATCGCATTCCTCAAGTCGCTGATGCCACCCGCAGCCACGAATTCTTGCTGGAGCGCTGTCGTCATTGCATTCACCGACCGCGCGATCGAGTCCGCTTTGGACGTGAGCTCCGCGATTCCCGGCGTCGACGGCCCGATCGGTATGGTGTCTTCGGGTTTGAACGAACGCGGATCGGGCCGCGACGGCGTCAGCGCAACCGCCTGGTCGCCGAAGATGCCGTTCGGAACAACTGCTGCCTTGCTGGTGATCGGAACCTTGTAGTTTTTCCCTATCCGCATCGTCGTCACCAGGATTCCGTCCTGGTGGAGATCGACCTCGTCGACGTACCCGACGTTCACGCCAACCAGCAAGATCGGTTGTCCCTGCTTGAGACCCGCACCCCACGGAAACTTCGCGTACAGCGGATACCCCTTCGACAATCCGCCGCGTGCGAGCCAAAGCGACCCCAGCACCGTCACGATGATCGCCACTGTAAGGAGCAGTCCTACGAGTACTTCGTCTCTTGTCTTCATGCCTGGAGATAAGGGGCGAGCAGGGCCGCCGTGAGCGCGTCCAGCACCAGAATCGCAACCGACGTCACAACTACTGCCTGCGCGGTGCTCCGCCCGACGCCTTCGGCGCCGACGTTCGCCGTGTAGCCCTCGTAGGAGCAGAAGAAGGCTATCGCGCCCCCGAATATAGTCGCCTTGATCACGCTATACACTATCTGAAAAGGCGTGAACGACAGGCGAAGACCCGCACTGAAATCGGCGCTAGTCAAATCCGTCGCTGTTACGGCGGTCAGCATCGCCGTGCCGACTCCGATGGCGTCGGCCAAAATCGTGAGCACCGGAACCATCAGCAGCGCCGCGAGCAATCTCGGCACCACCAGGTAGGCGATTGGATCGTACGCCAGTGTCTCGAGCGCGTCGATTTGCTCCGTCACTCGCATCGTCCCGATCTCGGCAGTGATTCGCGCGCCAACCCGTCCTGTGAGCACGAGTCCCGTGAGCAAAGGTCCCAGCTCCAGGATTATCGACTGCCGCGAGATGAGGCCTACCACGGACAGCTGTACCCCTCCGAACAACTGGTAGCGCGTCTGGAAAGCAGTCACCGCGCCGATGAACGCGGCGACGATCGCGGCGAGTGGGAGCGAGTCGACGCCAATGTTCCGCATTTGGCGGATCGTCTCGGGACCGTAGGTGCGTGGATCACGGAATGCGCGCCCTATGTCGCGCATGAAGTAACCACGCTGTCCCACTGTGCGAAAAAAGCCGAGTGGATCCCGGCTCAAGTTCTTACGCGTGCGAAAAGTATGACTCCCACGATCCCGAATATGATGCTTGGCAGCCAGGCTGCCAGATCCGCGGGGATGATTCCTTTACCGCCGATTCCTTTCATCAGCTGAATCAGCATCAGGAATATGATCGTGGTCGCGAGACTCAGGCCGATGCCATAGGCGGCGCCGCCGCGCTGCGTGCTCGTCGCAAGTGGTGCTCCGAATAGAAGGATCACGATGCAGGTAAGTGGAATGGCGAGCTTGAGCATGCGCTCGACTCGCAGCTCGTTGACCTCGGCGCCCGACCTCTCCATCGATCTGATGAATCGGCCAAGCTCGCGAAAGCCCATGTCCGTCGGTGCCTTTTGCGTTAGGGTGAGCTGCTTCGGTGCCTCAGTAAAGTGCTGGTCGACAAGCGAATCGAAGCTGAATGTCAGATTCTGCGTCGAGTCGGTGAGAACATGCATCGCTCCCTTACTCAATATCCATCCCTTCCCGTTTCGGTATTGCGCCGTGTTCGATGTCACGACGTAGGACGGATAGTCCGGCCCATTGCCCTTGCGCTCGACAACCATGCCATTGATCGAGTTGTTGGCGAGGTGAAGCGCGCCGATCTTGTAGACGCGGCCGCGATCGGCGGCATAGGCGAAGTTGTATCGGTCGGATGTGATGTTGACCTTGTTGCCCCCGAGGATATCGAGGCGCTTCCTGTTGGTGAGAGGCGCAAGCTCCCCCAGGACCAGGCCGAGGATTGTTGCGATCACGGCGCCGAGGAAGATCGGCGCGATGAAGCGGTAGAAGCTTATCCCCGATGCTTTCGCTGCCGTGATTTCGGAGTGTCGGGTGAGTGCGCCGATCGCGAACACCGTTGCGAACAGCACCGCCGCCGGAAGTACCATGAACATCGAGTCCGGAAGCCAGTACACGTAACTGAGGGCTATTCGGCCGACGCCGAGGTTCTGCCCCAGATAATTGTTCAGATTGTCCGTGAGATCGATGATGTTCACGAGCACCGGAAATCCGAGTGCCGTCGCGACGAAGATCTTCCAGAATTCCGTGAATACGTAACGGTCGAGCGCTCGGACCATGGTCAAGCCGCGGCTCGTTCGCGCTCGATGACGGGCTTCCTGCGTCCGATCTTGGAACGGGCCCACCCTCGAAGCGAATCGAACATCTCCTTCATGTCACCGCCCCGTGCCGTGCTTCCTTCGCGGCCCATCTTCGAGAGCAGCACGAGCGCGAGCGCCGCGAAAATGACGTTGGCGAGCCACATCGAGATCACGGGGGGCATGAGTCCGCGTTTGCCGAGCGACTCACCGGCGATCAGGCAGATGTAGTAGAGCGCGAACACGAGCAGGCTCACGCCGATCGTCAGGCCGACTCCACCGCGGGGAAACCGGAGCGCTATCGGCGCGCCCAGGAGCACGAACACGAAGCACGCGACGGCGAGAGCGAACTTCTTGTGGATCTCGACGCTGTAAGCGTCCATTAGCGTCTTGCTGTCCTCGAGCCTCAGTCGAAGTGCCTCTGCGGCAGCGAGCTGAGATGCGGTTTGCGGCGATACCGCTGGAGTCGCGGATGGCTTGGCATTCTTCGTCGAAGAATCGGTTGTGTTCGTGCCTGGTGTCGCGACGTCGGGCCTCAGAATTCTTCGCGGGCCAGGGATCCTCTGTATTCCTTGCTTCGGATTCGGCGAGATGGTCTGCGCCTGCGCGATCTTCGGAGCCAGTAGCGAGACGACTTTGCAATAGAGCCTGCCAAGGCCGATGTCCCACGGCTCATTCGAATTTACGGCCAAAACGTCTTTACTCACTTTTGCCTTGAATTTCTGGAGCGACGCCAGCGTCCTCTCGAAACCGATGCGGGCTGATTCGTGGTCGCTCCGCGCGCGGTCTTCGGCTCTTTGCATTTCGCAAACGGTCATCTCGCGATCGCTCTTGTACGTGTCCAGGGATGTTTTCTGGAACTGATTGCCCACGCCGCGCACGCGGATGAGAGTAGAGTCGAAGTACAGCCGCTGCAGCTCGTCCGGATTGATGGTTGGAATGTCCTGCATGTTGCCGTTGTAGAGCATGAGCTCGAGATCCGTCATGCCTTTGCTCATGCTCATGTTTCCCCTGTCCGCGTAGATCGTGCGGCGTTTGGTCGGGTCGGACATGTCGTAGATGGTCACCTCTCGCATCAGGTTCGAGGCTTCCTCGAGGTGACCGGCGCGGAGGTAAAACCTGCCCGGGCTGACCTCGTTGATCACCTGCTCGCGGAGCCCGAACGTCGGCTTCTTCTGAGCGATGTCGCGCTGCAGCGTGGCCAGTCGATGGTTCGATCTGGGGAGGACCTGATCGTTGAAGACCACCATCACGAGCGTCACACCCGCGGCCGCCCAGAGCACCGGCTTGAGAACGGTGACGAGGCTAACACCGCTCGCCTTGAGAGCCGTGATCTCGTTTTCCGCGGCTAGCCTGCTGAAAGCGTAGAGAGTGGACACCAGAACCGCCATCGGAAGTGTCAATGCGACTGTCAGCGGAATCGAGAGCCCAAAGAATTCCGCTATGACGAACGTCGGTAATCCCTTGCCGACGAGCTCCCCGAAATGCTTCCCGATGTACTGCAGCAGCAGGATCGAAGTGAGTGCTGTCAGTGCGAAGGTGAGCGGCCCCAGATGCTCCTTAAGAACGTAGCGGTGCAGTATCTTCACAGAGTGAAATATACCGTGCGCTCGCGGGTAAGCGACACGCAGACAACGAGTTCCGTGTGCGTCGCTGAGCGTCGCGGACGCGCGTTGGCGCTCGCGATGTGCGCGCTGCTGGCGCTGTGCGCACACGGCTCGACAGCGCGCGCGCAGGACACGACTCGAACCAATCCGCCGACCCAGCCGGCGACGCCGCCCACCGGCACTCCGGGCACACCGGGCATTCGTCTTCGCCTCGGTCGCGACACTCTTCCCCTCACGCTTCCGTCGATTCTCTCCATTGGAGACAGAGAAGCTTTTCGGCAGGCACAGGCGCAGATCGAAGCAGCGCGCGCGACAGCATTTCAGCAGAATATGAGAACGATCCTCGAGGCCGTGTGGGGACAGGTTGCGACGAGCAATTTCGCGACTGCTGCACCGGCTCCCGCGTATCCCGGCGAGTTGCCGCCGAAACCAAAGCCGACGATTACGCCGAAACCGGTTCCAATACTCGGCGAGTACGCGGATTTGGGTCTCCAGCTCGATGGCCGTCTCGAGCTCCGCGGAGAAAAAAATCAGAGCGCGCTCTGCTCCTCGACTTTCTTTCTCGATGCGAGCGCAAACTGCCGCAGCGCTTTCGAGCCCCTCATCGATTTCCAGTTCGCCGCCAAATCGGGCGGAACTGTCGCCGACAGGGTTCACGTGAACCTCGACTACGATACCCAGCGCGAGTTCGATGCTTCGAACAACATCTCGGTCTACTACGAAGGGAAGGGCAACGAGCTGCTCCAGCGCCTCGAGATCGGGAACGTCACGTTCCAGCCGCCCGCCTCCCGCTACATCACGGCTGGCATCCCGAGCGGCAACTACGGAATCCAGGGTGTGCTGAAGCTCGGATCCATGCGCGTCAAAACGATTTTCGCGCAGCAGAAAGGAAACATCATCCGCGACCACGTGTTCACTGTTGGTGATCGAACCCTGCAGTCGATCGATCGCAAGATCGAAGACTACCAGTTCGAGGCGCGCCGTTTCTTCTTCACCGTAGATCCGAGAGTCTTCGGCAACGCCTATCCCAACATCGACATCCTCGATTCGCGACGAATGATCGCGCTCTCCGCCGCGCTTCCCGATACGCTCAGACCGACGAAGATTTTTCTTTACCGGCTTCTCATTGGAGGACAACCTCCAAATCCGAGCGGACCGCAATTCCGGTTGATCGGCGACGCGCGGTCCCGGCGCGGACAGGTCTATGAGTATCTCCGCGAAGGCGTCGACTACTACGCTGATCCCTCGCTCCTTTGGATCGCGCTCGTTCGGCCACTGGCGCTCAACAACGAGCGGCTGGTAGTCGCATACCGCGTTCGCATAAATGGCCGTGACACGACCTTCGTCTCGACCGGCGGCACGCCCGATCTCTCCTTCACGGCAAATCGCGAGCAGTTCGCGAATCTGATCTGGGATCCCAATGTGCAACCCGGCGATCCACAGTTCGATCGGGAGATAAGAAGCGTCTACCGCCTGGGCGGATCCGACGTGCGAAGACAGAGCGTCACGCTCAAGATCGTGACCGGCAGCAGCGAGGACCAGGAAAAGCCGGTCGCGGGTGGTGTCGACACATACCTCAAGCTTTTCGGCCTCGCGCAATCGACCAACAGCTCGAGCTTCGACCTCGAGAATCGCCTGTGGCCTCGTCCGAGCGATCCGAATTTCGAGCTGAGCCTCGGCTCTCCGGGATCGAGAACCATTCGCGACCAGTTCCTGATTTTTCCCTCAGCGAAACCGTTCGCATCCAATGGACTCGCCGTCGGGGGAAATCCAACGAACGACACGATCTACACCACTCCACCTGAGTACGTGCGTTCCGCTCAGAGACCGGAGGCCGTCTACCACATCCGGGCGAAGTACCAGGCGGAGGGAAGCGGAGAAGGCGGAACACTCATGCTCGGTACCGTGCAGGTGCGACCCAACTCCGAGCGACTACTCATCGATGGGATACCGCTCACGCGCGGCACCGATTACTCCGTCGACTACGATCTCGGGCGGGTGTCGTTCAATCGTCCCGATACGCTTTTCCCGCGCCCTAGACAGGTGACCGTCCAGTACGAGGAGAATCCGGTCTTCGAGGAGACGCCCACTTCGATTTTTGGTGCCACGGCTGAATTGCCGCTCGATAACGGCGAGATCAACTTCACGGCGATCTCGCAGAACCAGCACAGCAACTTCACGCGCCCGCCGCTGGGATTCGAGCCGGCCGCATCTCTCGTTGCAGGTATGAGTGCGCTGTTCAGTTTTGACGCAGACCCGCTCACGAGTCTGGTCTCGAAGCTCCCATTTGGGCCAACGACGGTTCCTTCGCGCATTGGATTCTCCGCGGAACTGGCGGCCAGCCGTCCTCAGACAAGCGCATCGCAACAGGCGTATATCGAATCCTTCGAGGGCGAGGGCGGACTTCCGATCTCGCTCGCCGACATCCAGTGGTACTTCAGCAGCCAGCCCGCGCTCGGCACACGCATTCCCGCGCGATTCGGCACCGGAGTTTTCGACCTCACGCGAGCCACAACGCTCTCGTGGCAAACGAACGGCGTTGACGCCGATCGAAAGGCCGTCCGATACAGCATCGATCAGATCGACACGCTGGTGTCCCAGGTTGGCGCTGGCGTTGCCGGACCCGAGCAGCTGCTCTGGCTAACGCTTTACCCGCTCTCCGTCGGCGGACAGCTCGATAATGCAACGAGCGGGTTTCGCTGGACTGTTCCCAATGCTTCGCCGGGACGTCGCTGGCGCTCCGTGCGAACTGTGCTCGCGGCCAGCGGAGCGGACATCTCGCACGCCGAGAATCTGGAATTCTGGGCGCAGATCCCGATCACGCAGGTGACCAAAAATCCGACCCTCGTCTTCGACTTCGGCGACATCTCCGAGAATTCCGTCACCTTCGGACCGGACACGCTCTTTATCTCCGCCGGTTCCAGCCCCGGTGCCCGTGACACGACCTATCACGGGAAAAGAATTCAGGGATTGGATGTGCTCGATAGCGAACGCGACCCGTTTTCACGCGCCTTCAACGCCGCGAGCAACGACAACGGACTCGCCGGCGATGTCGTGGACACCTTGATCGTGATCGACAACATTCCTGGTGAGAACCCGGTCGACACGGTTTTTTCCGCGAAAACGTGCAGGGGCGGGTTCGGTCTTCTTCAGCTCCTTGGCGACTCAAAGACCAATTGCACCGTTGCCAACAACCGGCTGGACGAGGAGGACATCGACGCCGACAACGTTCTCAATCTCACCACCGCCGAGCGTGATCAGGAACAGTGGCAGCGCTACGTCGTAAATCTTGGGGACCAGGCCAAGTGGACGCGCATCGGTAAGTGCAGCGTGCCGCCGCAGCTTGCGGGCCAGTCTCGACTGCCGCGCGACAACGTTTGCTGGGTCCTTTTTCGTGTGCCGTTCCGAACGCCCGATGATTCTTTAGGACACCCACTCCTTCGACGCGCGCGAGCGCTCCGCATCACGATGATCTCCGGCGACGGACTGGGCGACGACGAGTTCAGCACTGTTCCACTCGCCCGCCTCCGATTGACGGGTGCGCCCTGGCTCAAGATCAGCGACCGGACTTTGCGCGGAATCGCGGGCGACCAGACCACATTTGGCGCGGTCCAGTCCGGCGTGATTGGAACGCAGGACAAGAATCCACGCAATGGCGAGGTGTCCTACGTGTCACCACCCGGCGTCACCGACGCTCCCACCAGCAAGACCGTGGCGTTCCAGCCGGGCCTCGTCCAGGTCAACGAGCGCTCGCTCCGACTCACCGCCACGAGTATGGCGCCTCTCGACAGAGCGGAAGCCTATTACCGGTTTCCCGAGGGCGAGAAAAACTTCATGAGCTACAAGGAGCTCAGAGTCTGGGCGCGCGGAGTGAACAGCGGGTGGGGTCCCGGCGGCGAGCTCCAGTTCTACATCAAGATCGCGCGCGACGAGAACAACTTCTACATGTACCGGACGCCGCTGAATTTTGGAACCGGTCAATCTGCCTGGCTGCCCGAAATACGAGTCGACTTCGCACGATTGTTCGCGCTGAGAGCACAGATCCAAAACGCCTACCTTCAGGGTAAGCAAAGAAATACCTGCACCGGAATCGATTCCGTTCTCGTGGCCAACACCCCGCTGCCGACCGGCACGACGGCACCGTCTCTATACGCCGCTTGCGACAGTGGCTACATCGTTTACACTCTCGATCCCGGAGTGAGTCCGCCCAATCTCGCCGCTGTCCAGGAGTTGGCTGTGGGAATGCTGCGCATGCCAACTGGAGCCGGCGCGAATCCCATCAACCCCGCCGATACACTCGAGATGTGGGTTGACGACATCAGGCTCGCCGGCGCCGTCAATCAGACCGGTTTCGCGGGTCAGACCGGATTAACCATCGTCGCCAGCGACTTCGCGGACATCCGAATCAATGCGAGCCGCCGGGATCCGAATTTCAGGCAGTTGGCGGAACAACCGACGTTTCTCACCGACAACAGTGTCGACTTCACCTCAGCGTTTCGGCTCGAGAAGTTTCTGCCAGCTTCGCTCGGCCTGTCAATTCCTCTCACAGTAAACTACACGTCCGCGTCCGTTGATCCCTTCTATGTGTCGCAATCCGACATCGAAGCAGACGCGGTTCAGGGTCTGCGAACGCCCAAGTCCGCTGCGACTTCCCTCACTATTAGCATTCGTCGCACGAAGCCATCGAAGGGTTCGATGTGGTCGCCTATTTTGAACAATCTCGCGCTGAGCTCGTCATACACGAGCGGTGCCTCGCGTAGCGAGTACGAGGACGGTAAGGCAAAGAACTTCGTCCTCGGCCTCGACTTCAATCTGTTGCGGGCGATCGCGCCCGAGATCTCCCGCTGGTCGCCGACGGAGCTGCATCTCACCAGCGTCTACACGAACGGCTATGACAACAGGCTTTCGTTCCTCAAACCCGCCGTCGCGTTCGACGATACCGCGAGACCGGTCAAAGGGCGCAATCTCACCTGGCGAAATGGAACGAGCCTCGTCTTTCACCCGTTCAAGGCGGCGTCTGTCCGATGGGATCTCAGCTCCGTGCGGGATCTTCGTGGCTACGGCAGCGACACTCCGCTTGGACTCGTGGCGGGAAGCGATCGCGATCGATTCGCTGGATACGATACCGGTCTCGAGCGCGAGCGCGCGATGCAGGCCGGGATCAACATCTCTCCGCCGATCACTGCCTGGTTCCGGCCGAGGCTCGACTTCGGAACCTCCTACAACATGTTGAGAGACCCTAACACGCTGAGCCTTGCGCGCGAAGGAGACAGCACGAGCAATCTGCAGATACCGCGACGTCTCGGTAACTCGCAGACGACGACTGCCGGGCTCACGCTCGATCTCCCCCGCGCCATAAAGCTCTATACCGATAGCACCAGCTTTCTGCGCGAATTTCTGGGCGGACTGCAGCCCGTCGATATCAACTTCAATCGCAGCGTGCTGTCCGTTTACGACGGCAGCGCCGTCCCAGCCACTCTTGGGTACCAGTTCGCGCTCGGCGGAATCAACACCTTCCGCGAGCAAGGCGGTCAGCTTGCCACCAGCGTCGGCGTTGTGACACAGCTATCCCTCAATCAATCGCTCAATCTTCCACTCGGCGCGAGCATCGCGACGAGGTATCAGCGCATCAACACTCGAAACTGGACGCGCCGTTTTGACGAAGGCCAGGAAGTGGTAGACGGAACGCAGGTCGTCTTTCCCGATATTTCATTTCGCTGGACGGGCAAGCCGGCGGGCCTTGGCGCCATAATCTCCAGTCTCGGCGCAAACGCGCGAATGCTGGAGACGAGACAGGTCAACGGGACTGAGCCCCTGCGTGGCGAGATCACCGACGACCGAGGCGAGCTCCGCGTCCGAAGCTATCCGATGAGCGGCTCGATTGTGTTCGCTGGTGAGCGGCCTGTATCGAGCACCGTTGGATTCTCACTCTCGAAGCGACTGGACGCCAACCCGGGCTTGCGTAGCAACGGCGACAACTCGGATTTCAGCATCGACGTGGCAAAGCCGTGGAAGCTCCCCGCGGACTGGAACGCGCGCAGCGACCTAAGGACGCGACTGAGCTTCCAAAAAAGTCTCGGCCAGAATTTCGTCGTCAATCCGCTCGCTCTCACCGGTGAAAGTCGACTGTCGGATAACGGACGTCGCGCCTTCAGCATGAGCGCGGATACCGATGTCGCGGAGAACCTGTCATCGAGTTTCGTGGTCTCGCGTGTGGAGAGCTTCGACCGTAACCTTAATCGCACCTTCAGCCAAACAGTGCTGAGCGCGGTGATGCACCTGGAGTTCTACGCCGGGGAATTCAAGTGAGATCTGTGCTCATCGCAATCGTTGTGTCCGTCGTACTCGCTTGCCGCGGCGATGCTCAGAAGGGAAGCGCCGCTCAGAGTTCAGCCCGGAGCAAATCGACTTCGACGGGATTCAATGGGAGCGCGGCATACAACTACGCGAAAGCCCAGCTCGATTTCGGCCCGCGCGTCCCGGGTACCCCGGCAGCGGCAAAGGCCGGTGATTGGATCATCAGACAGATGCGGGCGCGCGCAGACACCGTCGTGGTGCAAAGCTTCACTTACACCACCGCCGACGGGAAAAAACTTCACCTCCGCAACATCCTCGCGCGCTTTCGTCCTGACTTGGAGGAGCGCGTTCTTTATTTGACGCACTGGGATTCGAGGCCGGTGTCGGAATCAGCCGCAACCGCGGCCGAGCGCAAGATGCCCGTTCCTGGCGCGAACGATGGAGCTTCGGGAGTCGGAATGTTCGTTGCTTTGGGTGATCTTCTGCGCAAGAAGAAGCCAACGGTCGGTGTTGATCTGCTCTTCACCGATGGCGAGGATTACGGAGAGTTTGGCCCGCCCGAAGTGGACGTGCTTATCGGTGCCAAGTACTTCGCGGCGCACCTGCCGTCGCCGGATTACCGGCCGCTCTATGGAGTCCTCTGGGACATGATCGGCGACAAGGATCTACGCATTCCCTATGAGATGTTCTCGTTTCAGCGCGCGCCCGAAGTCGTCGCGCGCGTGTGGCAGACAGCCGCCGATCTCGGACACAGTGACGCATTCGTTCAGGAAAGTGGCGGAGAGATCGTTGACGATCACGTTCCTCTGCTCGACGCCGGTCTTCGCGTGATCGACGTCATCGACCTCACTTATCCACCGCACCACACGCCGCAGGATACGATGGACAAGATCTCCGCCCGATCGCTTGGCATCGTCGGAGATGTCGCCGCCGCTCTGGTAACCCGGCAGTAGCAGAGAAAGGAAACACTCCGCGCTTACACGAGCGCCTTCGATGACGTAGCGATCCATTTCGGTGGTAGGGTCGGTGCATGCCGACGCCCGCCGAACGCAAGGCGCTGCTCTTCTTCTCGACTGTCCTCGCCCTTGGCGCGTCGAGCCGCGCCTATCATAGCCTTCAGAGCCGCTCTCCCGCCGACGCGGGTGCGAGATCCGCCCTCGAGCGTCAGATAAAGGCCGCCGATTCCGCGCGGCATTCAGCCTTACACAAGCCGAAGCGCGAGAAAAAGCAGAAGGCTCCCCCAAGACCGCCCGGTCCGGTCGACTTGGATACCGCGAACGAGAAGGAGATCGAGTCACTCCGGTTCATCGGACCAGCGCTCGCAAAACGCATCGTAGCGGACCGCGATTCGTTCGGAGCGTTCGGTTCAATGGAAGGTCTTCGTCGCGTGAAAGGGATCGGTCCCTCTATGGTAGCAAAACTCGATTCCAACGTAACCTTCTCACTCGTCCCGCGTCCTACCAACACAGTCATATCCAGGCGATCCAAACTGCCAAAAGCACGCGGGAAGCCTCACCGGAGGGACATGCGTCCTTGACAGCTCCTGCCGCAAAAGCGCCGAGGATCGGCGATCTGCTTCTGAAGGAAGGGCTGGTCACCCAGGACCAGCTCAATAAGGCTCTCCAGGAGCAGAGACACAACGGCACGCGCGTAGGCTACAACCTGGTCAAGCTCGGTTTCGTCAAGGAAACCGACCTCACCAG
>JBOHTC010000007.1:0-2457 GCA_050733495.1 Gemmatimonadaceae bacterium | reverse complement strand
GCCTGGGAATTTCACGAGCGCCTGATTCCGAACAGTCCGGTCAAGCCGAGTCGAGTCTGGCTGGAAGTGGGCGACAGGGATCTGTTAAATCCGAATGTCATGCGTGACGGCATGCACGATTGGGTGGCGGCCAGCGAGAACATGGCCCGAGTGCTCGCTGCCAAGGGTTATCATTATCAATTCGTGTTTGCGCGTAATGCGCGGCACGTCGATCGGAACGTGAAACAGCAGACGCTTCCGGAAGCGCTCGAATGGCTGTGGAGAGGATATGACGCGCATTAGAAAGCTGTCACTTGGCGCTTTGCTTCTCGCGATGGCGACGACCAACATCGCTTTCGGCCAAACGCACACCCTCGTTTCCGTCGGCGACCATCGGCTCGACGTCGTGCGTGAAGGCAGTGGCGGGCCGCCTGTCGTATTCGAGACCGGACTTGCCGATTCACTGAATGTCTGGCTGCCGATGCTGCACACTGTGTCGGCTTACACGACGGCGATCGCGTACTCGCGCGCGGGATTCGGGCGATCCGATCCGGGACCGGGTGATCATTCAGTGCCGCACGCCGTGTCTGACCTGCACGAGCTCCTGCAACGACTTCAGATCAAACCTCCTTATGTACTCGTTGCCCGATCATATGGCAGTCTGATCTCGCGCCTGTATGTGTCGCGCTATCCGAGCGAGGTCGCGGGGATCGTTCTCGTCGACGGCACGCACGAACGGCAGGTTGAGCGCTTCGGAACACTGGACAGTACGTATCCGCGCAAATTCAGAGAATACTTCGATTCCGTTCTCTCTACTTTGCCGGCGGGACCGGAAGCGGCGGAGATAAGAGAGACGGTGAAAATACAGGCGGCCGGTGGGGTGCCCGGGCTCGAGCCGCTGCCCGACATCCCAATCGCAGTCCTCACCAGCATGAAATCGGACGAATCGGCGCCCTACGTGAACGGCACCGCACGCGGTCACATCGTGTGGCGCGATCTCCACGACGAATGGTTTCATCGCTCGCGCAACGGCATTCACATCCAGACGACGCGCAGCGGCCACGGCATCCAGGACGATGAACCGGGGCTGGTGGCCGATGCCATAAAGTTTGTCGTCGACAGAGTAAAGCTGCCTTCTGACCCGAGGTAGGAGAGCTAACAGTAATTATTGAGCGGAGATTTGAAACGTCGTTGCGCTCGTCGTATCGACATTGAAGAACCCTCGCAGCGAGTAAGTGCCAGCCTCGAGCTGCCGATCGAAAACCAACCGCCGAGTTTGTCCGGCGGCAAATCCGACTTTGTCGGCGTAAACGTAGTCGTATTCTCCGCCGCCCCCACATCCTCCGCTGATACACCGAAAATCGTATCCGAAGTTGGCGGCTGCGGGTTCGCCCGGAGCGACGGGAGTCATGCGAACCCAAACGGGCACCGCTTGGGTGTTCCGCGCGGTGATCGTGATGGCGGCCCAGCCGCTGTCGGTCGAGATCAACGCATCAGATGGCACCACGCTGCTTTCAACGGAGAGCTCGCTTGGGTTGATCGTTGGCGCATCGATAGGAGGGTCAGGAGTATCACCAGCTTCGGTCAGACAATCGGCCTCGCAGACAACTACTCCTCCACACCTCTTGATGAAATATTCGTGTGAGTGCCCAGCCCCAGTGAGCGCGTGCAGCATTTCATGGCGCACCAGTTGGCCCTGCAGAACTTCGCTACTGGCCAACACGATGCGGTTGTCCTCGGACCACCAGTAACCCTGAACCGCCCTGCCGTCCACAACGATTTGCGACGCATGAGGTACCTCGTACCAACGGACCGATGCGAAATCACCCGTTACTCCCGAGCAGGCTTCGGTGAGCTGCCACCACATCCCGTAAACCTCTGGGGGCTGCATTGAAACGGCGTCTGGAGGGAATGGGGGCCCAGTAATGTCGCCGCAGGAGATAATCGCCGCTGTCAGCAGCGACATAAGGGCTTCGCGCGTGTGTTTCGATCGATTCAAGGGGCTTCGAATAGGTTCACTTCAAAAGTACAAGATCGCGCGCCGGGCCGGTGACAGTCGCACGTCAGCGAATGTAATACTTCCGACGAATTTGACGGCGCAGAGTCTGCAATACCAACGCATTATGCGTTGCCCACGATTTTTCCTGATCATCGCTCTGGCGGCTTCGGCGGTGGAATCTCCCGCGCTGTACGCACAGACCGCGTCCAATTCAACTCCGTCGCTTTTCACTCGCAACGATGCGATTCTCGCCGCGGCATTTGCCGGCGCCACCGTCGCGATGTTTCCGATCGACAAGGCGCTTGCCCGGATGATCACCAACGACGTCTCGAAGACCAACAAATACATCACGCGAGGGACGACGGGCGTCGAGCTGATCACGGACCCGGGATCACTGGTGATCGGCGCGGCTCTGTACACTTACGGCCGAGTCGCCCACAAAGGCAATATCGAAGCTCTGGGATGGCACGGGACAGAAT
>JBOHTC010000006.1:0-7648 GCA_050733495.1 Gemmatimonadaceae bacterium | reverse complement strand
CATCGCATCGTTGAACTGCTTGTTCGTCAGCTGAATCGTGTTGCGAAGCCGAGTCAGCGTGGCGCGCAGCGTGTCCGGCGATTGCGCCAGCAGGGCCACCGAATAGCCGACAATGTTTTCCGCGATCGGCTTGTTGTTGCGATCGAGGATCTTGCCGCGCGGCGCGGCCGTCGGAATCTGCCGCAGCCGGTTCTCCTCCGATTGGAGGAGCGACTGCTGATTGTGCAGCACCTGCGCGCGGAAGAACGCGCTCAGCAGAAAGACGAGCACTCCGCAGACGATCACCGTTGCGGCGCGTCCGCGGCGCACGACGTCGTTCGGATGAAAGCTCACGCTACTGGCTCACGCTACGAGGCTCACGCTACGAGGCTCACGCCGTTCGCACTTCCATCAGTGGTTTGAGAAGGGACAACACGATCACGCCGGCCACCGCCGTCACCGCTGCGGAAAGCGGGGACCAGACGAACAGTTGCATCGCGAGCTCCGCGCCACTGGCGCGCTGGCTCACGAGCAGGAAGATCAGGTCAAACAACCACTTGGCGAGAAAGAGAAAGAAGCCGTTGAGCGCCAGGTTGTCGGCGAAGAACACGGCCTTGAGCCAGGACGCGGCGAACCCGACGACAGACATCGCCAACGCCGCGGCGCCGAACGCACTCACGGAGAGCGAGTCCGACACGAGGCCCAACAAAAAACCGTACAAGGCCGCAGTCCCCGGGCGCAAGCGGACCGAGCCGATGAGCAAGGCCACAACCAGAAAATCGATCGACGCGCGCCAGGCGAGCAGCGGCCGAAGCGTGTAGTGCAAGACGATCAGGATGGCGCAGACGACGATCGTCCGCACCGTGCCGGTCCAGTTCATGGGCGAGGCGGACGGGTGGTATCGGTGCGCGCCGAGTCGCGCTTGACGGCTGGGGTCGTCGGCACGCCGAGCGCCCGTGTCACCGAGTCGATCGTCGCGCGGCGCACCGAGTCCAACGCGGCTGTCCGGGCTCGTGCTTCGAGCACCGCCGCCTGTTTGACGAGCGAATCGCCGGCGGCGGTGATCTTTTTCGTCGCCGAATCGGCGTTCACCGCCGCGCCCCAGACGTTGCCCGTGCCCTGCGTGACGCGCTGCGGCGTGAGCACGAGAACGTTCGTCACGCGGGATGGGCTTACTGACGGTCGGACAAGATAGGTGCGAGTCCAGACCTCCGACGTTTTGAGCTCTTGCACGATCGTTCCGATGGTGATGCCCCGCGGAAATACGCCGCCCAGCCCCGACGTGTAGATGACCGTGCCCGGCTTCAAGGTGACGCGTGTGGGAACACCGCGGAGCTCGAGCATGTACGCTTCGGACGACCGGCCACCGGACGTATGCGGATATACCATCCCGAATGTTGCGCCATCGGCGGTGACGGCGCTGGCGCGAAAATCGGGGTGCGTGTAAAGGATGGCGATGCTCATCGTCGGGTCGGCGGTCTGAATCGTTCCGACCAGCCCTTCGGGCGCGACGACGGCGCTGTAGCGTTGAAGGCCCGCGGTGCTTCCCGCCGTCAAAGTGAGCGTCGTGACCAGCTCCTCGCTCGGCGTAGTGTTGTGCAGCGCTTCGGCGGGGACGAAGCCCCACTGGAGCCGCGAGCCGAGTCCAATGATCTTGCGCAGCTGATCGTTCTCGAGCTGGAGCGCTTGCGCCTTCACGGCGCGCATCGCCCCAGAATCGGCGGCGGCCTGTCGCTCGTCGCTCGTTGCCCAGGCGCTGCGCCAGCGCTCTGCGCCGCGCTGCAGGCCGACGAGCGGGGCAACGATCGTCCGACGGAGCGCGCCGGAGATCGGCTCGCGAGCGTCACTCGGCAGCGCGATGGCGATGAGCGACAAGACGACGCAGCCGGCCAGAAGGCCGGCGTCCGTTCGGCTGCTGAAACGTGCTGCGCTCGCCACCGCTCACCTCACGTGCTGAGGACCGACCAGTATTTCTCCTCGTCGTCGAGAATCCGACCGGTGCCACGAACGACACAGGTGAGCGGATCTTCGTCGACGTGAATGGGCAGGCTCGTCTCCTGGCTGAGCAGAAGGTCGAGCCCGCGGATCAGGGCGCCGCCACCGGTCATCACGATGCCGCGGTCGACGATGTCGCTTGCAAGTTCCGGGGGAGTAATCTCGAGCGCGCGCCGAACGGCATCCACGATCTGCTGGATGGGCTCCTGGATTGCCTCGCGAATCTCGCTGGAATGGACGCGTACGGTCTTTGGGATGCCCGAAACCAGGTCGCGGCCTTTCACCTCCATCTCGCGCTCGTCGCCCACGGGCGCCGCCGAGCCGATGGTAATCTTGATCTGTTCCGCGGTCGGCTCGCCGATCAGCAGGTTGTAGTTCTTGCGCATGAACTGCACGATCGCCATGTCGAGCTCGTCGCCGCCGGTGCGGATCGAGGTGTCACTGACGATGCCCGAAAGCGCGATGACCGCGATTTCGGTGGTGCCGCCACCGATGTCGATCACCATGTTGCCGGTTGGGGTTTCAACCGGAAGGCCGACGCCGATAGCCGCCGCCATTGGCTCGGCCACCATGAAGACTTCCTTCGCTCCCGCTCCCAGGGCCGAGTCGCGCACGGCGCGCTTCTCCACCTCGGTGATGCCCGACGGGACGCACACGATGACGCGCGGCTTCACCTTGAAAACGTGATTCTCGATGATCAGCGCGAGGAAGTAGCGCAGCATCTTCTCGGTGACGTCGAAGTCGGCGATGACGCCGTCCTTCATGGGACGCACCGCAATCACGCCTTCGGGCGTGCGCCCAAGCATGCGCTTCGCCTCGAGGCCAACGCCTTTGATCTTCCTGGTCTCGCGATCGAGAGCGACCACCGAAGGCTCGTTCAACACGATGCCTTCTCCTTTCACGTAAATCAGCGTGTTGGCGGTGCCGAGGTCGACGGCGATTGCATTCGCCGGGAACAGGGCGCCCGGCTTCCAGAATGGAAATCGCATTAGTTCAGGTATGAATCGGGTGGGGTGAACGGCAAGCCGAATGCTTCAGCGACAGCGGGATATGTCACCTTTCCGTCCACGATATTTAATCCCTTCCGCAGCGCGGCGTTGTCCTTGAGCGCTTGCTTCCACCCCTTGCCCGCGAGCTGCATCGCGTACGGGAAAGTCGCGTTGGTGAGGGCAAGCGTTGATGTGCGTGGTACTCCGCCGGGCATGTTCGCTACTCCGTAGTGGATGATCCCATCCACGACGTAGGTTGGGTTTTCGTGCGTTGTGGCATGGATGGTCTCGACGCAGCCGCCCTGATCGATGGCGACGTCGACGATAACCGCTCCAGGCTGCATCGTCTTCAAATCTTCGCGGCGAATGAGTCGGGGGGCGACTGCTCCGGGTATCAGAACCGCCCCAACGACCAGATCCGCAGTGGAGATCTGCTCCAGGATGTTATGACGATTGGAATAGATGAGTGTGACGTTGGCGGGCATCACGTCCGAGAGATACCGCAAACGTTCGAGCGAAAGGTCCAGCACGGTGACCTTGGCTCCCAGACCCGCCGCCATCTTTGCGGCGTTGATTCCGACGATTCCGCCGCCAAGAACAACGACTTTGCCGGGCGCGACGCCGGGGACGCCTCCAAGGAGCACACCTCGCCCGCCGTGGAGCTTCTCGAGATATTTCGCGCCTTCCTGTACGGCCATGCGGCCGGCGACCTCTGACATCGGCGTGAGAAGTGGTAGCTCGCGGTTCGGGAGCTCCACCGTCTCGTAAGCGATGCAGATCGCGCCACTCTTGAGATGAGCGAGGGTCAGCTCCTTGTCGGCGGCGAAATGGAAGTAGGTGAAGACCACTTGCTCTTTCCGCATGCGTGGCCATTCGGGCGCGATCGGCTCCTTCACCTTCATGATCATATCCGCTTCGCGCCAGACGGCGTCCGCGTTCGGGCCGATTTTCGCCCCGACGCCGGTGTACGCGCTATCCGGGAACCCGCTTCCTTCGCCGGCTCCTTTCTCGATGGTTACGGAGTGGCCCTTGGCGACGAACGCCTCAGCGCCCGCCGGAACGAGGGCGACGCGATTCTCGTTTGTCTTTATTTCCTTCGGTACTCCGATCTTCATCTCAGATTGGTCGGGTGGAAGTTGATTTCGCCGCGCATCACGCCGCCGCGCTCGGGCCAAGACTAACCAGGGTTTGCCGGGCCGGTGCGTAGTAAGTCCTGCAGACGTCAACTACCGTTTGCGCGTCGATCGCGTCGATCAGCGCCAGAAGATCGTCCAGCGTCCGGTACGGTTCGCCGTAAAGCTCTGTTCCCGCCGCCCGGAACATTCTAGACGTCGAGCTCTCCAGCGAGAGTGTAATCTGTCCTTTCAGCTGGCTTTTTCCAGCGGCTATGTCTTCTTCGCTGAAACCTTCGGCGGAGAGCTTCTCCAGCTCTGCGTTGATTGCGTCGACAGCGGACCGCGCGCTCTCGGGAGTCGTACCAACGTAGACGCCGTGCATTCCAACATCCACGTGAAACGACTGAAACGAGTAGACCGAGTAAGCCAGACCCAGTTCCTCGCGGATGCGTTGGAACAGGCGCGAGCTCATGCCTCCGCCGAAAAGCGTGCCTATCATCGTCATCGCGTAGCGGCGCGGATCGCTGTGCGGAAACGCATCGCTGCCGATGACGATGTGGGTTTGCGCCGTCTCACGCTCGAAGTGCACGGCAGAAGGTGTTTGCACGATTGGAGCCGGAGACCCGAGCGCCGGTAGCCCACCGCGGGGCACGTCGCCCCAACCAGTCGCCTCGAGCGCATCGAGCAAAGCATCGTGCTCCACGTTACCCGCGGCGGCGACCACGATCTGCTCCGGATGATAGGCGCGCGAATGAAGGGCGCGAAGATCCGTCGCCCGAAGCGATCCCACCGTTTCCCTCGTGCCGAGGATCTGGAAACCATACGGATGGTTTCCCCAGAGCTGAGTATTGTGGAGCTCGAAGACGAGATCATCCGGTGTGTCGTCGACGGTGTTGATCTCCTCGAGCACCACCTTCTTCTCGAGAGCGAGATCGGATGCACGCAGCGTTGGCCGGAAGATCAGGTCGGCCAGCACGTCCGCCGCCTGGGGCAAGTGCTCGTCCAGCACCTTCGCCTGATACGCGGTGTGCTCGCGCGCCGTATACGCGTCGAGCGAGCCTCCCAGCGTTTCGAGCGCGAGCGCCAGATCCTTTGCACTTCTTGTCGCCGTGCCCTTGAAAACCATGTGCTCGAGCATGTGCGAGACGCCCATCTTGTCCGCGCTCTCGTGCAGCGAAGCAGCGCGGACCCACGCCCCCAAAGCGACCGACCGTACTCCCGGCATGTATTCCGAGAGTACGGTCAGCCCGTTCGGTAGAACGGTGCGGCGCAGATCAGATTCCGCGCACGTCGTGACGC
This sequence comes from Gemmatimonadaceae bacterium, assembly GCA_050733495.1. GTDB lineage: Bacteria > Gemmatimonadota > Gemmatimonadetes > Gemmatimonadales > Gemmatimonadaceae > UBA4720. The sequence goes on along the minus strand of JBOHTC010000006.1, from coordinate 2,271 downwards.
CGCTCACTCGCGCGAGCGCCCTCCACCACGTGAGCCGCCGCGACCACCGCCGCCGCGCCCGCGTCGCGGTCTCTCACTGCGCTCGCCACGCCCTGATCGCTCACCTTGCTCTTCGCTTTCGCCACCGTTGCCGGCAGTTTCGGCGCCGACGGCAGCGAGCGCTGGAGCGTCAGCGCTTCCCGCTTCCCTCGTCCCGCTTCCCTCGTCCCGCGACCCGCCTCCCGCCTCTCCCTCAGGCTTGGCCACCAACGCCTTCATGGAAAGACGCAGACGTCCGCGCTCATCGCGCTCCAGAAGCTTGACCTTGACGCGGTCTCCCTTCTTGACGACGTCTTCGGTTTTCTCGGTGCGTCCGTGCTTGAGCTCGGAGATATGCACGAGACCTTCAGTTCCGGGCATGATCTCGACGAAGGCGCCAAAAGCAGTCGTGCTCTTTACGGTTCCTTCGTAGGTCTCGCCGATTACCGGCTCGGCGGTGAGAGCCTGGATCATCTGCCTCGCTCTCTCCATCGCTTCGCCACCAACCGCTGCGATGGTCACCAGTCCGCTGTCATCGACGGTGACTTCCGCGCCGGTCTCGTCCTGGATTCCGCGGATCGTCTTGCCCTTCGGCCCAATGAGGTCGCCGATCTTCTCCGGATTGATCGTCAGCGTGACGATGCGCGGTGCGTACGGCGAGAGATCTGCTCTCGGCTCAGCGAGTGCCTTGCGCATCTCGCCGAGGATGTGGAGTCTGCCCTCGCGAGCTTGAGTCAGAGCCTCCTTCACAATCTTGAGATCGAGCCCTTCGATCTTGATGTCCATCTGAATGGACGTGATTCCATTTTCAGTGCCGGCAACCTTGAAATCCATGTCGCCGAGGTGGTCTTCGGTACCAAGGATGTCGGTCAGGATCGCGTACCGCTCGCCTTCCTTGATGAGTCCCATCGCGACGCCGGCGACTGCCGAGCGGAGCGGAACTCCGGCATCGAACAATGCGAGTGAACCGCCGCAGACTGATGCCATCGAGGAAGATCCGTTCGACTCCAAGACATCGGAGACGATGCGGATGGTGTACGGGAAATCTTCGAACGCAGGCAGGACGCCTTGTAGCGCGCGCTCAGCCAGGTTGCCGTGTCCGATCTCGCGTCTGCTCGTGCCGCGCATTGGTCGGACTTCGCCGGTCGAGAACGGCGGGAAGTTGTAGTGGAGCATGAACGACTTCGTGGTCTCTCCGGCATCATCGATGCTGTCGAGGCGCTGAACGTCATTCGCGGTGCCGAGTGTGAGTGCGACGAGTGCTTGCGTCTGGCCGCGGGTGAAGAGTGCGGAGCCGTGCGCGCGGGGCAGCACCTGGGTATCGATGGTGATCGGCCGGACTTCCTTGGTGCCGCGTCCATCGACGCGCTTGTTTGTGTCCAGCACCTGAGAGCGGAGCGCGTGGTACTCGACGTCGCCGACGAGATTGTGGATGTCCTTGGCGTTATCCGGGAATTCGGCGACGAGTTTCTCCGCCGCCTCCTTCTTCACGATCTCGATCGCACCGATTCGCGCGTGCTTCTCGTGGTGATTGATCGCCGCCTGTATTCCCTTGGTCAGTTCGTCGACGCGATTCTTGATCTCGGGTCCGAGCTCGGCCTTCTTCCACGTCATCTTCTCAGCGCGGCCACGAGAGAGGAGCTCTTCCTGAATCGAGATGAGCTCCTTGACGCCGCGGTGTCCGACGGTAAGCGCCTCGAGCGCGTCGGCCTCGCTCACCTCGAGCGCTCCGCCCTCGACCATCATGATCGAATCTTTCGAGGCAGCGACAACGATATCCATGTCGCTATAGGGGAGTTGCTGGAAGGTTGGATTGAGAATCCAATTCTCCTGCACCCTGCCGATACGGACGGCGGCTATCGGTCCCATGAACGGGATCTTCGATGCGTTGAGCGCAAAGGAGGCGGCGACCAGCGCCATCACGTCGGCGTCGTTTTCCTGATCGGCCGAGACTACGTAGATGAAGACCTGGACTTCATTCTTGAAGCCTTCGGGAAAGAGCGGGCGGATCGATCTGTCGATGATGCGCGCTTTGAGGATTTCCGGGTCGGAGGGTCGGCCTTCTCGCTTGATGAATCCACCGGGGATCTTGCCCGCGGCGTAAGCTTTGTCTCTGTACTCGACGAGGAGGGGGAAAAACGGGAGGGGACTTTCGTTCTCACTGACAGTTACTGCCGCGAGAACCATCGTCTCGCCGAACTGGACCACTGCGGATCCAGAGGCCTGTTTCGCCATGCGGCCTGTCTCGATGAC
>JBOHTC010000005.1:0-1782 GCA_050733495.1 Gemmatimonadaceae bacterium | reverse complement strand
ACCTCGACCTGCGGCATGCCGCGCGGTGCGGGCGGAATCCCGGTGAGCTGGAATTTGCCGATGGTCTTGTTGTACGTCGCGAGCTCGCGCTCACCCTGTAGAACGTGGATCTCCACCGTCGTCTGATTGTCGTCAGCCGTCGAGAAAGTCTCGCTCTTCTTGGTCGGAATCGTAGTGTTGCGCGGAATGAGCACCGTGGTGACTCCGCCGAGCGTCTCGATACCAAGTGACAGCGGAGTGACGTCGAGCAATAGAACATCCTTCTGCTCGCCGGTCAGTACCGCGCCCTGAACCGCAGCGCCGATTGCCACGACTTCGTCCGGGTTTACGCCGCGATTTGGCTCTTTACCGAAGAACTTCTTGACGATGTCCTGGATTTTCGGAATGCGGGTCGATCCGCCGACGAGAAGAACTTCGTCGATCTCGTTCGGCTTGATGCCCGCGTCCTTGAGCGCCTGCTCCATCGGGGGAATCGTGCGTTGAATCAGGTCGTCGACCAGCTGCTCGAACTTCGCTCTGGTGAGCGTATAGTTGAGATGCTTCGGTCCGCTCTGGTCGGCGGTGATGAAGGGAAGGTTGATGTCAGTGGACTGAGTAGTGGACAGTTCCATCTTCGCCTTCTCGCCTGCTTCCTTCAGGCGTTGAAGCGCCATCGGATCTTTCGAGAGGTCGATCGCCTGATCGCGCTTGAACTCGCTCACGAGCCAGTCGATGACGCGCTGATCGAAGTCATCGCCACCGAGGTGTGTGTCACCATTGGTCGACTTCACTTCGAACTGTCGCGATCCTTCGACGTCGTACAGCTCGAGGACCGAGATATCATAAGTGCCGCCGCCCAAGTCGAAGACGGCGACTTTTTCGTCCTTCTTCTTGTCCAGACCGTAGGCGAGAGCTGCCGCAGTCGGCTCGTTGATGATGCGAAGCACATCGAGACCCGCGATCTTGCCGGCGTCCTTGGTCGCCTGGCGCTGCGAGTCGTTGAAGTAGGCAGGCACGGTAATGACCGCCTTCTCGACTTTGTAGCCGAGGTAGTCTTCAGCGGTCTGCTTCATCTTCTGCAGGATCATCGCGGAGATCTCGGGGGGCGAATAGCGCTTGCCCTGGACTTCGACGGTCGCGACATCGTTCGACCCGGCGACGACCTTGTATGGAACACGCTTCGTTTCGTCAGCGACTTCGGACATCTTGCGTCCCATGAAGCGCTTGATGGAGAAGACGGTGTTCTGCGGATTGGTTACAGCCTGTCTTTTTGCGATCTGACCAACGAGCCGTTCGCCGTCCTTGGTGAATCCGACGACGGAGGGGGTGGTGCGACCGCCTTCGGCGTTGGGGATGACGACGGGGTCTCCGCCTTCCATCACCGCGACGACCGAGTTCGTGGTGCCGAGATCGATTCCGATTACTTTGTCAGCCATTCCTGGTTTCTCCCGGGAGCGTGCCTCGCTCCGTTTCAGTTGTTGCAATCTGTTTAACCTGAGGCAAGCACGGGGCCGAAAATCTCTGCCATATCGGCGGAATCGGGAGATTTATGCAACCGCTGAGCGTGCCAACTTGCCGCATTCGACCGGTTTTGCCATCTTGGCGCACTTTCCGGAGGCGGCGTGAGGAGTGAGCGATTCCGTGTTCTGCTGTTCGTCTTTGTGTGGTTCGCTCTGGCCAGAATAGCGGGCGGGCAGACCAACGCGATGCTCGGCATGTACGCCGCCTTCAAAGCCGAATAGACACGCGGAGCCGAAAAAGCGTGATCCCCTTAAGCGACGAACTTCCGACTGTCCGCACTCC
>JBOHTC010000004.1:0-1361 GCA_050733495.1 Gemmatimonadaceae bacterium | reverse complement strand
TGTACGGACGGGAGGATAGGTGAGCCTTAGACCGGGAGGATGGGTGAGCCGCGAGCGCGGTTTCATTAGTCCTCGCTAGCATCGGTTTTCCAGCAGGTCTCAGGCAAAAATATATTACTCGGTGGGTGGTAAGTGCCGAGAGTGAGCGGGCCAAAGTTTACGGTCCAAGTTTCCTCATCGGTTTCTTCAAGGCTCACGTTCTCTCCTGAAAGAGCTTTGGTGAGCCAGAATTTCCGGCCTTGCCAGGTGACCATGCCATTCCCTCCGACAGAGCGCACTTCGAGATGCGCGAGATATTCGATCGGCAGCAATTGCTTCGGGAAGCTACGAGGCGAGGATTTGTAGAGGCTCGCCGGCTCACGCTGGCCCAAGGCCTCGTGGGGACGGAGCGAGTTGTACTCGCGGCGAAACCGATCGAAGCGAGCTTGCTGAGCTCTCAAGCTTGCGCTCGCTGGACGCGTGGCTTCAGCCTTCAGGGTTTTGTGCATGCGCTCGTGCTGGCCATTTTGCTGAGGGTGGCCAGGAGTGATTCGCTCGGGCCTTATTCCGAGCCTGATCCACCAGACCGAGAGCGTGGAGAGTCGGCCGAGCGAGAGAGAATTAGCGAACGGTACACCGTTATCGCTCCGAATAACTGCCGGCAGTCCAAAGCTCTCGAAGAGTCTGGTGAAGACGACCTTTACTGGAACTGTCGCCGTGGACAAGAGAGCCGTACAGCCCAAGAGATAGCGGCTCTGCGCATCGAGCACGGTTAGGGGATAGCAGTATGGCCCGGGGCTCAGTCGGAACTCGCCCTTGAAGTCCGTGGTCCAGACATCATTGGGGGCAGTGGCTAGAGTGAGGCCTGAGTCTAGCGGTGCGCCCGCTCTCGTCTTCGCGTAGCGTGTGCGTCGAGTCCTGTGGATGAGACCCTCGCGGCGCAGGAGCTCACCGATGGTGCTGGGCGCCGGCCATGTGATCTCGGGAGAGCTCCGCGCTAAGACCACTCGCAATTTTCTCGCTCCCCAGGTGGGATGCTCCGATCGCAAGCGCGTTATCTGTCGACGCACCTTGGGAGAGATCTGGTGAGCTGCCAGGTGTGGCGCATGTGATCGATCGGCCAGACCAAAAATACCTTGCTCGTGAAATCTCGAGAGCCACTTGTGACCGGTCTTCTCGCTGATCCCAAAGGCAACACACAGCTCGGTGATGGGGTGCCGTCTCTGGTGAACGAGCCTAACAAATTCTTCGCGTTGCGACATCGGAGTGGGAGTCCTCCAGGGCACGACAACCTCCAAAAAGGTCCGTGCATAAAGGTGAGTACTAAATCGGGCTCACCCATCCTCCCGGTCTAGCGCTCACCCATCCTCCCGGTCTGTACC
>JBOHTC010000003.1:0-1487 GCA_050733495.1 Gemmatimonadaceae bacterium | reverse complement strand
ATGTCGATCAGCCGCTTGTGCGTCTTGAGCTCGAACTGCTCGCGCGACTTCTTGTCGACGTGCGGCGAGCGAAGAACGGTCCAGCGCTTCGTCTTTGTCGGCAGCGGAATAGGACCACTCACCTGCGCACCGGTCTTCTCGGCCGTGCGGACGATGTCCGCGGACGCCTGATCGATGACCGCGTGGTCGAATGCCTTGAGCCGAATTCGAATTCTTCCTGCCATAGTTTCTCTCGCTTATTGACGGCTGCGGACTAACAGCTATTCCGAACTGCTGACTGATTGCGGATTGGGGAACTTACTGCGGACTGCGAACTAGAAGCTGCGGACTGCGGACTTGGGACTTGCTTCGGTGCGCGTTACGAACCCGCCTCCCGCTTCCCGCTTCCCGCCTCCCGCCTCCCGCCTCCCGCCTCCCGCCTCCCCCTTACTTGATGATCTTGGTTACGACACCTGCTCCGACCGTTCTTCCACCTTCTCTGATCGCGAAGCGGAGACCTTCGTCCATCGCGATCGGCGTGATGAGCTCGATCGTCATCTGCACGTTGTCGCCAGGCATCACCATCTCCATCCCCTCGGGCAGCTCTACACTTCCCGTCACGTCCGTAGTCCTGAAGTAGAACTGAGGCCTGTAGCCCTTGAAGAAAGGCGTGTGTCGCCCGCCCTCTTCCTTGGTCAGGACGTACACCTCGGCGTTGAACTTGGTGTGAGGTGTGATCGACCCCGTCTTGGCCAACACCATCCCGCGCTCGACGTCGTTCTTGTCTATGCCTCTAAGCAAAAGACCGACGTTGTCACCAGCCTGGCCGTCGTCCAGGAGCTTCCTGAACATCTCGACCCCCGTGATGACGGTCTTCTTGTCACTGTTGAAGCCAATGAGAGCCACTTCCTCTCCGACCTTGATCTTGCCCTTCTCGATTCTCCCGGTTGCCACGGTACCTCTTCCGGTGATAGAGAACACGTCTTCCACGGGCATCAGGAACGGCTTATCGGTCTCGCGCTTGGGCTGCGGGATATAGGAGTCCAGGGCATCCATCAGCTCCCCGATCTTCTTCCCGTACTCACTGTTGGGGTCTCCTGATTCCAGAGCCTTGAGAGCTGAGCCTTTGATGATCGGCGTGTCGTCGCCCGGGAAGTCGTAGGAGCTAAGAAGCTCTCTTACTTCCAGCTCTACCAGGTCCAGCAGCTCGGCGTCGTCCACCATGTCGACCTTGTTCATGAAGACGATGATGTAGGGCACGTTCACCTGCTTGGCGAGCAGGATGTGCTCTCTCGTCTGTGGCATCGGGCCATCTGCCGCTGATACGACGAGTATCGCTCCATCCATCTGAGCGGCGCCCGTGATCATGTTCTTCACGTAATCGGCGTGTCCCGGGCAGTCGACGTGCGCATAATGCCGCTTCTCACTCTCGTACTCGACGTGAGCGGTCGCGATCGTAATGCCTCTTTCTCTTTCCTCAGGGGCTTTATCGATCTGGTCAAAGGCAA
>JBOHTC010000002.1:0-1591 GCA_050733495.1 Gemmatimonadaceae bacterium | reverse complement strand
CCGATGAAGTCGTCGTCGTTGATGAAGGCGTCGTAGATCGGCGTTCCCGTCTGCACCTGCGTCTGCAGTTTTTCGACGACGTCGCCCTCCTGGATCACGTCGTGGACGACCTTGATGCCCGTGATCTCCTCGAAGGCCTTGGTGAGCACCTTCGACTCGTAGGCATGCGTCGGGATCGTCTCGGATACCACCTTGATGGTCATGCCCTTGTAGGGCTCGGCTGCCTTGATGAACCACTGCAGCTCCTTGAGCTGCTGCTCCTTGCTCAAGACGGACGGCTGGAACTCGCTGTCGATCCATCTTTTCGCTGCCGCCTCGTCCGCGAGCGCCGGGGCCGTAAAGGCCGCCAGCACGGACGCGGCGATGCAGCTCAAGGCGAGCGCCCTGAGTTTTCCACTTCCTGCCGTACTTTTCATATCCGCTCCTCTCTGGTGGCCCTCGTCATCGAGCCGGTTTCCCGGCATGCCCGCCCGGTGCGAAGGCCTCGACACCGGTCGATGCAACTTGAAACGGGACGGCCGCGCTCAACCCCAGCGCATCACCACTCCCATCCAGATCACCGAAATCGCGAATGCGCCCCAAAGGCTGGCCGGGGTCAGGCCGAGCCAGGCGAGGTGCACATAGCCGCTCACCAGCAGCCCGACAAACAGCCGGTCTCCCGGCGTGGTCGGGATCGGGAGGAATCCGCGCCGCTCGGGACTGGGCGCGAGAACCTGCCAGACCGTCATGGCCGCGAGGATCGCCGCAATCGCCGCGAAGAAGATCGCGGTGGGCATCGTCCAGACCATCCATCCCAGCGTCATCTGTTTCCTCGCTCCTTACACGCGGCCGAGGGCAAAGCCCTTGGCGATGTAGTTGCGGACGAAATAGATCACCAGCGCCCCGGGGACGATGGTGAGCATGCCGGCCGCGGACAGCAGGCCCCAATCCAGGCCGGAAGCGCTGACCGTGCGCGTCATCACCGCCGCGATCGGCTTGGCCGCGGTGACGGTGAGCGTGCGCGCGAACAGCAGCTCGACCCAGGAAAACATGAAGCAGAAGAACGCGGTCACGCCCACGCCGGCGCGAATCAGCGGGATGAACACGGTGACGAAGAATCCCGGCAGCGAGTAGCCGTCGATGAAAGCGGTCTCGTCGATCTCCTTGGGGACGCCGGACATGAAGCCCTCCAGGATCCAGACCGCCAGCGGCACGTTGAACAGCGTGTGGGCGAGCGCCACCGCGAGGCGCGTGTCGATCAGCCCCAGCGCCGTATAGAGCTGGAACACCGGCAACAGGAATACCGCCGCCGGCGCCATGCGGTTGGTCAGCAGCCAGAAGAACAGGTGCTTGTCGCCCAGGAAGCGGTAGCGCGAGAACGCGTAGGCCGCCGGCAGCGCGACCACCAGCGAGATGATCGTGTTCATGCTGACGTAGGCGAACGAATTGACGTACCCCATGTACCACGACCGGTCGGTGAGGATCTGGACGTAGTTCTGGATCGTGGGGCGATGCGGATAGAACGCCAGCTCGGACATGATGTCGTTGTTTTCGCGCAGCGACATGTTCAGCATCCAGTAGATCGGCAACAACAGGACCACCAGGTAGACGA
>JBOHTC010000001.1:0-6896 GCA_050733495.1 Gemmatimonadaceae bacterium | reverse complement strand
GAAGAAGCATCCAACAGATCCAGCCCAGCGCCGTTCCAATAATGAGTCCTGACCACGCGACTGCGCGTTCTCCTCGAGGCAGCTTCACGGCAACGCACACCAGCACCGCGGCGAGAACGAGAGTGGTCGAAGCGAGCAGCGCATCGCCGGACCATCCAAGCGCGACACCTGCCTTGTACTCGTCGAAGGCGGGCGGACGCACGCCTCCTCCCAGCAGCCGCACGACGACTTTGATTACGGTGTAGGGAACCGCGACAACAAAACGGGAGACAGCGGTGATAGCCAGCGCGAACGCCCAGCGCGCTGGCGCGCGCAGAAGGATCCACGCGCAGGCCAACGCGGAAAGAAGGATCGTTATCGAAGGACCTGCCAGGCCGATGATGCCGTTCGCCGAGGCACGCGCTACGGTCAGATCGCCGGGATTCGTCCAACTATAGTGGATCGTGGGGTTCGCTGACCCGACCCAGATCGCGGCGAGATAATGCCCGACCTCGTGCAGCACGATGGTGAGCGGCACGAACAATACGCACCACCCCATCCACCGTGCGGCACGAAGCCAAGGGCGGCGAGTTACTTCGATGGCCGCGGGCGAAGCGTATTGGTTTGGCGTCGCTGCCCCCAATAGACAAGTGTCCAATGTAGGTCCCCACTCCGGGGCCGCCAACATCCGCTTTAGTCCAGGACCGACTAGACAGGGGCAGCGTCCGCGCTCAGACTACAGGCGTGAAGACCCTCCACCTTCGACTATTCGTCCAGTGACTACGACAACAGCGTTCTCTGATCGGGACAGCTACAAACCGTCGTACATCGCAGCCGCAATCGCTGCTACGCTCGTATTCGCGCTGTACCTGCTGACGCTCTCGCCCACTGTCGCGATGTGGGACACCGGCGAGTACATGGCCGCGGTGAAGGTCCTCGGAATTCCCCACCCGCCCGGCAATCCATTCTTCATGCTGCTCGGCCACGCCTTCGCGTCGCTGCCGATTCCGGTCTCGTACGCCGCCAGGATCAACATTCTCGCGGCGCTCGCCAGCGCGTGCTCGGCCGGACTCTGGTTTCTGATTACCGAACGAATCGTCGCGCGCTGGATAGACGAGAGATGGACGCGACTCGTCGTCGCGGCAATCGCCACGCTCCTCGGCTCTACCGCGTTCACGGTGTGGAATCAGTCAGTGGTCAACGAGAAGGTCTACACTGTTTCTCTTCTCTTTCTCACGGTCGTTTCGTGGCTGATGCTTCAGTGGGTCGACGATCCGGATTCGCCGAGTGCTGATCGTTGGCTGATACTCGTCGCGTTCCTGCTCGGCCTCGGATACGCGAACCATCCCGCCGGGTTTCTCGCGCTGCCCGCGACAGGTCTCGCGATTCTCACGACCCGGTGGAAGACTCTACTCCGGTGGAGGCTCGTACTCGCAGCTCTCGGCGCGATGGCAATCGGACTCACGCCGTTCGCGTATGAGCCAATTCGTGCCGCGTATTTTCCGGCTATTAACGAAGGCTCGCCGACCGCGTGCGATACGAAGCTCGAAGCCGACTGCACGTTCACCAAGCTGACGAAAGATCGCTGGATATACGTCATCAATCGCGAGCAGTATCCGGCGAAAATCGGACGCCAGGCGCCTCCCTCGGCGCAGCTCGGAATGTGGTGGCTCTACTTCAAGTGGCAGTGGCTGCGCGATTCACACCAGACGATGGAGGGCCTGCAGTTCGTGCTGGCTTTCCTGTTCATGGGGCTGGGGCTGCTCGGCGCCTATGTCCATTGGCGGCGCGACCGAAAGACCTTCTGGTATTTTGGCCCGCTCATGTTCACGCTGACGCTGGCGCTCATCTACTATCTCAACTTCAAGTACGGATGGTCGCAGGACCCGCAGCTCGGTGGCAACGTCGACAGGGAGCCGCGCGATCGCGACTACTTCTATATCTGGAGCTTCTCCGGCTGGGGAGTGTGGGCGTCGATCGGTATCGCCTTTCTCTGGGCGCGGCTCGCCGCTGTGTTTGGCGAAAGGACACAACCCGAACCCGTGCGAGCAAAGCCGTCAAAAAAACAATCAGTCCCTGTGCCAGCGACTGCGCGGCGCAGGCCGACGCGACGCGGATTGGCGCTCGCGGCACCGATCCTTCTCATCGCACTGATTCCGTTAGTCGGCAACTGGAAGTTTGCCTCGCGAGCGCATGACCGTTTCACGCAGGACTGGGCTCACGACTATCTGAATTCACTGGAGCCATACGCGATCGTCGTCACCAATGGCGACAACGACACTTTTCCGCTCTGGTACGCGCAGGAAGTGGAGGGAGTGCGTCGCGACGTAACGGTTGCCGTGACAACCTATCTGGGCAGCGACTGGTACGCGCGACAGCTCATTCGCCGGCCGGTTGAGACTTACGATGCGGCAAAAGGTCCGGCGATCTACCGGAACACGGAGTGGAAGAAACCATCGGGGCCGCCGCTCAAGATGTCGTACGCCGAAGCCGATTCCATTCCGGATATTATCGAGCTCGATCAGCCGCAGATATTCCGCAAGGGCGACATCACGCTGCACATCCCACCGAGTTACCTGCTGCGGCCTCAGCTGGTGCTCCTTCGGCTGATCAGAGATTCATTCCCCGAGCGTCCGATCTATGTATCAGTCGGAGGCGCGGCTGGCCTGGGGATGGAGCCGTATCTTCTTTCGCAGGGTTTCGTGCAGAAGCTCGTCGACCATCCCCTCACGGATAGCCCTGCGACGCCGCGCATCGGCGGCATGTACGTGGACGTCAATCGAACCAAGGCTTTGTGGGACACGGTCTATCGCGCGCCCGACTCTCTCAAGAAAGAGGGAGACTGGATCGATCGTGCTTCGGCTGGAATACCGTACACCTATGCGTACACCGGAGCCGTCCTTGCCGAAGCTTTGGAGCGGCGCGGAGATGACAAGCAGGCGAACGCGATCATGGGGAAAGTCAGGGAGATCGCGAAGTCGGCGCGGATCGAGTTTCCAGGGAGTTAGTTCGAGAGTCCCAGCGCAGCGCCGCGGTCACGGAGTCAACCGTGCGCAAGTACGGGTCAATCAGATCACGACGAATCGTGATTATCAATTCCTCACGCGCACCGTCGTAGACCTGAATCGCCACACTGTCACGGTTTGCTCTGAGGAGGGCATCGGGGACGCGTACCTCGAACCTCTCGAATGGAGAGCAGCTCCCCCCAAAACAGGCATAGTCGTCGCGCAAGAGTCTCGTGGATTCAAGTAGTTCTCGAGGCGGTATCACCGTTCGGACCAGGCCTCGCTGAGGTTGGCGGGATCTCTGGGAAATCGCGAGAAGCCGTTGGTCGAGTGACGGCGGATACCCTATGTAGTACGGATTTACATAAAGTCGATGGTCTCTGATCAATGAGCCATCTAGCGCCAGCGATGCACGCAATCCGTAGGCGGATTCGTCCGGCGCCCAGCCGACGATCGACACGATAGGCGAACCCCAGTATTCGCGCACCTGGATTATGGGCGGTTCGGGTTGAGTCGCCGCAGTGACCGAACCCGTTTGGCGTGGAGCAGCGATGCTTAGCGCCGCGTGAGTCGCGCGCCCCGGGGTCGCGCAAGCGATGCCTGTTCCGAGCGCCGCCGTCAATACGAGACCGCGTAAATCGGCGTGCATGTCTTCCTCCTTTGGTCGGAAGCTTCTCCAACCCTAAGATTAAGGTATGCACACCTGGAACGACTGCGGCAAGATTACGTGTTAATTCTACGTCGGTCAGTCGATCCGGCCGACGGCGTATGGCATCAATACCGCTGTGCTCACTTACTCCGCGGCCACCATCGCGGCCGCGATCGCAGTGTTGTCCAATTTCGGTTGTAAAGGAAACGTGAGCCGGCGATTGAATTCCCGTCGTAGCAGCAGCATGCTAAGCGCGAGCTGAATGAACACCGCACCGAGGGACAGATACCAGATCCAAACCAGCTGAAACCCAGGAGTGCGCGAAAGGACAATCGCGGGGACAGCAACGAGCAGGACGCGCACGCCGGAAGCTACGAGTGACGGAATGGTGTTGCCCATTGCCTGGAACATGCTCGACGCGACAAAGATCAATCCGGACCCGATGTACGCCCACGACACGATGCGGAGATATACGGAGCCGACGTCGAGCACCGCCGGATCTTTCGAGAACACGCCGATCAATGCGTGGGGCGCGATCTCGCCGATGACGATCAGCGGCACCATGAGCGCCGTCACCATAAAACCTGCTTTCCGAAACGTGTCGACGACCCGCTCGCGATTGCGGGCGCCGAAATTCTGGCCAGCCACCGGCGCCACTGAAAAGCCGAGGGCTACGGCGGGCATGAACATCGATTGAATGACGCGCTGACCGATGCCAAAACCGGCTTGTGCTGCCGCGCCAAATGGTCGGGCGAGCGAATACACAACGATGAGATACACGGCCATCATCAAGAATTCGAACCCGGCCGGCAGGCCAATGTTGAGCATCTTCCGCCAGAGCGCGAGCTGCGGCTTCTGATCGCCGCGAACGAATCGCAGATACGAATTCTTCGCCACGAAATAGGCGCCAAACCAAATGACGGCGACGACAATGGCGATGAGCGACGACATGGCGGCGCCGGCAACGCCAAACGCGTGACCCGTCATCCACCCGAAAATAAGAAAGGGCGCGAGGACCATGTTGATTATTATGGAGCCGGTGGAAACGAACATGCCGGTTTTGAAGTTGCCGACTCCGCGTAGCGCTGCGCCCGCCGCGACCATCAGAAACTGCAGCGCCATCGCCGGAATGAACCAAAGCAAATACTGATTAGCGAGAGCGGCCGTCTCCGGATCCGGACTCATCGCTCGGCTATATGGAACGCGGACCAGCATTCCGATGACCAGAAAGATCAATCCGGTAACAATTGCCAGGACCTGCGCCTGATTGAACATCAGCTGCGCGCCGTCGCGATCTTTTCTGCCCATTGCGTGCGACACGACCGTCGTCGTGCCGACGCCGAGCATCTGGGTGAGGGCGAGCACGATGAAGGTGAGGTTGCCGGCGATTCCAACGGCGGCGACGGCGTGTGTGCCGAGTCTGCCGACCCAGAAGAGGTCGATCAGGAAATACAGCGTCTGGAAGATCATCGTCACGAGCATGAAGCTCGTCGTCTTCAGCAGATGCCGGGTGACAGGACCGGTCGTGAGGTCTTCCATCGTGGGGCTAATCTAGTGAGGACCGAGGACTAACGGCATGTTGACCGAGGGCCGAGGACCAACGGCGTTCTTGACCGAGGGCTGAGAACTAACTGCATTGCTGATTGCGGACTGATTGAGGACTGCGGACTAACTGCTATTCCGAACTGCTGACTGACTGCGGATTGGGGAACTAACTGCGAGATGCGAACTAGAAGCTGCGAACTGCGGATTACGGAACGAGCAACAACATGCGCATCGGAGGTTTCGCTTTCATTCCGGGTTTCTCAGCGGCTGCCCGCTGGTAGTGACCAGCCCTTCGCTCGTGGCTATATCGAACTTTGTTCTTACCACCACGGGGGGTTTCCGCAGTTCGCAGTATCAGTGTGTCCGCAGTCCGTAGTTCGCAGCTTCTAGTTCGGACTTCGGAGTGAGTACCCCAATCCGCAGTCAGTCAGCAGTTCGGAATAGCAGTTAGTCCGCAGTCCTCAATCAGTCCGCAATCAGCAATGCAGTTAGTCTTCAGCCCTCGGTCAAGATGCACTTGGCCCTCGATGCCACCACCGTTGCAGTTACGGCGGCCCCGGTTGCGGCGGTCCTTGAGAGTCGCCTTCCTGCTGCTGCGGCCGCAGCTTGAGCTGTTGCCCGAAGGTCCGAGAAAGCGTAACGAACAACGCGCGCTGTCCGAAGTGTTGCTGGTTCAGCTCGATCACTCGTCCGTCTGTAGTTCTAAAACCATATGACATGAGATTGAACGGATCCGAAGCGCGCAACGTGACGCTGCCTTTGTCGTTCCAAAGCTTGCGGCGGAGCGCGAAGTTCATAAAGACGAACGCGCTCCGTGATCCACCCTCCGTTGCCGACGGCGCGCGATAGTTGGCGAAGGCCTGCAGGTCCGTCACAGGGGACAACTTCAGCGTCCCGTTCGCCCGGATGTTCCAAACGACCGACTGCGTGGAAAGGTTGACTGGAAGGTTCGACGCGTCGCTGCTGTAGTGATAGATGCTGCCTCCGCCGAAGAAGCTGAGCGCCGAGTGACGGTACGTCACGTTGAGGTCGGTACCGGTTACGAGCGTGCTTGCCAGGTTATCGAAAGTGGCCACCGAGATACCGGTGGAATCGAACGTCTGGATGTAGCGGACGGAGTGCGCGGTTTTCCGCAGATACGGATTGATCTGCACGGACCCCCACGAATGCGCGTCCTGAAACGCGAGCTCGACCGCGTCGGTGTATTCCGGGCGAAGCGACGGATTGCCGTGAAATTCGTGGCGTGCATCGCTCCGATCCACAATCGGGCTCAGTTGCCACGGGTTCGGACGGCTGATCCGCCGCGAATAACTCAGCTTCAACTGCCGCATGTCCGTGAAATTGTACGAGAGGATCGCGCTCGGGAACGCACTCGAATACCGATTGTCGAACGCCTGACCGATTGACGGGAGCGTGAATCGGCTCGTCGCTTCCTCGAGCCGAAGTCCGGCTTGCGTTTGCACTCGGCCGACTTGTTGTGAGAGCACGCCGTAAACCGCGCCGATCCGTTCGTGATAATCGAAGATATTTGCGCGAGTTGGATCTGCGGTGTAGATGCCGGTCGCGGAGTCGAGAAAGGCAACAGTGGAGTTATCAGCGTTCGAGCGCGTCGTTCCCTTGAATCCGGTCTCGAGCTTGGTCTTGGCCCCGAAGGGATGCGTGTAGTCAGTCTGGAGGTTCCAGCACGGCATGCGTTGGAGAGATGCATCGCGCTCGCG